>NZ_JBFACT010000015.1:0-166995 GCF_040640995.1 Amycolatopsis sp. NPDC021455 | reverse complement strand
CTGACCCTCGTTTGTCCGTGAAGGCCTCCTTCCCGGCCTTAAAGGCCGGGAAGGAGGCCTTCACGGCTTTCACCCGGTGCGTGCCGCGCGGTGGTAGACCGCGGCGTCGTCGATGTCGGCCTTCGAACGGTCCTTCAAGGCGACGACGCACAGGACGGTGACCACCGCCGCGACGACGATGTAGCCCGAGATCGAGTACGGCGTCCCGGTCGTGTGCAACAGCCACGTCGCCAGCAGCGGCGCCGGCCCGCCGGCGAACACCGACGCCAGCTGGTAGCCGAGCCCGGCGCCGCCGTACCGCAGGTGCGTCGGGAAGCTTTCGCCGATGAGCGCGGCCTGCGGGCCGTACTGCAGCGCGTGCGGGATGAACGACACCACGACGGCGACGAACACCAGCACGTGCCCGCCGTGGCTCAGCACCGTGAAGTACGGGAACGCGATCACACCGGTCAGCACCGCCCCGCACAGGTACACGCGCTTGCGGCCGAAGCGGTCCGAAAGCGCCGAGAACAGCGGGATCATCGCCAGCTCGCACGCAGCCCCGACGAGGACCGCGTTGAGCACGAACGTCTTGCTGAAGTCGTGTCGCGCGACGACGTAGATCAGCACGTAGCTGGTGAACAGGTAGAACGGCATCTGCTCGCTGAACCGGACGCCGGCCGAGAGCAGGATCTCCCGCCAGTGGTGCCGGATCGCGTCGAGCACCGGCGTACGCGCGGTCTGCCGGTTCTCGACGAGCTTCGCGAACATCGGCGTCTCGAGGATCTTCAGCCGGATCACCAGGCCGACCGCGACGAGAACCAGGCTGGCCAGGAACGGGATCCGCCAGCCCCAGGAGTTGAACGCGTCGGGGGAGAGGGTCGCCGACAGCAGCGTCATGCCGCCGGTGCCGAGCACCAGCCCGACCGGGACGCCGATCTGCGCGAAACTGCCCAGCAGGCCGCGTTTGCGCTGGTTGCCCCACTCCATCGCGAGCAGCACCGAGCCGCTCCACTCGCCGCCGATCGCGATGCCCTGCACCAGCCGCAGCAGGACCAGGATGAGCGGCGCGGCGACGCCGATCGCCGACGTCCCGGGCAGGATCCCGACGATGCCGGAGGAGACGCCCATCAGCAGGAGGGTGACGATCAGCGTCGCCTTCCGGCCGATCCGGTCACCCCAGTGCCCGAAGATGGCGGCGCCGACCGGGCGCGCGGCGAACCCGACGGCGTAGGTCGCGAACGACTGCATGGCGCCGGCGTAGGCGCTGGACGCGGGGAAGAACAGGTGCGGGAAGACCAAGGCCGCCGCGGTGTTGTAGAGGAAGAAGTCATACCACTCGATGGTCGTGCCGATCGCGCTCGCCAGCGCCGCACGCCGTACCTGGACTCGTCCTGACTTGCTGTCCGATGCCACCTTGTGAGTGACACCGCCGTCTCCCAAAACCATCCTGCAACACCTCCGGTGACTGACGTCACACAACAGTGTGACGCCCGCCGACGGTTTCGGCGATCGATGACCGGAAGATCGTCCGGTCGGACGCCGCCGTGAGCCAGGTCACGGTTGAGGTTGACCTCGGGTCAGGGTGAACGCTCGCTCCAGACCGCGAAGACCACGGACCCGAGGAGCCAACCCCATGCCCAGCACCCTTTCCGACCAGACCACCGCCGCGCAGGACCGGTCCGCGCTGCGCGAGCTCCTCGCGGAGATCGTCGAATCCGGGTTCACCGGGATCACCGTGCGTGTCCACGACGAACACGGCGAGTGGGCCGGCAGTGCCGGGGTGGCCGAGCTCGGCGGAACCGCCGCGCCGCCGATCGACGGCCACGTCCGGATCGGCAGCAACACCAAGACCTTCACCGCGGCCCTGGTGCTCCAGCTGGTGGCCGAGGGCCGGATCGCCCTGGACACGCCCGCCGCCGGCTTCCTGCCGGAGTCCGGGCTGGACGAGCGCATCACGGTGCGGATGCTGCTGCAGCACACCAGCGGCGTCTTCAACTTCACCGGCGAGGTCTCCGGCGACGGCACGCTCGAGCCGGGCATCCCCATGCCCTACGGCCCAGCCGGTCGGGAGTGGGCCGAAGACCGGTTCCGCACCTACCGGCCCGAGGAGCTCGTGCGCCTGGCGCTGGCCAAGCCGGCCCGGTTCGAGCCGGGGACGGGCTGGAGCTATTCGAACACCAACTACGTGCTCGCCCGGCTGCTGATCGAAAAGATCACCGGCCACTCGTTCGCCGACGAGATGCGCCGGCGGATCCTCCGACCGCTCGGGCTGACGGGGACGGTGGTGCCCGAGTCCTCCCCGGAGATCCCCGAGCCGCACGCCCACGCCTACTACCGCGCCGGCGACGCCACGATCGACATCACCCGCCAGAACCCCTCCTGGATCTCCACCGGCGGCGACCTGATCTCGACCACCCGGGACCTGCACACCTTCATCGCCGCGCTGAACAGCGGCAAGCTCCTGCCGCCCGGGCTGCTGGCCGAGATGCGCACCCCGCGCCCGACAGGCATCCCGAACACGGGCTACGGCCTCGGGGTGTTCGTGCAGGAGACCGACGGCGGCACCGTGATCACCCACAACGGCGCCATGGCGGGCTTCGCGGCGCTCATGTACAGCACTCCCGACGGCGGCAAGACGCTGACCGCGGCACTGACCTGTGTGGACGATGCCGGCCTGTCCGTCGCGGCGGCGTTCCAGGACGCCCAGCGGAAGCTCGTCGACGCGGTGTTCTGCGGCAAGCTGGGCCGATGAGGACAGGGGTCACGATCGGGCAGGCGGCGGCGTTCGTCGGCGTCACCGTGAAGACGGTGCGGCACTACCACAAGCTCGGCCTGGTCGAGGAGCCGGAGCGCGACAGCTCCGGCTACCGCCGCTACGGCTCGGCCGAGCTGCTGCGGCTGGTGCGGGTCCGGACGCTGGCCGCGGCCGGGGTCCCGCTGGCCGAGGTCGGCCCCCTGCTCGAAAGCGACGCCGCGGAGTTCCCCACCGCGATCGCCGGCGTCGAGCGGCAGCTCACCGAACGGATCGACGAGCTGACCGCCCGGCGCGAAACGCTGCGCCGGCTCGCCGACGGCGACCGCGCTCTGCTGCCCGACCGCGCGGTGGCCCTGCTGGAGCGGATGCCCGGCCTCGGCTTCCCGGCCGAGGAGGTGGCGGCCACCCGCGAGGGCTGGGTGCTGGCCAAGGCCCTGGTTCCCGAGGGCTTCGACGCCTACCTGGCCGACGTCGAGCAGGCTCTCGACGATCCCGAGTACGTCGCCTTGATCCAACGCGGCGCCGAAGCCGCGAGCTGGGCGCCGGACGACCCCCGGATCGACGAGCTCACCACCGCCGTGGTCGACCACTACCTCGCCAACCCCGGGCGGCTGAAGATCGTCACCGGCCTGCAGGCCGGCACCGAGGCGGCGACCCGGTACGAACTGATCGCCCACCACGGCGAAGAGCCGGGTTCCCGGCTGCTCACGCTCGTCGAGACCAAGCTCCGCGCCGCCGGGGTCGCCCTCCCCAGGCCGAACTCCCGCTGACCCAAACTTTGCAGACTCTGCAACTTTGCAGAGTCTGCAAAGTTCGGTACGGTGGAGTCATGGACATCGACGGCGGCGGGCTGCGGGAGCGCAAGAAGCGGGAAACGCGCATCGCGCTGAGCTGGGCCACCATCCGGCTCGTGGTGGAACGCGGGCTGGACAACGTCCGGATCGAGGACATCGCCGCCGAGGCCGGGGTGTCCACCCGAACCTTCAGCAACTACTTCGCCACCAAGGGCGAGGCCATCGCGGCCCGGCACTTCGAGCGGGCCCGCTCGATCGCCGAGCAGCTGCGGCAGCGCCCTGCCGACGAACCGATCTGGACCGCCGTCACCGAGGCGGCCCTGACCGGGTTCGCCCTCGGCGACGGTACGCCCGAAAAGCTCTTCCCCGACGAGCAGTGGCTCAGCGGGATCCGCCTGATGGTCGCCGAACCCGCACTGCAGAGCGAGTTCGCGAAAGCCGGTGCCGCGGCGGAAGCCGAGTTCGCGGCCGCGATCGCCGAGCGCACCGGTACCGATGCCGCCAAGGATCTCTACCCGCGGCTGATGGCGGCCACCGTGGTCGCCGCGTTCAACGTGGTCATCGGGCAGTGGCTCGACACCGAACCGCCGGGCTCGATGGCCGACCTCCTGCGCGACGTCTTCGGCCGGCTCGCCGCCGGACTGCCCGCACCGCACTGATTTCGATCGATCACCGAGGGCGCCCGGCACCCGCCGGGCGGATTCGTCCTGCCCTTTTCGCGACCACCCACCAAGGAGTTCCGTCATGCACGACGTCGTCATCGCCGGAGCCGGCCCGAACGGCCTCATGCTCGCCTGTGAGCTCAGCCTCGCCGGGGTCCGGCCGCTGGTCCTCGAACGGCTGCCCGAACCGACCACCGAGCACCGCGCCAACGGCATGGTCGGCCAGGTCGTCCGGATGCTCGACCGCCGCGGCCTGCACGACCGGCTCGCCGGACCGCTCGGCCCGCCCACGCCCCGGTTCGTCTTCGGCGCGATGCCACTCGACCTCACCCTGGTCCCGGACATTCCGTTCCACATCCTGCCCGTCCCGCAACGGCGGATCGCGGCGATGCTCAGCGAGCGCGCCACCGAACTCGGCGTCGAGATCCGCCGCGGCCACGAGCTCACCGGCCTCGACCAGGACGCCGGCAGCGTCACCCTCCAGATCACCGGCCCGGACGGCCCGTACACCCTCGAAACCCGTTACCTCGTCGGCGCGGACGGCGGCCGCAGCGCCACCCGGAAACTGGCCGGCATCGGTTTTCCCGGCGTCACCGAGGACCGCAGCGTCTCCCGGTCGGCGCACGTCACCGTCCCGCAGGAAATCCTCGACCCCGCCACCGGCGGCCTGCGGGTTCCGGGCCACGGCGTCATCCCGGCGGTTTCCCACTACCGCACGGAAACCGGGCTGTTCATCTACGCGCCGCTCCAGGACGGCACGTCCGTGACGACCATCGAGTGGGTCGCGGACGACACCGGCGACGACAAGGCCATGACCGTGGCCGAGCTGCGCGAGAGCGTCCGCCGCGTCCTCGGCGCCGACGTCCCTCTTGGGCCGCCCGAAGGCGAGGGCCCGCACCTGGGACGGCGGCTCCACGGGCGCAACACCCGGCTGGCCGACCGGTTCCGGGAAGGTCGCGTGCTGCTGGTCGGCGACGCCGCCCACGTCCACTCCGCGATCGGCGGGCCCGGGCTCAACCTCGGCATGCAGGACGCGATCGGCCTCGGCTGGAAGCTCGCGGCCGAGATCCACGGCTGGGCGCCGCCGGGGCTGCTCGACACCTACGAGGCCGAGCGCCGCCCGGCCGCCGAGCGGGTCGTCATGCACACCCAGGCCCAGTCCGCGCTCATCGGGCCGGGCAGTCAAATCACCGCGCTGCGCGAGCTGTTCGGCGAGCTGCTCCGGCTGCCGGGGACCGTGCGGCACATCGCCGACCTGATGTCCGGCGCCGACATCCGGTACGAGCCGGCCACCGAGCACCCGCTCGACGGCCGGTGGGCCCCGGACCTCGCCCTGGACGACGGAACCCGGCTCGCCGAGCTGACCCGCACGGCGCGGCCCCTGCTGCTGGACTTCACCGGCTCACTGGGTGACGACCTGCGCGGGTGGACCGACCGAGTCGATCTCATCGCCGGGCGCGCCGAAGGTGAGGTGACGGCGATGCTGCTGCGCCCGGACTGCTACGTCGCCTGGGCGTCCAGTTCGGCGGAGCCCGACGACACCGAGCGCAAGGCCCTGCGAGCGGCACTGGAGCGGTGGTTCGGCAGCCCCGTTGACATGTAGGAAATCTCCTACGTAAGGTGGCGGGCATGACGATCACCCACGTGCAGTTCCTGACCCTGCCCGTCGCCGACCACGCCCGCGCGCGGGACTTCTACGTCGGCAAGCTCGGGTTCGAAGCCCTCGTCGACCGCCGCACACCCGAAGGCGGCCACTTCGTGATGGTGGCCCCCAAGGGCGCGAAGACCGGCGTGGTGCTGACCGATCAGCAGGTCACCGGCATCGGCGGCGGGACACAGCACTTCCAGCTGCAGACCACCGACCTCGACGCCGACGTCGCCGCCCTGCGGGCGGCCGGCGTCGAGGTCGCCGAGCCCGAGGAACGGCCGTGGGGCCGCGCCACCTCGTTCAAGGACCTCGACGGCCACACCCTCGGCTTGCTGGAGCCGTCGGACTTCGGCAACGTCCCGCGCTGATGCCGGTCAACGACGACGTCTTCGCCGCCCTCGCCAGCCCGGCTCGCCGCGAAGTCCTGCGGCTGCTGCTCGACGGCCCGATGGCCGCCGGTGCCATCGCGGACCGGTTTTCGATGGCCCGGCCCAGTCTCTCGGAACACCTCCGGGTGCTCCGGGAGGCGGGCCTGGTCAGCGAGCGGCGGGAAGGCCGCAACCGCGTCTACCGGCTGGACGCGGCCCCGCTCGAAGAGGTCGCGGACTGGCTCACGCCGTACGAGCGGTTCTGGCGGACCAAGCTCACCTCCCTGCGTGACCTGCTCGACGAGGAGGACGACCGGTGACCGGCGACGATCCGACCGCCGTGCACGTCGACCAGTTCCTCGCCCACCCGGCCCGCAAGGTGTGGCGTGCGCTGACCGAACCGGACCTGCTCGAACGGTGGCTCGGCATGCCCAACGACATCAAGCCCGTGGTGGGCCACCGGTTCGAGCTGCTGGCCCAGCCGGTGCCCGCCGCCGGGTTCGCCGGCGGCCCGGTCGCGTGCGAGGTCCTCGAGGTCGAGCCCGAGCGCAAGCTCAGCATCCGCTGGGGTCCGCAGTGGACGGTCACCTGGCGGCTGGAACTGGAGGGCACCGGCACCCGGCTCTTCCTCAGCCACGAGGGGTTCGACCCGGACGACGAGTTCCAGCGTGTCTCGCGGCGGATCATGGGCGGCGGCTGGCGCTCCCACGTGCCGCGGGCGCTGGCCCGCTTGCTCGACACGCTGCCGGACTAGGATCAGGTGGTGACCCGAGCCGCTGACCCCGCCGAGCCGAAACCCCTGCGCGCCGACGCCCGGCGCAACCGGGCGCGTGTGCTGGAGGCGGCCGAGAGCGTGTTCGCCGCCAAGGGCACCGGGGCACCCACCGAGGAGGTCGCCCGCGCCGCCGGGGTGGGCATCGGCACGGTGTTCCGGCACTTCCCGACGAAGGAGGCGCTGCTCGAAGCGGTGCTGTTCGCCCGGCTGCGCCGGTTCGTCGACGAGGCCGAGGCCGCCGTCGCCGCGGACTCCGCCGACCCGGGCGGCGCGTTCTTCACGTTCCTCACCAGCTGGATCGAGATGTCGAGCGCGAAGAACGCCTACTTCGAGGCGCTCACCGCGGCCGGCGTCACCGTGCCGATGATGAAGTCCGACGCCGGTGCCCGGCTCATCGAGTCGCTGGGCGTGCTGCTCTCGCGCGCGCAGGGGGCGGGCGCGGTCCGGAAGGACCTCGTCGTCGGCGAGCTGATCCCGGTGATCATCGGGGTCGCGCGGGCCGCCGAATACGCCGCCCCGGACGCGCGCCTGCGCGACCGGGCCGTGGAAATCCTGTTCGACGGGCTCCGCCCGGCCGCGTCAGCGGGGGAGGGGCGCTGAGCTCACCGGCTCGAGCGCCGGCCGCTTCGGGGCCAGCGTGTCACCGGACGACTCGCCGCGCAGCCGGCGCCGGACCCACGGCAGTGCGTGCTCCTGCGCCCACCGGAGGTTCTCTGCCCGGCGCTGCGCCGGGCTCAAGACGTCACGCGGGCCCAGCTCGGTCGCCGTCAGCGGGTGGTCGACGCCGAGCGCGGTGAGAACCGCGATGGCGATCTCCGCGTGCCCGAGCGCGTTGAGGTGCAGGCGGTCCGGCGCCCAGAACCGCCGGTCACGCAGCTGCCGCATGGCCCACATGTCCACCAGCAGCGCGCCGTGGCGCACGGCGATGGCGCGGACGAACTCGTTGTAGATCGCGACCCGGCCGCGCATCTTGCGGAACAGCGCGTCCTCGACGCCGTCGACGCCGGTGAAGAGCACCAGGCGGGCACCGGTCGCGCGGATCTTCTCGACGGCCACTTCGTAGTCGGCCATCAGCGCGTCGATGTCGACCTTGGGCCGCATCAGGTCGTTGCCGCCGGCGTAGAGCGTGACGAGGTCGGGCGCCATCGCCAGGGCCGGCTCGAGCTGCTCGGCCAGCACCTGGCCCATCAGCTTGCCGCGGATCGCGAGGTTGGCGTAGCGGAAGTCCGGCTCGCGGGCGGCGAGCTGCTCGGCGACGCGGTCGGCCCAGCCACGCACGCCGTTCGGGGCGGCCGGGTCGTCGTCCCCCACGCCTTCGGTGAACGAGTCACCCAGGCTGACTAAGCGCTTGCTTTCCATGGCCCGATCATAACCACCGCGCCGCCGAACGAGCCGCTGGGCTCGTCGGCGAACCTCAGCGGTTCACCGACGAGCCCAGCGCGGGTCCGGCGGTTATTCGATCGGGAAATCGAAATAGGTGTCGGGGTGCGGCTCGTCTTTCAGCGTGTAGTGCCACCACTCGCTGTCGTACCGGCTGAACCCGGAATCCTCCATGATGGAACAGAGGTGGGCACGGTTGCGCGTTTCCTCGGCCGTGATTCCCTCGGCCCCGTGGTGCGAGATCGGGTCCATCACATCGTGGTCGCCGCCCATGAGGGCGAGTTCCCCGGTGTCGAGGTGGAAGATCGTCAGGTCGACGGTGCTGCCCCGGCTGTGGCCCGACTTGGCGGCGACGTAACCCATTTCGAACATCTGCGGTCGATCGATGTTCGGGTAGTGCCGCGCTTTCTTCCGGCCGTCTTCCGGTTCCTTCGACCAGCGCATGAAGTGGTCCACCGCGCGCTGGGGCCGGTAACCGTCCCAGAGAAGCAGGCCGAACCCCAGGGATTCGGCCTTGTCCCGCGCTTTCTCCAGGGCACCGCACAAAGCCTTCGTGCCGACGATGCGGTTGACGAGGTAGCCGTCCACCGGTTTGCCGACGAAGTTGTCCCACGTGGCGTACTTGGCGTCCCAGCGAATACCGGGGACCAGTTCGTCCACGAAGGCGAAGCCTTCTTCGATCACTGCAGCTTCCCGGTCAGGGTCAGCGACACCAGCCGGTCGATCACCTCGCCGAGCGGCAGGCCGGCGGCGTTCATCATGCGCGGGTACCGGCTGTAGGAGGTCAGGCCGGGCAGGGTGTTGACCTCGTTGAGGACGACCGTGCCGTCCTCCTTGAGGAACAGGTCCACTCGCGCCAGGCCGCGGCAGCCGAGGGCGCGGTAGATCTTCTTCGCCGTCTCCTGCACGAGCGCGCGCTTGTCGTCCGGGATGTCGGCGGGGACGATGAACGAGGAGTTCTCGGAACCGGTTTCCGGCGTCGCTTCCTGGTGGATCCGGAAGAAGCCGTGGGACAGCGCGACCCGGTCGCATTCACCGGTCACCAGGTCGGGGTCGTTGCCCATGACGGCGCAGCCGATTTCGCTGCCGATCACGGCCGCCTCGATGAGCACCTTCGTGTCGTACTCGCGCGCGGTTTCCAGCGCGGCGGCCAGTTCTTCTTCGCTGGAGACCTTGGTGACACCGAAGGACGAACCCGAACGGGCCGGCTTCACGAAGACGGGGTACTCGAACTGGCTGGTGTCGACGTCGTCGTCGGTGTTGACGATCCAGAAGTCCGGCGTGGCGATGCCCGCACCGCGGGTGACGACGTAGGCGAGGGCCTTGTCCATGCAGACCGCGGAGCTCTGGACGTCGCAGCCCACGTAGGGGACGCCGGAGAGCTCGAACAGGCCCTGGATCGCGCCGTCTTCGCCGAGCTTGCCGTGCAGGACCGGAAACACCACGTCGAGGCTGATGGTCTCGTACCCGCCGTCGCCCTGGACGAGCAGCCCGTGCACGGTCCGGTCCGGCGACAGCACGGCCGGCCGGCTGTTGGCGCCGTTCTCCCAGTCACCGTCGGGGCCGTCGCAGAGCACCCAAGCACCGCTTTGCGTGATCCCGATCCAGTACGGCTCGTACTTCTCGGTGTCGAGGCTCTTCGCGACTTCGCGAGCGGACTTGACGGAGATGGGGTGCTCCTCGGACGTACCGCCGAAGATCACTGCGAGTTTCAGCCTATCCATGCTGGTTCCTGCCTTCGAATTTCATGCAATTCGCGATGGAGTTTTCGACGGTGTCGCTCAGAGCGTGGTCGGTGTAGTAGGCGGTGTGCGGGCTGACGATCACGTTCGGCAGTTCCTGCAACAGCAGCAGCAATTTGTTCTTGATGGGCTTGTCCCGGTGGTCGGCGTAGAAGATCCCTTCCTCGCCTTCGAGGACGTCCAGTGCCGCGCCGCCCAGCCTGCCGCTTTCCAGGGCCGGGACGAGGGCCTCGGTGTCGATGAGGGGCCCGCGGCCGGTGTTGATCACGAACGCGCCCTGCTTCATCTGCTCGATGCGCTCCGCGTTCAGCAAGTGGTGCGTCTCGGGAGTGAGCGGGGTGTGCAGGGTGACGATGTCGCTCAACCGCAGCAGTTCGTCGAGGGAAACGTATTCGGCGTCGGCGACCGGACGCGTGTCGTAGGCCAGGATCCGGCAGCCGAAACCCTGCAGCCGGTCCATGACCGCCGCGCCGATGCGGCCCGTTCCGACGACCCCGACGGTCAGGTCGCGCAGTTCTTTCCCGCGGACGTCGTTCAGCCGGTAGTCGTGGACACCCGCGCGGGAGATGATGGTTTTCGCGTTGCGCATCAGCATCAGCATCTGCATCAGCGTGAAGTCGGCCACGCTGTCGGGTGAGTACGCGACGTTTTCCACGGTGATGCCGATGCTCTCCGCGTACGTCACATCGATGTGGTTGTATCCGATGCTTCGCGTGGAGATGTACCTCACGCCGGTTTCGGCGAGCGCCTGAAGAGCGGGGTTCGTGACCCGGGTTTTGTGACCGATGCTGATGCACAGGTTTCCGGCGGCCAATTCGGCATTGGCTTCGGATACCGGCGCTTCGGTGATGGTCGGTATCACGTCGTAGCGAGGCGCCAGCTCCCGGAACAAAGCGGCCTCGTCCTGACCGCATCCATAGATGGTAATTCCCGTCGGAGGAACGGCCGGGGAGGATGACGACGCCAGCGATCGGGCGCGGCTGTCCGCTGATGGTGCCGGTTCGCTGTAGGTCATGCCGGGCAGTATAGGCAGCGCGCCGATGCCGGCCCGTATGCGGGTTTCGATACGCCGGACACCACGTTACCGGCCGGTAACGGCGAGTGCGCGAGTCGTGATCGTGAAGGAAAGAGCCCCAGCTCTGTGCATCATGCCCCGCGGCGGGCCGCTCGACAAGCCGGCTTCGCCCGCCGCGGAATACCTGGCTCTCCGTGGCCGGCGGCCGGTACACGGGAGTCATGACGGCCTACGACGCGATCGCCGGCCGGTACGAGACGACGTTCCTCGCCGGGCAGCGCGACGACCCCTTGGCCATCGGGCCTGCCCTGCGGGGGCTTCTCGGCCCCGGCTCCGGGCCGGGCCTCGAGCTGGGCCGCGGCACCGGTGTCCACGGCGGCGCGCTCCGGGAGCTCGGCCGGACCCCGGTCGGCGTCGACGTCTCCGCCGGAATGCTGCGCCACGCCGCGGCCCGGCTGCCGGTGGTGCGAGGTGACGCCGAGGCGCTGCCGTTCGCGACCGGTTCGCTGCCCGCCGTCGTGGCGATCATGGTGCACACGGACAGGCCCGCGTACCCGGCGGTGCTGCGCGAGGCCGCGCGCGTCCTGGCTCCCGGCGGGGTGTTCGTGCACGTCGGCGTGCACCCGTGCTTCTGCGGCGGCTTCGCCGACCGGTCCGACGAGCGGGCCGTCGTGCTCCGTCCCGGCTACCGCGAACCCGGCTGGACGAAGGAGTCATGGACCGACCGGGGCCTTCGGGACAAGGTCGGCGCCACCCACCGGCGAGCCGCTCCCCACGGTGCTCGCGTGGCGGGCGGGAAAACCTCCGCGTGGTTTGTCGATTCCGGCCGCTCCCGGATGACGTCCTGGCAGAAGCCGGATCGCATCCAAGGAGACAGTCATGACGAAGGAATTCGAGGTCGGGTTCGAGGGCACGCTGGCCGCCACGCCGGAGGCCTGCTGGCGGGCGATCACCGTCGACGCCGGGGGCTGGTCCTGGCCCATCTCGTACGAACCCCGGGTCGGGGGCAAGGAGACCGGGCTGACCTTCCACGGCGGCGTGGTCACCGCCTGGGAGCCGGGTGCGCACTTCGCGACCCGCTGTGAAGAGGGCGACTGGTTCAACCAGCTCGACTACACCTTCGAACGCCGCGGCGACACCACGCACCTGAAGTTCACCCACCGCGGCGTCTTCCTCGAGGACTGGGACACCAACTACGACGCCTGCCGCCAGCACACCGCCTTCTACTACCACTCCCTCGGCGAGTACCTGATCCACTTCGCCGGCCGCGCCGTCACCTACGCGATGACCGAAGCGCCGGAGTCCTCGGCGTCGGCCGACGGCTTCACGAAGCTGAAGGAAGCGCTCGGCGTGCCGGTGAACGCGCAGTTCGGAGACCGGGTGACCGTCCGGGGAGCCGAAGGTGTCGTCGACTACGCGACCCCGAACTTCCTCGGCGTCCGGACCGCGGACGCGCTCTACCGGTTCTACGGCCGCAACGCTTTCGGCTGGCCCATCGGCATCGGACGCCACCACTTCGCCGAGATCGACGCCGAAGCCGAAGAGCGCGGCTGGCGGACGTGGCTCGCCGAGGTCTTCGCCTAAGCGCTGATCTGCCGGGCCCGGTGGTCGGCGACGTGGACGCGGGTCGCGCAGCGCGTCGAGCAGAACCGGCGGCGGCCGTTGCGCGAAGTGTCGACGTACGCCGTTTCGCAGCCTTCGCGGTCGCAGATGCCGAGGCGGTCGGGGGCCTCGCACACGAGATGGGCGAGGCCGCCCGCGGTGTAGGCGCGGACCCGGCCGACCGGGCCGGCGTCTTCGGCCGAGTAGTGCAGGTGGGGCGGCTTGCCGTCGTGGGTGGTGATGTACGGGCGGCACGCCGCTTCCGCGAGCAGCTCGTTGACCAGCTCGGGCCGGTCGCCGGCGTCGGCGGTGAACACCGGGCGCAGCCGGTGCGCCCATTCGCCGATCCGCGCCGCCTCGTCGCCGGTGAGGGCGGGGATGGCCATGCCGTTGCGGACCATCCCGTCGAGGAGCTCGCTCGCCGACCCCGCGTTCACCAGGTCGGCGGCCACGAGCGCGGCCGGGCCGCCGTAAGGGTTGAAGTGCACTGAGGCATTACAGCACGATCGGGGCATGGACCGGAACCACTGCCCCCGCTGTGGCTGGCCGCTCGCCGAACTCCCGGCGTCCGCGGCGCAGCCTGTCTCCCACCGGCTCGACTACGTGCGCTGCGTCTGCGGGAGCTGGCTTGCCCGCCTCGACGGCGAGGTCGTCGGCGCGACCCGCGCACGCTGACTCAGAGGTCGAGCACGCCGGCCGCGTTGTCGTTCCACTGGTCGACCCGGCGGATGTACTCGTAGAGGGCGCGGCTGCCGCGCACCCACCGGCCCTGGTCGGCGATCGCGAGGTCGTCGGCGCCGGCCCGGCGTGCCTCGGTGGCGAACCCGGACCGCAGGGAGTGCCCGGTCACCGGGTACGGCAGGCCCGCGCGGACGCCGGCCCGGGTGAGGATCTGGTTGACGCCGGTCGTGCTGAGCGCGGGCACCCCGACGTTGCCGTGCCGGTCGACGCGGCGGAACGCGGGCCCCTCGGTGATCCCGGCGCCGGAGCGCCACGCGTGCCATGCCCGCACGGGGTCGGTGTCGGGGCTGTCGCGCCGGGGGACGACCATGTCACCGGTGCTCTTGCCGTGCCGCACGGTCACCGCGAGGCCCCGGTCGTCGACCGGTTCGACGTCGGTGACCAGCAGGTTCGCCAGATCCGAGCAGCGCGCGGCGATCGGGAACCCGATGAGCAGCATCGCCCGGTCGCGGGCGCCGGCGAGGGTGTCCGGGCAGGCGCGCGACATCGCCCGCAGGTCGGCGAGGGTGACCATGGTGGCCTTGCCGCGGCCGCGCTGGATCCCCTCCCGGGCCAGCCGCTGCCGGTATCCCTTCAGCGCCCGCCAGGCGGCGCGGCTCGCTTCGGGATCGACGACGACCTTGTGGTGCCGCAACCCGGCGAGCGCGCCGGTGAGCCGCCGTTCGATCGTCGACGGCGCGGCCGGGGCAGCTCGTTCGGGTACCTCCGGCACGGCGCGTTCGTCCGGACGCAGGGTGCGCCCCCGCTCGAGCCACACGACGAACCCGGTCAGCGCGCCGATCGACGCCGACAGCGGCGGGATCCCGGTTTCGGCGGTGTAGTCCTGCCAGACCTGCCAGTCCTGGGCGTAGGCCTTGAGCGTGTTCGGCGGCCGCTGCCCGTCGACGTGCCGGGCGGCGGCCTCGTCGAGCAGGGCGAGCCGGTCCTGCGGGCTCGCCGCCGCGAGGACGGCGTCGGTCACCGGTTCGAGCTCGGGCACGCGCCGAAGGTTACGGGATGTCGATCTCCGCGGGCAGGAACCCGGCCAGGGCGTCGGCCACCGCGCCGGGTTGTTCCAGCGTCTGGATGTGCGGGGCGCCGGGCACGACGGCGAACTTCGCGCCGCCGCCGATGCGGCCGGCGATGGCGGCCATGCCCTCGACCGGGATCGACGCATCCGCGTCGCCGGCGAGCGCCAGCGCGGGTGCGGGGAACTCGCGAAGCCGTTCGTAGACGTCCAGGCCGGCGTAGCCGCGCCACACCGACGCCCACGTCGCCGGATCGAACGAGGTCAGGCAGTCGAGGGCGTAGCGAACGCCGTCGGTGCCGGCGGCCAGGGCTTCCGGGGTGAACCAGCGTTCCAGCGTCGGGCCGACCAGCGGTGCCATGCCGCCGGTCTCGGCGATCCGCGCGCGTTCCTCGAACGCGTCGGGAACCGGCCGGTCCGGCGCGGCCATGAGGATGAGGGAAGCGAAGCGCCCGGGCGCGGCGACGGCGGCGGTCTGCGCGATCGCCCCGCCCAGCGACAGCCCGGCGACGTGGGCGGTGTCCAGTTCGAGCGCGTCGAGCACGGCCAGCAGGTCGGCGGCGGTGGCCGCCATGGTGAACGGCTGCGGCGCCCCGGCGGCGGAGCCGTGCCCGCGGACGTCGTAGGCGAACACCCGGCGGCCTTCGGCGAGGCGGTCGAGCACCGGGTCCCACATCCGCCGGTCCAGGCCGAGGGAGTGGACGAGCACCACGGCGGGTCCGCGGGTGCCGCGGACGGTCACGGTCGTCTCGTGGTCGGACGCGGGGATCTTCATGCCTCGATCCTCCCGGCGGCGTCCACGGGATTTCGCGACCGCGAGGGGGTGCCCAGTTTTCGAGGGGGCGATCCGGACTCCAGGGGTTCTGAGTTCGGATATGTGACCTTATCCGAACCCAGAACAACTCCACAGAATCTTCTGATTTTGAACAGATCGATCTGGTTCTGATCAGAAGCTTTGATAGAGTCCTGATCATGACGGAAGACGCTGGTCAGATCCGGGTTTGCGAGTACCGGAGGTGCGGAGCGCCGCTGCCGCCCGCGGTCGGCCGGGGGAGCCGGGCGCGGTTCTGCCAGGACGGGAAGACCTGGGGCCGGCGGAACCTCAGCTGCCGGGACGCCGAAGCCGTCCTGTCGGACGCCGAATCGCTGCGGGAGAGCGACACCGAGCTCGACGACACGGCCGTGACGGCTCTCGCCGGCCAGGTGGACCGGGTACTCGAACCGGCCCGGGGACTCGTGGAGACGCTCACGACGCTGCGCCACCAGCTCGAGGCGACGACCGCCGCAGCGCTCGGGGAGCGGGACGCGGCTTTGGCCGAGGCCGACGACCACCGCCGGCAGCGTGGCCTGGCCGAGGCCGACGCGGCCCGGGCCCGGGAGATCGCCGACGAGGCGGCCGAAGCCGCAGCGGCCGCCGAGAAGGAGAAGGCCGCGGCGATCCGGGAACGAGACGCCGAGCGTGCCGCCCGGCGAGCCGCCGCGCAGGAGCAGCAACGCGCGGAAGGCCAGCTGGCCGCGGTCCGCGACGAGCTGGCCCGGGTCGGCGAGCGAGCCGAAGCAGCGGCGGCGCTGGCCGGCGAGCGAGCCGCCGCGGTGGCCACCCTGACCGCCGAACTCGCGGCGGCCCGCGCCGCGCTCGATGAGGAACGCGGGCGCGGGCAGGCTGCCGCCGCGCGGGCCGAAGCAGGCGAGGCTCGCGCTGACGCCGCTGCCGAACGTCTCGACGAGGAACGCGGGCGCAGCCAAGCCGCCGCGGCCCGAGCCGACGAAGCCCGCGAAGAACTCGCCAAGGCGACGGCGGTCCACGAAAGCGCGCTCAACCAGGCGCGGGCGGAGACCGAGCGGTTGCGCGGCGCCTTCGACCAGCGGCTGGCCGAGCTGCAGGCGGGGCACGAGCAGACGGTCCGGTCGATGCACGAGACCGTCACGAACCTCGGTGCCGAGCTCCGTGCCTGCATCACCCGTGCCGACGCCGCCGAACGCACGGTGAGCAGGGTGCTCACCGTGCTGCGGGACATCCCCGGGATCGAGCTGCCCGACGACGTCACCGCAATGCTTAAGTAACTACTTGACTTTCCACGCCGCCGGTGGCTGACTTAAGTACATGCTTAACCATGAGGAGTCGCTGGACCTGGTGTTCCGCGCGCTGGGCGACCGGACGCGGCGTGCGCTGGTGGAGCGGCTCGTGCGCGGTCCGGCGTCGGTCAGCGAGCTGGCCGAGCCGCTGACCATGTCGCTGGCCGCGGTCGTGCAGCACCTGCAGGTGCTGGAGGCCGCGGGGATCGTGCGGTCGGAGAAGGCCGGCCGCGTCCGGACCTGCCGGATCGAGCCGGCGGCGTTGCGCGCGGGCGAACACTGGCTGGGGCGGCAGCGCACCACGTGGGAGGGCAGGCTCGACCGGCTCGGTGACTTCCTCGCCGGGCCGGAGACCTCGGAAGGGAGCACGTCATGACCGTCTTGCACAGCACTTTCAGCCTCGAACGCAGCTACCCCGTGCCGCCGGAGCGGGTGTTCGCCGCCTGGGCGGACCCGGCGGCGAAGGCGCGCTGGTTCGGCGTCGGCGAGGGACACGAGCTGGACTTCCGGGTCGGCGGCCGTGAAGTGACCCGCGGCCACACCCCGGACGGCAAGGCCTTGGCCGCGGACTCGACCTACCACGACATAGTCCGGGACGAACGGATCGTCTACACCACGGCCCTGACCGGCGGTGACGTGCTGGCCACGGTCTCCACGACCACGATCGAGCTCACCCCCGACGGCGAAGGCACCCGCCTGGTCCTGACCGAGCAGGACACCTTCCTCGACGGCGCGGAGGAGCCGGCCTGGCGCGAGCAGGGCACCGCCGACTGGCTGGCGAAGCTGGGCAAGGAACTGGAGTCCTGACCGATCACCCGGACGCGAGCCGCACCTCGGGCGGCGGGACGGGCGCCGCGGGTTGTCCGTCTTGGACGGTCCACACGCCTCCGGTGCCGGGATCGGTCAGTACGGTCTCGACCGCGGCGGCGATCGCGCCGGGATCGGCCAGGCGCAGGCCGTGGGCCCGCAGCGCCCGCCGATGCTCGGCGAGCGCGGGCGTGTCGACCAGCCCCGGGCACAGGGCGTTGATCCGGATTCCGTGGGCAGCCGGCGACAGAACGGCCGAGCGGACCAGACCGACCAGCGCGTGCTTGCCGGTGGCGTAGAACAGGTCGGGCGAGCCGCCGAGCCCGGCGATGCTGGCCAGGACGACGATCGATCCGTGCCCCTGCCGGCGCATCCGGGGCAGGCAGGCGTGCAACCCGTAGACGACACCGTCGAGGTTGGTGCGCATGGTGTCGCGGTAGTCCTCGACGGTGAAGTCGTGCAGGCCGCAGCGGCCGGGGACACCGGCGTTGAGCACGACGTCGTCCAGCCGCCCGAAGGTGTCGAAGGTGGCCTCCACGGCTCGGGTGTTGTCGGCGGGCTCCCCGACGTCCGTGGCGACGAACAGCCCGCCGACCTCCTCGGCGACGGCCGTACCCCGGATGGTGTCGCGGTCGGCGATCACGACGGAGCCGCCGCGGCGGCGGAACCGGCGGGCGGTCGCCGCGCCGATTCCGCTCGCCCCGCCGGTGATCAGCACCACCGGGCCGGTCACCGGGCGGCCGCCGTCGGGGAGATCTCGACCCCACGCATCCGCAATCCGTTGCGGCGCAGGAAAGCCCGGCCGAAGAGGCGTTGGACGACGACGAGCGCGCCCAGCGTCACCACGAGCAGCACCAGTTCGGCCGCCGGGACCGCGTCGACGGGCAGGGTCAGGACGAGCACCGCCCGCAGTCCGGCATCGAGCAGGCAGGCGGCCGCCCACAGGGCGCTGCACAGGCGCAGCAGCCGGCGGAACGGCGGGTGGTCGTCCCAGTTGCGGCGCCAGGTCCCCTGTTTGCCGGGGTCGAGCACGGCCAGCGTCGCCTCGTAGAGGAACGGGCGCCGGGCCCACACGCTGACCAGCAAGAACACGCCGAGCGCCGCCATCAGCACCACCCCGCGCAGCAGCAGCGCCCGGGGGCTGCCGGTGATGAACGAACTGGCCACGGTCACCGCCATGGCCCCGAGCACGAACCACCGCACGCCGCCGATCCGCTGCCGCGCGGCCAGCGCCCGCAGTCCGGTCACGACCGGGATGGCCGCCCCGGCCAGGAGGGCGAGCAGCTGGTTCACGCCCGCGGCGCGCAGCCCGTAGAACAGCGCCAGCGGCGCCAGCACGTCGACCAGGACGCCGTTGAACCGCTTCACGGGGCCACCGCCCGCGTGAACGTCGTGACGGCTTCGCGGACGTAGGCGTCGAAATCGAAATCGGCTTCGTCACGCAGTCTCCGCGCGGCTCCGTCGACGGCGCCGCGGATCAGCACCGCCATCGACCGGATGTCGAAGTCGCGGAACTCCCCGCTCGCCTGCCCGTGGCCGAGCAGCTTTTCCAGGCTCTGCACGCTGACTTCCTGGGCACTGACCGACGTGTACGGCCGGCCGGCCGCGGTGCGCAGGTGGGGGCCGATCTCGGTCAGCGCCGCCATGTCGTTGGGGTGTTCGCGCAGGAACTGCAGGTTCGCTTCGAGGTAGGCCCGCAGCTTGGCGGTGGCGGTGTCCGCCGCCTCGACCCGTTCGTTGATGAACGCCGCCCCGGCGGTGAAGACGTGCATCAGGATCTCGTGGATCAGTTCGTCCTTGTCGGCGAAGTGGTAGGAGATCATCCGCGGACCGCTCAGCCCGGCTTTCTCGGTGATCCGCGCGAAGGACGCCTTCGCGTACCCCAGCTCCGCGATCGTGTCGATCGCCGCCCGCATGATCTGCGCCCGCCGTGCTTCGTTGGTGAACGTCCGCCCCATGGCCCCTCCAGAGTTTATCTGACCAGATAAACTTTACCATGGTCATTACGTACGTGGGGAGAGTCAGGCCGTGCGGTAGTAGTGGGGACTGACGCCGAACTCGCGCTTGAAGGCCGTACTGAGGGCGAAGGCGCTGCCGTAACCGACCTGGTGGGCGATCGAGCCGATCGTGGCGTCGGGGTGCTGGCGCAGCAGGTCCGCGGCGAGCGCGAGGCGCCACCCCGTCAGGTAGGCCATCGGGGGTTCGCCGACCGCGGCCGCGAACCGGCGGGCCAGTGCCGCGCGGGAGACGCCGGTGTCGGCCGCGAGCTTGGCGACCGTCCACGGCTCGGCCGGCTGGTGCTGCAGCAGCCGCAGCGCGTGGCCGACGACCGGGTCGTCGTGGGCGCGGTACCAGGCGGGGGCGCTGCTGTCCGGCCGGTCGAACCAGGTCCGCAGGGCCGCGATCAGCAGCAGGTCCAGCAGCCGGTCGAGGACGGCTTCCTGGCCGGGCACGTCCTTGCCGATCTCCGTGGCGAGCAGCCCGGCGAGCGGGGTCGGCCAGTCGGCCGCGCGCAGGACGATCAACACCGGCAGCGCCGCGAGGAGCCGCTTGCTCAGCTCGCCTTCCATGCCGTAGGTGCCGGTGAGCAGCACGACCGGGCCGTCGGTGCCGTGGCCCCAGGTGCGGACGCCGACGTGGGCGTAGGCGGTGAGGTGCCCGCCGTCGGGGGTGCGGCACTCCTGGCCGGGCAGGATGAGCGCCTGCGGCGGGGTCGAAGGGTGGTCGGCGACCAGGTACGGATCCGGGCCGCGCGCGATCGCCACGTCTCCTTCGTGCATCAGGACCGCTTCGCCGGCATCGGGCACGATCCACGCTTCGCCGCGCACCACGGAGACGACCGTGAGCGGTGCCCGGTCCTCGATGCGCAGTGACCACGGCGGCGTCAGCACCGACCGGAGCAGGAACGCGCCGTGGGCGCGGGGTCCGTCGAGCAGGGCGGCGAGCGGGTCCATGCGGCCGAGTGTAGACGCTGAAACATGCGATCGCGGTTCTGAACTATGGAGAGTCTCATCGGGACGCGCTTGACTCGGGGGCATGACAACGACATCGGTGGTGGGCAAGACCGGGCGGCGCATGGCGGAGCGGCTGCGGAAACGCGGCGTGGGAGTGTCGCGGCGCGGGGTCCCGCGGTTCGACCGCGGGATCTGGGCACGGTGAAGGGGAAGGGGAAACCGATGTCGACGGTGGTTCTGGTGGCCGCGCTGGTCACCGCGGGGTTGATCGCCGGGTTGTTCTACGCCTACGCCTGCTCGGTGCTGCCGGGGCTGGCCCGCGCCGACGACAGGACGTTCGTCGAGGGGATGCGCGGGATCAACGTCGCGATCATCAACCCGGTGTTCATGGCGACGTTCCTGGGCGCGCCGCTGCTGGCGGGCGTGGCGGTGTTCCTGAACCCGGGGCCGCGGCCGTGGGTGATCGCGGGGTTCGTGTTCCTGGTGGCGATGATCGTGATCACCGGGGCGGTGAACATCCCGCTGAACAACGCGCTGGACAAGGGCGGCGACGACTACGCGGCCGTGCGTGCCCGGTTCGAAACGGTGTGGGTGCGCTGGAACGTCCTGCGCGCGCTGGTCAGCACCGCGGGCTTCGGCTGCCTGGTGGCCGCGGTGCTGACCAGGCGCGGCTGACGGTCAGCCGGCGATGCGGAACAGCAGGTCGGTGACCCACCGCGCCGGGTCCGGTACCTCGACGGGGTTGGTGCGCAGCACTTCCAGGCGGCCGCCCCATTCCTCGCCGTCCGGGCCGTCGGTGCGGTCCCACGTGATGCCTTCGCCGGCGCCCCAGGCGAGGACGGCCTCGGTCGCGGCGGCGAGGCCGTCGGGCGCGCCGACGTAGGTGTCGAGGACGTACTTCCCCGCCGGGAGCTCGTCGAGGAAGGCCGGCTCCCCGGGGGTGAAGTCGCCGGCGATGGGGACGCCGGCTTCGACGGTGAACCGCATGCCGGGGTGGAGCACGCGGTAGCGGAAGAACGGCGCTCCCGCCAGGGCGACGCCGTGCGCGGTGAGGGTACCGATGAGGGCCGGCAGCCGGTCGGCGATCCGCGGGAAGTCCGGGATGCCGAGGGTGGCGCGCTCCGCGACGTACCGCTGGGCGGGGCGGTCGACGATGGCGGGCATCACGCGAAGTCCTCCGGTCCGAGCATCGGGCGGACCTCGATGCTGCCGTAGGTCGCGGCGGGGTGGCGGGCCGCGAGTTCGAGGGCTTCGTCGAGGTCGGCGCAGTCGAGGATGACGAAGCCGCCGATCTGTTCCTTGGCCTCGGTGAACGGGCCGTCGGTGAGCAGGACTTCGCCGTCGCGGACGCGGATCGTCGTCGCCTCGGTCGGCGGGTGGAGACCGCCGCCGCCGCGGATCTTGCCCCGGCGTTCCAGCTCCTCGCTCCAGCCGCCGCAGCCGTCGTCACGGTGTTCCGCGGCGGTTTCGTCGCCGCAGATCATCAGCAGGTACTGCATGGGTCAGCGTCCTTCCGGTCCGATCTCCGAGATTCTTCGTGAGAGGTAGGTGCGCTCGGCGTCGGTGCCGGCGAGGTCGCGAGCCCGGGCGTACCAGTGCGTGGCTTCGGCGTGGCGGCCGAGGCGGCGCAGGAAGTCCGCGCGGGTGGCCGCCAGCAGGTGGTAGCCCTCGAGCGGCAGTTCGTCGAGGAGGGCGAGCCCGGCTTCGGGGCCGTCGGCCATGCCGACCGCGATGGCCCGGTTGAGGTCGACGACCGCGCTGGGGACGAACTTGCGCAGCTGGTCGTAGAGGCCGGCGATCTGGGGCCAGTCGGTGTCGGCCGCGTGCGCGGCATTGGCGTGGCAGGCGGCGATGGCGGCCTGGATCTGGTACGGCCCCGGCCGGCGGCGCCGCAGCGCGGCCTCGAGGATCCGGGTGCCTTCGGCGATTCCGTCGGCGTCCCAGCGGGTGCGGTCCTGTTCTTCGAGCGGGACGAGGACGCCGGCGGCGTCGACGCGGGTGGCGCGGCGGGCGTGCTGCAGCAGCACCAGGGCGAGCAGGCCGAGGACCTCAGGCTCGTCGGGCATCAGCTCGGCGAGGACGCGGGTGAGGCGGACGGCTTCGGCGGCGAGGTCGGGACGCAGCAGGTCCGGTCCGGCGCTGGCGGAGTAGCCCTCGTTGAACGTCAGGTACAGCACGCCGAGCACGGCGGCGGTGCGTTCGGGCAGCAGGTGCGCGGGTGGCACGCGGTAGGGGATGCGGGCGTGGCGGATCTTGCGTTTCACCCGCACGAGCCGCTGCGACATGGTCGCTTCGGGGACGAGGAAGGCACGGGCGATCTCGGCGGTGGTGAGGCCGGCGAGCGTGCGCAGGGCGAGAGCGACCTGGGCTTCGGTGGCCAGCGCGGGGTGGCAGCAGGTGAAGATGAGCCGCAGCCGGTCGTCGGTGACGCCGCTGTCGTCGGGTTCGGGTTCGTCGGCGATGGGCACGAGGGCGGCCTCCCGGAGCTTGGCGGCGCCGAGGGTTTCGCGGCGGATCCGGTCGGTCGCACGGTTGCGGGCGGCCGTGGTGAGCCACGCACCGGGCCGTCGCGGGACGCCGTCGCGAGGCCAGGTGCGCAAGGCGAGGGCGAAGGCTTCCTGCGCGCACTCCTCGGCGAGGTCCCAGTCGCCGGTGATCCGGATGAGCGTGGCCACGACCTGGCCCCACTCCTCGCGGAACGCGTCGGCGACCGCGGTCTCGACGTCCACTGCTTCTCCTCCCGCCGGTTCACCCACCCGACGAACGGCCGGAGGCCGAACCGACAGCCGCCGCGTGACACGCGCCGAAGCCTTCGGCGCGGGCGACGATCCGGCCGCCTTCGACGCGGACGGCCGTCTCGGTGGCGTCGCTGACCGCGGTGACGCCCGTGGCCGCGGCGAGTTCGCCCGCGGCGTCGCAGACGATCCGCAGCCGTGGCCGCCGCGGCGGGGCGATCGCCTGGTCGAGGCAGCCGCGCAGGTCGGCGACGGCGAGCCGGGCCAGTGGGGCGAGCTCGCCGGGGTCGCTGGTGACGAGCACGGCGGTGACGTCCGCGCCGGCGCGCACGGCTTCCTCGAAGGCCGACGCGCGGTGCAGGCCGAGGACGGTGACGACGCCGTCGCCGGGAACGGCGGTCTCGCCGGTCAGCAGGTCGGTCGCCGCCGGCGGGTGCCATGGGTCGTCGGCGGGCCGGGCCTGACTGGTGATCGGCGGTTCGGCCGGCCATTCGTCGCTGAGGCCGAGATCCAGCAGCGCGGCGCAGGCGGTGACGACGTGGAACGGCTCGCCGAAGCCGGGTGCGGCGGCGGCCAGCTGGCTCGCGCCGTGCAGCGTGGTCAAGGCGGCTTCGGCGACCCGGACGAGACGCCGTCCCGGGTGACGGCGTTCGAGGGCGAGCCCGAGCAGGATCGCGTTGACGCGCATGAGCTGCGCGAACGGCCGGCGGGTGTGGTCGTCGGCGAGGATCTCCGGGAGCAGGTCGCGGGCCAGCCGGGCGTCGTCGCTGTCGCTGTCGGTGGCCAGCGGGAGCCGGGCGACCCAGGCGCGGGCGAAGGCGGCCAGGACATCGGCGGCACTCGGGTCCGGTGGCGGGGTGGCGGGCCGGGGCGCGCGTTCGGCGAGGTCGGCCAGGACGGCGAAGTACAGGGCTCGTTTGCCGGGGAAGTTGGAGTAGACCGCGCCGCGGGTGAGTTCGGCGCGTTCGGCGATGACGTCGACCTTCGCCTCGCGGAAGCCGCGGCGGGCGAACTCGTCGCGGGCGGCGGTGAGCACCTTCGCGCGGTTGCGTTCCTGGGTCTCCGCCCTGCTGAGCCTGACCATCGTCCTCCTTGCCGCGGGATCGAGAGTCAAGATACCGTGACCACTGAGATGATAAGAACATCTGATTTGAACATCTGGAGTGGTGGATGACCCCCGAGATCGACCTGACCGACCTGAAGGTGCTCACCGACCCGTTCACCGCCTACGACCACGCGCGGGAAGCCGCTGCGGTGGCCAAGCTGGTCATCCCCGGGTTCGGCCCCTTCTGGGCCGTGACCCGCTACGCCGAAGCGCGCGCGATGCTGACCGATCCCCGGTTCGAGGTGAACTCCGGCAGCTTCCTGCGCCCGCCCGGCATCCCCGACCACTGCCTGCGGTACCTGGAGACGATGGCGGAGAAGGACGGGCCGGAACACCGGCGGCTGCGGCGCCTGGTCGCCCCGGCGTTCACGCCGAAACGGGCCGCGCAGCTGCGGCCCCGGCTGGCGGCGATCACCGAGCGGCTGCTCGACGAGCTGCCCGGGCACGCCGAAGGCGGCGTCGTCGACCTGGTGCCGCACTTCGCGCGGCCGCTGCCGATCGACGTCATCTGCGAGCTGGTCGGCATTCCCGCGACCGACCGGCCGCGCTGGCGCGAGTACGGCGCCGCCGTCGCCGGCGGCATGGGCCCGGACTTCGCCGCGGCGATCCCGGCGATCATCGAGGGGGCCAAGGAGGCGGTGGCGCGCAGCCGGATCGAGCCGGGTGACGACCTCGTCGGCGACCTGGTGCGGGCCCAGGCCGAGGACGGTGACCGGCTGACCGACACCGAGCTGGTCACCCTCGTCTGGCACCTGGTCCTCGGCGGGCAGACGCCGGTGAACCTGATCGCCAACGCCGTCGAAGCGCTGCTGCGGCACCCGGACCAGCTGGCCCTGCTGCGCGCGGACGCCGGGTTGTGGCCGGGCGCGGTCGAGGAGCTGATGCGCTGGTGCAGCCCGCAGCTGCTGACCACGCCCCGGTTCGCGAGCGAGGACGTCGAAATCGGCGGGCAACTGATCCGGAAGGGAGAGCGGGTGACGGCGGCGATGGTGGCCGCCGACCGCGACCCGCGCGCGTTCGACGACCCGGACCGCTTCGACGTCACCCGCTCGGGGGCGCCGCAGCTGGGGTTCTCGCACGGGCCGCACTTCTGCCTGGGCGCCTCGATTTCGCGGGTGCAGACCGAGGTGGCGTTGTCGTCGCTGTTCGCGCGTTTCCCGGACCTGGCTCTTGCCGAGGACGTCCCCCGGGCGCCCGACGGCGGAACCTGGCGCCCGGCGCGGCTACTGCTGGCGCTCTGACACCAGCGCTTCGATGCCGTCGAGGACCCGGGCGAGGCCGAAGCGGAAGGCGTAGGCCGGGTTCTCGGCGGCGTTGTGGGCCTCGCCCGCGGCCTGGCCGACCCGCGAGGAGATCGGGTAGTGCGCCGCGTCGGCGGCCGGGATTTCGGCCAGGACCGGCGCGGCGCGTTCCCACCACTGGGCGTCGGTCATCCCGGTGGCGCGGACGAGGCGGGCGTTGTCGAGCGAGCTGCGCGCGGTGGTGCGGACCAGGCCGGTGACGAGGGTGACCACGGCGTCCATCTCGACGTCGCCGAGACCGATGCCCTCGACCGCGCGCAGCTCGTGCTCGTACTTGGCGAAGGTGTTGGGGCCCAGCGCCGAGCGGCTGGTGGTGACCTGCGGCAGCCAGGGGTGGCGGTGGAACAGCGCCCACTGGTCTTCGGCGATCGCGGTCAGCGCCGCCCGCCAGCCGAGCCCTTCCTCGGGCGCCCGCAGCTCACCGTGGACGTGGTCGATCATCAGGTCCAGCAGCTCGGCCCGGCCGGGCACGTAGGTGTAGAGCGACATGGGGGAGACGCCGAGCTGCTCGGCGACGCGGCGGATGGTGACGGCTTCGATGTCGTCGGCATCAGCCAGTGCCACGGCCGCCTTGACGACGTCGGCCGTGGTCAGCTTGGGTTTCGGGCCGCGACGCGGGGGTGGCGAGACGCCCCAGAGCAGCTCGATCGCCCGCCGGGGGTCGCCGTCGCCGTTGTCCTGCGTGGTCACGACGGCCATTCTGCCCACCCGTTTCTCGTACAACGTACAGAGTTGTGTTAACCTCTTCCTCGTACACAGTACAGAGTTTGGGGGCAGGATGACTCCGCAGATCCACGCCGAGGGACTTCGCAAGCGCTACGGCGACGCGTACGCCCTCGACGGGTTCGATCTCTCCGTTCCGGCCGGCACCCTGTGCGGCCTGCTGGGACCCAACGGCGCGGGCAAGACGACGGCGGTGCGCGTGCTCTCCACGCTGCTTCGTCACGACAGCGGCGTCGCGCGGGTGGCCGGGTTCGACGTGGCGGCTCAGCCGGCGAAGGTGCGCTCGGCGATCGGGCTGGTCGGCCAGCAGGCCGCTGTCGACGAAATCCTGTCCGGGCGGCAGAACCTGATCCTCTTCGGGCGGCTGCACCACCTGGGCCGGCGCGAGGCCGTGCGCCGCGCCGACGACCTCCTGGAGCGGTTCGGTCTCGCGGACACCGGGAGCAAGCCCGTCTCGGCGTACTCGGGCGGTATGCGGCGGCGGCTCGACCTGGCCGCCTCGCTGCTGGCCGCGCCGCGGGTGCTGTTCCTGGACGAGCCGACGACCGGGCTGGACCCGCGCAGCCGCACCGAGGTCTGGCGGGCGGTGCGGTCGCTGGTCGGCGACGGCACGACCGTGCTGCTCACCACCCAGTACCTGGAGGAGGCCGACCAGCTGGCCGACCGGATCTCCCTGGTGGAGCACGGACGGGTGATCGCCGAAGGCACCCCGGCCGAGCTCAAGGGGTCCTTGAACGCGACCCGGATCGAGCTGGCGCTGACCGATCCGGACGCGCTCGGCGCGGCGGCGGCGTTGCTCGCCCGGGTCACCGGTGCCGAGCCGGTCACCGAGGAGCTGAAGGTGAGCGCACCGGCCGAGCCGTCGATGCTGACCGACCTCGTCCGCGAACTGGCGGCGACCGAACTGGTGGTCGCCGACGTGGCCCTACGGCAGCCGACGCTCGACGAAGTCTTCCTGGAGCTGACCGGAAAGGTGGCGCGATGAGGTGGGCGATCGAAGACGGCTGGACGCTGACCCAGCGCTATCTGGCGCAGCTGGCGCGGCGGCCGGCCCGGCTGGCCACCGTGGTGGCGTTCCCGATCCTGATGGTGCTGATCTTCGCCTACCTGCTCGGCGGCGGGATGAGCGTGCCCGGCGGCGGGTCCTACCGCGAGTTCCTGATGCCGGGGATGTTCGCGATGACGATGGCGTTCGGGCTGTCGGGGACGATGATCGCGGTGCTGGACGACGCGGCCAAGGGCGTCACCGACCGGTTCCGGTCGCTGCCGATGGCGCCGTCGGCGGTGCTGACCGGGCGGGTCGCCGCGGATCTGCTGAACGCGGTGCTCGCCTTGGCGGTGCTGGTGGGCTGCGGATACGTCGTCGGGTGGCGTCCCCACGGCAGCCTCGGCGAAACCCTCGCGGCGCTGGGACTGCTGCTCCTGCTGCGGACGGCGCTGGTGTGGGCCGGGATCTACCTGGGCCTGCTGACGTCGGATCCGTCGATGGTGACGCTCGCGCAGACGCTGGAGTTCCCGTTCGGGTTCCTCTCCAGCGCCTTCGTGGCGACCTCGACGATGCCGGCGTGGCTGGGAACCGTGGCGGAGTGGAACCCGTTGTCCTCCACGGTGACGGCGGCGCGGGTGCTGTTCGGCAACCCGGGTGCGGCGGGGACGTCCTGGGTGAGCGCGCACCCGGTGCTCATGGCGGTGGTCTGGCCGCTGGTGCTGCTCGCGGTGTTCGTGCCGTTGTCCGTACGCCGATACGGGAGGCTGGGGAACTGAACGTCCACTTCGAACCGGGGGAACCACCGCGGGCGGGACGGCTGGTCGTCGACGGCCGTGATCTCTCCCTTGTGGACGGTCTGCCGGAGCTGCTGAGCGGCGCCGACGCGTTCTGGGCGACCGCCGCGAAGGCCGCGTTGCGGCTGGGGGCGGCGGGACGGCTGCTGCCGGGGGTCACCGAGGCCGGGCACGACGCCTGGCGCGTCGGTCCGCTCGAACCGGCGGAGGCCGCGTGGCTGCGGGACCTCGCCGCGGCGATGCCCCCGGGCGACCGCGCGCCGGGGCCGCTGCTGCGGGCGTTCCTCGACGCCGTCGCCGACACGCTGCCGCGCACGCCCGCCGCGGCGAGGGCGGCCGGGACGCGGTTGTTCGCCGCGGTGGCGCCGCAGCGTGCGGATTCGCTGCGTGACTGGGCGGACGAGCTGGCCGCCGGCCTGGATTCGGGCATCCGGGTGTCGCTGCGGGTGGAGGCGCCGGACGGGTTCGACACCGGGCGCTTCCACGCCGTGGTGCAGGTGCACAGCCTCGCCGGCCCCGGGCAGGTCGCCGACGCCGCCGAGCTGTGGGAGACCGGGCGGTTCGGGCCGCGCGCCCGCATCGACGTCGTGCTGGCCTTGCGCCGGGCCGCGCAGGTGTGGCCGGCGCTGGGCCCGCTGCTGACTTCGGCGGTCCCGCACGAACTGGCACTCGGTGAGGACGACGTGACCGAGCTGCTCGCGTCAGCGGCGCCGCGGCTGGCGGCGGCCGGGATCGACGTGCACTGGCCGGCCGAGCTGGCCGGGTCGCTGTCCGCCCGTGCGGTCGTCCGCGCCGGCGACACCCCGGGTGACCTGCCGTCGTTCTTCGGCGGCGGGCGGGCCCTGGCGTTCGACTGGCAGCTCGCCCTGGGTGGTGAGGTGCTGACCGAGGCGGAGCTGGACGCCCTCGCCGAGGCCCGCCGTCCGGTCGTGCGGCTGCGGGAGAAGTGGGTGCTGGTCGATCCGGCGCTGGCGGCGAAGGCGCGGGAGCGGACGCTGAAGCCGCTGAACCCGGTCGACGCGCTCGGCGCGGTGCTGTCCGGCACGGCCGAGGTCGACGGCGAGGTCGTCGAGGTCGTGACCGACGGCTGGCTGGCGCGGCTGCGGGAACGGCTGTCCGAGCCACCGCAACCCCAAGCCCCGCCGGCCGGGCTGGCCGCGACGTTGCGGGACTACCAGCTGCGCGGGCTGCAGTGGCTGGCCACGGTCACCGGGCTCGGGCTCGGCGGCTGCCTGGCCGACGACATGGGCCTGGGCAAGACGGTCACGCTGATCGCACTGCACCTGCACCGGGCTTCGGGGGCGACCCTGGTGGTGTGCCCGGCGTCGTTGCTGGGCAACTGGGAACGCGAGATCCGCCGGTTCGCTCCCGGCGTGCCGGTGCGGCGCTTCCACGGCAGCGCGCGTTCGCTCGACGATCTCGACGGGTTCGTCCTCACCACCTACGGCACCCTGCGCACCGATCCCGCGCCGCTGGCCGGGGTCCGCTGGGATTTGGTGGTCGCCGACGAGGCCCAGCACGTCAAGAACCACCGTTCGGGCACGGCGAAGGCGCTGCGGCTGGTGCCGGCGGCCGCGCGGGTGGCGCTGACCGGCACGCCGGTGGAGAACACGCTGTCCGAGCTGTGGGCGATTCTTGACTGGACCGCGCCCGGGCTGCTCGGGTCGCTGAGCGAGTTCCGGACGCGCTGGGCGAAACCGATCGAGGCCGGGGACGCGGGCGCGGCCGAGCGCTTGAGCCGGTTGCTGCGGCCGTTCCTGCTGCGGCGCCGCAAGTCCGATCCCGGGATCGCGCCGGAGCTGCCGGCGAAGACCGAGACCGACCGGCCGGTGGCGCTCAGCTCCGACCAGGTGGCGCTGTACGAGGCGGTCGTGCGGGAGATGATGGCCGAGATCGCCGCCAGTGACGGCATGGCCCGCCGCGGCCGGATCGTCAAGCTGCTCACCGCGCTCAAGCAGATCTGCAACCACCCGGCCCAGTACCTCAAAGAGCCCGGCGGCCGTTCGGGCAAGCTCGAGCTGCTCGACGAACTGCTGGACACGATCCTCGCCGAGGGCGGCGCGGTGCTGGTGTTCACCCAGTACGTCGCCATGGCGCGGCTGCTGGAGAAGCACCTGGCCGCGCGCGGGATTCCCACGCAGCTGCTGCACGGCGGCACGCCGGTGGCCCGCCGGGAAGACCTCGTGGCGCGGTTCCAGGCCGGTGCGGTCCCGGTGTTCCTGCTGTCGCTGAAAGCGGCGGGCACCGGGCTGAACCTGACCCGCGCCGACCACGTCGTGCACTTCGACCGCTGGTGGAACCCGGCGGTGGAGGACCAGGCGACCGACCGGGCGTACCGGATCGGGCAGACCCGGCCGGTGCAGGTGCACCGGCTCGTCGCCGAAGGCACGGTCGAGGACCGGATCGCGACGATGCTGCGGGAGAAACGGGCGCTGGCCGACGCCGTCCTGGCCGGCGGCGAAGCGGCCCTGACGGAACTGTCCGACACGGAGCTGGCGGAGCTCGTGGAACTGAGGAGCCGCGGATGAGTGACGACCGGGTACGCGGCTTCCCGGCGTTCGGCGCGGCCGGGCGGCTCGCCCGCTCGTGGTGGGGCCGGGCGTGGGTGCGCGCGATGGAGGACACCGCGCTGGACCTGCGGCAGCTCAAGGCCGGCCGCAAGTACGCCGCGGCCGGGCTGGTCGGGCCGATCACGGTCAGCCCGGGCCGGATCGCGGCGGTGGTCGACGACGTCGACGGCGGCCCGTACCGGACCGAGCTGCGGCTGGCGGAGCTGTCCGACGCGGATTGGACGCGGTTCCTGGACCGGGTCGCCTCGCGGGCCGGGCACCTGGCGGCGCTGCTGGACCGGGACATGCCGCACGACCTGGTCGAGGCGGCCGACGACGCCGGCGTCCACCTGCTGCCCGGCATCGGCGACCTCGATCCCGAGTGCGACTGCCCGGGCTGGGAGCTGCCGTGCCGGCACGCGGCCGCGTTGTCGTTCCAGGCGTCGTGGCTGCTGGACGTCGACCCGTTCGTGCTGCTGCTGATGCGGGGCAAGGGCGAGCGCGAGATCCGCGAGGCCCTGGAAACCCGCACCGCACCGCGGGCGGACCCCCTCGACGTGGACCGGACGCCGGGAGAGCTGCCGGATCTCGCGGAGTTCCGGCCCGCGGGCGCGCCGTCGATCCCCGCCGCGCCCGGGGTGCCCGCCGAGACCTTCGCGCTGCTGGCCGCCAACGCCGCGGGGCGGGCGAAGGCGTTGCTGGCGGGGGAGCCGTGGCCGGGACGGCGGCCCGACACGGTCCGCCTGGCCGCGGAGTTCCCGGCGGCGGCCGGCCGGCTCGGTTCAGGCGCGGACTTCGCGCGGGCGGTCGTGGCCTGGACCCACGGCGGCCGTGCCGGCCTGGACGTCCTCGACACGCCGTGGACACCGCCGAAAGCGGCACTGGCGGCCGCGCGGGCGGCGCTCGCCGACGTCACGGACGCCGAACCGGTCTTCGACCGCAACCACTGCACGGTCGGCGAGGTACAGCTGCGGCTGGACCGCGCGGGCCGCTGGCACCCGTACCGGTTCGACGGCGGCTCGTGGTGGCCGTCGGGCGCGCCGGAGAGCGATCCGGGCCTGCTGCTGGGCTGAATCCGCCGGAGATCCCGGTATCCCGTGCGCTCCTCGTTGTCTCCTGTTCCCCGACGGCGGGTTCCGTCGGGCCACTGGGGGTGCGGGCGCGCGGGGGTTCCTCCGCGCGCCCGCCCGGTTTCCGCCGGTGACCGGATTTCCGCGGACCTCCGCTGTCGGGCTGGAGGGGCTCCCGCGCGGCGGTCCCCTCCAGCTTCGGACGCGGTTTTGTCGGTGCCCGCCGCTAGCGTGCGCCCATGGACACCCTTGCCACCGACCTGCGCCGGTACCTCCAGGAGTCGCGCGAGACCCTGGTGAACAGCCTCTCCGGGCTGAGCGAATACGACATCCGGCGCCCGATGACCCCGACCGGGACGAACCTGCTGGGCCTGATCAAGCACGTCGCCGGGGGCGAGTTCGGCTACCTCGGCGACTGCGTGGGCCGCCCGGCTCCGGTGAAGCTGCCGTGGTTCGAGGACGGTTCGGTCTGGGACAGCGCGGACATGTGGGCCACGGCGGAGCAGACCCGCGAAGAGCTGATCGAGCTGTACCGGACGGCGTGGAAGCACTCGGACGAGTCGATCGAGCAGCTGCCGCTGGACGCGCCGGCGTCGGTGGCGTGGTGGCCGGCGCAGCGGCGGACCACCACGTTCGGCTCGCTGCTGGTACGGGTGACCACCGAGACGGCACACCACGCCGGCCACGCCGACATCGTCCGAGAGCTGATCGACGGCCGCGCGGGCGCCGACCACGACGACATCGGCGACGCCGCGTGGTGGGAGGCGTACGTGGAGCGCATCCGGGGAGCCGCCGAGCAGCATCGCCGAGTCAGCCCACGGGCGTGACCGCGTAGTCCTTGACCCGCATGGAGTCGTGCATCCGGACGCCGCCGGTGTTCAGCTTCGCGAGCGCCCGGCTCACCCCCGCCGGTAGCGCGGTGACGAGCTGGCCGCCGCGGGCCAGTGCCCACACCCCCATCCGGGAGGCGGGGATCAGGCTCCGGGCCGCGCCGGCGGCGAAGGCGCGGCTCTGCCGCACCAGCTCGCCCATTTCCCGTTCGTAGGCGGCGAAGGCGCGCTCGTGATCCCCGCCCGCCGCGGCCAGCTCGCCGGCCAGGACGTACGCGCCGAGCACGGCGAGGCTCGTGCTCCCGCCGACCGCCGGGCCGGGGCAGTAGCCCGCGTCGCCGACGAGCGTGACGCGGCCGCGTGACCAGGTGTCGAGCCGCAGCTGGGTGATCGAGTCGAAGTAGAACGGGCCCGGCCCGTCCAGCTCGGCCAGCCAGCCGTCGACCTGCGGGTGCAGGCCGGCAAAAGCTGCCCGGAGCAGCTGCTTCTGCCGCGGGACGTCCCGGTGGTGGTAGTCGAGCTCCTGGTCGCGGCGGAACAGGAACACCGCCCGGGCCTCGTCCAGGTGCCGGGCGCTGTAGATGCCCGTGGTGCGCCCGGGCCCGAGGTGCATGACGGTCTCGCCGTCGAGGCCGAGGGGGTCGGGCAGGGACAGCACGGCCAGGTACGCGCCGATGAACTTCGTCAGCCCCGCCTCTTCCCCGAACACCAGCCGCCGCACGTTCGAGTGCAGCCCGTCGGCGCCGACGACGACGTCGAACCGGCGTGGCGGCGCGTGTTCGAAGGTGACCTCGCCGTCGGGGGAGATGGCGGTGACGGAGTCGCCGAAGAGGTACTCGACGTCGTCGCGGCCGGCGTCGTAGTAGATCTCGCTGAGGTCGTCGCGCATGACCTCGACGTGCCGGTCGGAGGTGGCCTGGAAGATCTTCGCCAGGTCCACCCGCACGGGACGGCGGGCACCCTCCCGGTACAGCGTCATCCGGGTCGTGCCGGTGGCGAGGGCTTCGACGCGCGGCAGCACGCCCATCCGCTCGGTGATCTCCATGGCCGGCCGGAACAGGTCGACGGCGTGCCCGCCGGTCTTGCGCAGCGCCGGGGCGCGCTCGACGACGGTGACGTCGAAGCCGTACCGGGTGAGCCAGTACGCCAGCACCGGACCCGCGATGCTGGCGCCGGAGACGAGAATCCGCATGAGTACCTCCCTGACTTAACGGTAGGTAAGTTGTACCACAACTCCTTACCTATCGTTAAGTCAGTTATGCTGGGGCCGTGCCGAAACCCTCCGACACCAAGCAGCGCATCCTCGACGTCGCCCGCGAGCTGTTCACGACGCAGGGAGTGCAGCGCACCAGCCTCCAGGACATCGCCGACCGGCTGGGCATCACCAAACCCGCGCTCTACTACCACTTCCCGTCGCGGGAGGAGCTGGTGCGCAGCATCCTCCAGCCGCTGCTCGACGACGGCGAAGAGTTCCTCCTCGCCCAGGAGGCCCGCGGTGACGCTTCGGCGCGGGAGCTGATCGAGGGCTTCTTCGACTTCAACCACCGCCACCGCGCGCCGGTCATCATGCTGCTGGCCGAGATGCCGACGCTGGCCGACCTCGGGCTCATCGACCGGGTCCTGGGCTGGCGCGCCCGGCTGACCGAGCTGATCTGCGGCCCGGAGCCGACGCTGGAGCAGTCCGCCCGCGCGGTCCTCGCCCTGGGCGGTCTGCAGGACGTCTGCATGCAGTTCCCCGACGCCCCGGTCGAGGAGCTCAGGGCCGCCGCGGTAGCCGCGGCCCTCGACGCGCTCGGCCGCTGAAACTTTTCGGCGGCGCGTGTCGAGAACGCGTCACCGGCTCCGTCCCCGGGACAGCAAGACCACTTCCGGTGAAGGAGACGACCGTGCAGCAGAACGAGATCACCGAGGTGCTCGCCAAGCCGCTCAGCCAGGAGCTGCTGGGCCGGGACATCGCCCGGCTCGCCTACGTCGCCAAGGACGGCACCCCGCGCGGCATCCCGATCGCGTTCACCTGGAACGGCACGGAGATCGTCCTGTGCACGACGAAGAACTCCCCGAAGCTGCCGTCCCTGCGCGCCAACCCGGCGGTCGCCCTGACCATCGACACCGAGGTGCACCCGCCCAAGATCCTGCTCATCCGCGGCCGCGCCGAGCTCGACGTCGTCGACGGCATCCCCGAGGAGTACCTGCGGATGAACGGCTCCTACGAGATGACCGCCGAACAGCGGGTCGAGTGGGAACGCGAAGTGCGCTCGCTCTACGACGGCATGGTCCGGATCGTCGTCACCCCGACCTGGGCGAAGCTCATCGACTTCGAAACGACCCTGCCCAGTGCCGTCGAAGAGCTGGCCAAGCAGCGGGCCGCACGCGGCTAGCGGACCGTGGCACGCTCGATGATCGCTCCCGTGTCGACCCCGGCCGGGAGCGTGCCGAACGCGATGCCCCAGTCGCCGCCGAAGCGGGACGCGCAGAAGGCGTCGGCGACCGCCGGATGGCCGTGGCGCACCAGCAGCGATCCCTGCAGCACCAGCGCCATCGCCTCGACCAGCCGCCGCGCCCGGTACTCGATCCCGCCGAGGTCGGTCAGCTCCTTGCGGACGCGGTCGACGGCGTCGTCCAGCCGGGCGTCGCCGCCGGTCGCCTGCTCGACCTCGGCGAAGAACGCCGCCACCGACTCCGGCTGCCGGCCCATCGCGCGCAACGCGTCCAGCGCGGCCACGTTGCCCGAGCCTTCCCAGATCGACGACAGCGGCGCCTCGCGGTAGAGCCGCGGCATGCCCGACTCCTCGACGTACCCGTTGCCGCCGAAGCACTCCAGCGCCTCCGCCGCGTGCGCCGGCGCCCGCTTGCACACCCAGTACTTCGTCACCGCCAGCCCCAGCCGCCGGAACGCCTGCTCCTGCGCGTCGTCCCGCCGGTCGCCCGCCGCGGCCAGCCGCATCGCCACCGTCGTCGCCGCTTCGGACTCGATCACCAGGTCGGCCAGGACGTTGGCCATCAGCGGCTGGTCCACCAGCGCCTTGCCGAACGCGTGCCGGTGGGTCGCGTGGTGCACCGCCCGCACCGCGCCCAGCCGCATCCCGGACGCACTGCCCAGCGCGCAGTCCAGGCGGGTGTTGTTGACCATCTCGATGATCGTGCGGACCCCGCGGCCCTCCTCGCCGACCAGCCAGCCCACCGCGTTGTCGTACTCGATCTCCGACGACGCGTTCGAGCAGTTGCCCAGCTTGTCCTTCAGCCGCTGCAGCCGGATCGGGTTGCGCGAGCCGTCCGGCAGGACGCGGGGGAGCAGGAAGCACGACAAGCCGCCTGGCGCCTGGGCCAGCGTCAGGAACATGTCCGACATCGGCGCCGAGGTGAACCACTTGTGCCCGACGAGGGTGTAGCTGCCATCGGAGGACGGCGTCGCCGTGGTCGTGTTCGTGCGGACGTCGGAGCCGCCCTGCTTCTCGGTCATCGACATGCCCGCGATCAGGCCGCGCTTGCCGCCCGGCTCGCGCAGGCCGAAGTCGTACTCGGTCGCCGCCAGCAACGGCTCGTACCGCGCCGCCAGCTCCGGGTTCGCCCGCAACGCCGGAATCGCCGCGTACGTCATCGAAATCGGGCAGCTGTGCCCGGCTTCGGCCTGGCTCCACACGTAGAACTTCGCCGCCCGCGCCGCGTGCGCGCCGTCGCGCGAATCCCGCCACGGTGTGCCGTGCATCCCGTGCGACACCGCGACCGTCATCAGCTCGTGCCAGTACGGGTGGAACTCGACCTCGTCGATCCGGTGCCCGTACCGGTCGTGCGTGCGCAGCACCGGCTCGTTCTCGTTGACCAGCCGCGCCCACTCCTGCACCTGCTCGCTCCCGGCCAGCCGGCCCAGCTCGTGCAGTTCGCCGGTGGCCCAGCCGGCGCCCGCCCGCTCCAGCCCGGCCAGCAACGCCGGGTCGTCCGCGACGTCGTGGCCCGCCAGCGGCGGGACCTGGTTGGTGACCTCATGCGTAGCGGGCATCGGAACCTCCCAAAGCGCGGATGACGAACGTGCGAAGCTCGGCGACGTCGGTGGCGTTGCCGCTGGTCAACGGGCCGATCAGCACCTCGGCGGCGGCCCCGACCAGCGCCGCGGCGGTGAGCCGGCCGTCCTGCGCCGGCAGCGTGCCCTGCTGCACACCCGTGACGACGTGCTCGGCGATGACCTCGGTGAACGCCCGGCGGAACTTCAGCCGCTCGGCGTCGATCAGCGCGTCGACCGGCTCGGCGAGCAGCGCATAGGCCTGCTTCGGAGCCTTCAACGCGCGCTGGGCGAACGTCTCGAACACGGCCAGCACGCGCTCGGCGGGGTCACCCGGCGCCGCGGAGGCCGCCCGGACCGCCTCGACCTCCCGCGTCACGACCTGCCGGAACACGTGCACCACCAGGTCGGCCTTGGTGGGGAAGTGGCGGTAGACGCTGCCCACGGCCACGCCGGCGCGTTCGGCGACCGCGGCGACGGAACACCCGCCGTAGCCGTGCTCGGCCAGCTGCCGCGTCGCGGCGGCGACGATCGTGTCGCGCTGGGCGTCCAGGCGTTCCTGCACCTTCGGGGTACGGCGGTAGGGCACGTCAAGAAGTGAAGCACCGATTCATTGCTTCAGTCAACGCTCCAGCAGCCGCTTCGCGCCCCGCACCTCCCGCTCGACGTCAGCCCGCAGCTTCCGCCGCAGGACCGGCTCGACGAGCCAGCGCAGGGGAGCGGCGAACCCGAACACGATCCGCCGCCGCACCCGGATCCCGCCGTCCACCGGCACACACTCGAAGTGCGCTTCGAACGTCGAAAACCGGCGGGCCAGGCGATTCTCCGGCCGCTCGGGGAGCCGAACGTCGACCCGCTCACCCGGCGTCAGCGTCATCCGCGACACCACCTTCGGCCCCGGCCCCAGCCCGGGCAGCGCCGAGCGGAACCGAAACTCCGTGACATCGCCGTCCCGGCGCACCCAGTCGATGCGGCCCAGCTTGCGATCGATCTCCGCGTACCGCCGGGGATCCATGACCAGGCCCAGAAAGGCCTCCGGTGAGCACGACACGGTCTCTTCCACGGTCACTTCCACCATAGAAAGAGAGTAGTTTCTCACTATGGCTAGAACCACCCCCGGCGTCACCCGCCGCCGCATCCTCGACGAAGCCGTCCACCTCTTCGCCACCCGCGGCTACGACGCCACCTCCGTCGCCGACATCCAGGCCGCCTGCGGCCTCAACCCCGGCAGCGGCGCGCTCTACAAGCACTTCCCGTCCAAAGCCGCCCTCCTCGAAGCGGCCGTGCACGACAACCTCACGCGCCTGACCACCCACACAGCCGAAACCGCCGACCCCCACCTCCCGGACGACCCCCGCGAAGCCCTGCGCGTCCTCGCCGACGTCGTCTGGACCTTCATGGCCGCCGACCGCGACCTCATCCGCCTGATGATCCGCGAATTCACCGGCTTCCCCGAACTCTTCGAGCGGATGTGGCAAGGCGTCGTCGCCACCGTCTACCGCCGCGGGACCGAATGGATCACCACGCTGCGGGACCAGGGGAGAACCCCGGTGACCGACCCGGAAGCCACCGCCGCGGTGCTCGTCGCGTCACTGACCTACTACCCGATCCTCGACGTCCTCATCGGACACACCCCCGGCGACCTCGCCCCGGACCGCTTCCTCGCCGCCTGGCTCGACTCCTCCGTGGCGGCCCTGGACCTGCGTGACCGAGGACCGATCAGGTAGCCCGCTTCACCAGCGCCACCAGGTACCGGCACGGCTCCGACCCCGGGTTCGCGAACACGCAGTCCGCCGCCGGTCCCAGCTGCAGGCAGTCCCCGTCGTCCAGCTCGTGCACCTGCGCCCCTTCGTGGAACCGCAGCCGCCCCGCCAGCACCCAGATCTGCTGGTGCAGGAACGCATACGTCCCCGACGCCAGCGCCACCTCCGCCCCGGCCGGCAACTCGACCTCCACCAGCTCCAGCGGATGACCGGCCGCGGGGGAGACCGACCGCCGCCGGTACCCCGTCTCCGGATCCACCCACACCGGCTGCTCCGCCGCACGCACCAGCCGCCGCTCGTCACCCTCCGCGCGCGCGATCAGCTCCGACAGCGTCATGCCCAGCGCGGCCGACAGCTTCGCCAGCAACGCCGCCGTCGGCTGCACGTCACCCCGCTCGATCTTGCCGATCATCGCCCGCGAAACCCCCGACCGCTCCGCGAGCAGAGCCACCGAAAGACCTTGCGACGTCCGCGCCGCATGCACGGTGACGGCCAAGCGAGCACTCAAAGGGTCGGTCATAACCTGGATACTATCTGACTCAATCTGGCTACCATATGAGCCATGATCCGAGAAGCCACCCCGAACGACGCCGACGCCTGCCTCGCCGTCTACGCGCCCTACGTCACCGACACCGTCATCTCCTTCGAAGCCGAACCACCCGGCGCCACCGAAATGGCCCGCCGCATCGCCGACGCCCACACCTGGCTCGTCCTCGAAGACCAAGGGCGCATCGCCGGCTTCGCCTACGCCCACCGCTTCGCCGAACGCGCCGCCTACCGGTGGTCCTGCGAAACGACCATCTACCTCGAACAAGGCCGCCGCCGCACCGGCGCGGGACGCACGCTGTACGAAACGTTGCTGGAAGACGTGCGCCAACGCGGCTACCACCGCGCCTTCGCCGGCGTGACACTGCCGAACGACGCCAGCACCGGGCTGCACCACGCACTCGGCTTCGAACCGGCAGGGGTGTACCGCCGCGTCGGCTGGAAGCACGGCGCCTGGCGCGACGTCGCCTGGTTCCAGAAGGACCTATGCGCAACTGAAGGTTGCACATGTCCGCCGGGCGAGCTAACGTAATACGCAACCAAACGTTGCACGAAGGAGCCGGCATGGACCACGGAACACTCGACCGCGAAATCCACATCGACGCCGCACCCGAAGTCGTCTTCGACGTCGTGAGCAACCCCGAACACGTCCGCGAATGGTGGCCCGACGAAGCGCAGTACCCGGCAGAACCCGGGGGAGCGGGACGCATCCGCTTCGGCAGCAGCTGGGTCCAGTTCACCGTCGTCGACGCCGTCCCCCCGAAACGCTTCTCCTTCCGCTGGGCCCACGCCGAGGGGGAGACCGCCGCACGCGGCAACTCGTTCCTCGTCGTCTTCGAACTCGAACCCGCCGGCACCGGAACCCGCCTGCGGATGACCGAAACCGGCTTCCGCGAACGCGGCTGGGAAGAAGCCAAGCTCATCGCCGAGTACGACGACCACGCCAGCGGCTGGGACCACTTCCTGTCCAGGCTGCCCGCCTACGCCGCCAAGGTCGCCGGAGCCACCCCGTGAGCACCGCCGTCGACGACGACCTCTGGTCGGCCATCGGCGACCCGACCCGCCGCCGCATGCTCGACCTGCTCCTGAACGAGGGGAGCGGAACCGCGACCAGCCTCAGCGACCACCTCCCCGTCACCAGGCAGGCCGTCGCCAAACACCTCGCCGTCCTCGACCGCGCCGGCCTCGTCCACGCGCGCAGCGCCGGACGCGAAAAGCACTACCGCGTCGACGAAGCCCAGCTCGCCCGCGCCGTCGCCCAGCTCACCGACGTCGGCAACGCCTGGGACGCCCGGCTCCGCCGCATCAAGCAGATCGCCGAAACCATCGAAAGGAACCGTTAGCCATGGACATCCTGCACCGCATCGGCATCCGGAACACCACGCCGGAGAAGGTCTACGACGCGATCACCACCATCGACGGCCTGGCCGGCTGGTGGACCGAGAAGACCGAAGGGGAGACCGGCCTCGGCGGCGTCATCGCGTTCCGCTTCATCCCGGGCGGCTTCGACATGAAGGTGCTCGAACTCGACCCCGGCAAGCTCGTGCGCTGGGAAGTCGTCGACGGACCGCCGGAGTGGATCGGCACGACGATCCGGTGGGACCTCGAGCAGCGCGAGGACTACACGATCGTCCTGTTCAAGCACGAAGACTGGCGCGAGGCGGGTGAGTTCATGCACCACTGCAGCACGAAGTGGGCGATCTACCTGATGAGCCTCAAGCAGCTCGTCGAGACCGGGGAAGGTGCCCCGAGCCCACGGGACGTGCAGATCAGCGACTGGCACTGACGTTACTTGACATAATGTACATTATCGGCACTTGCCGACATGCTGCCCGGAAGGCCGGGAGGGGCGGAAGAGCCTGATCCGGACCGCCTGGTTTGCGAGCGGGCTCAGTTCGCCAGGGCGGATCCTCTGAGGGTTTGACGGGAGCCCAACCAGGACTACTGGCCACGCGAAGGCCTGTAGAGGCTCGAGAGCATCCCCTGGGAGCCGCGGACTCGAGGTCCGGTCACCCGACCTCAAAACGTCACGGTGACGAAATGATTGAGTGTTTCGGGTCGGCCAAGACGGCTGCGTGGCGCGGTTGACGACACTCGATCAGCTTCGCCGGACCACCAGAGGCCGCCGCGCGCACGCGAGTCGGCGTCGAACATGTGTGCGCATGCCCCGCAGTGGGACGCAAGGCGTGCCGGAAGGCCTGAGAACGATCTTCGGGGAGATCCGTGTCCCCCGGAGGGAAGATCCTCGGTGAACCCGGCATTTCATGCATAATTGCCATTATGCATGAAATGCCGGGTTCGGGGCCGGTCGCGGAAACTGTCGGTGGTGTGCGGTACAAGATCCACATGAAGGTTTCCGAGGCGCAGCAAGCCTTCTTCGCCGCCCGCCGCCCCCGCAAGGACTCCCCGCACACCACCGACGCCTACCGCCGGGACCTGGCCGGGATCACCACTCTCCTGGTTTCGGAACTCGGCCGCCCGGCCGAGGACCTCGAGGTCGCCGACCTCACCGGGCCCGCGCTGCGGTCGGCGTTCGGGGCGTTCGCGGACGGCCACGCGAAGAGCTCGGTGCTGCGGGCGTGGTCGACGTGGAACCAGTTCCTCACGTTCTGCGTGGCCGACGGGCTGCTGGCGGGCAACCCGATGGGTGCCGTGGCGCGGCCGCGGACGCCGGCGTTGACGCCGAAACCGTTGCGGGGTGAGGAAACCCCGGAGCAGCTGCTGTCGGCGGCGGCCGCGGGTTCGCGGCGCGCGCGGGACCCGTGGCCGGAGCGGGACGTGCTGGTGATCGCGCTGGGGCTGGTGGCGGGGTTGCGGGCGGCGGAGATGCGGGCGCTGACGTCGCGGTCGCTGGTGGGGCGCGCCGGTGAGCTGCGGTTGCACGTGAAGGGGAAGGGCAGCCGGGACCGGTCGATCCCGGTGCAGCCGGTGCTGGCGGAGCTGATCGAGCGGTACCGGGAGTCGTGCCGGGTGCGGTTCCCGAACGTGCGCTTCTCCCCTGGTTCGCCGTTGTTGCTGGATCGGGTGGGTGAGCCGATCGGGCGGGGTGCGCTGGAGTACCTGGTGAAGTCGTGTTACCGGGGTGCGGGGTTGCACGACCGGGTGCCGGCGGGGGCGAATCTGCACGCGTTGCGGCACACGTTCGCGACGCGGCTGGCGGAGGACGGGGCGACGGCGTCGGAGATCATGGCGTTGCTGGGACACGCGAGCTTGGCGACGAGCCAGAACTACATCGAGGCGACGGGCCGGGAGCAGCGAGCGGCGGCGGCGAGCAACCGGACGTACCGGGCCCTGGAGGGTTTGGGGTGAGGCTCTCCCCCGGGTTCAGCGGAGTTGTTCGAGGTCTTTGGCGGCTCGGGCGACTTCGAGGGCGAGGGCGTGCAGTTCGCGGGCGTCGGCGCCGTCTTCGGCGGCGGTGACGATGTCTTCGGCGGCGCAGCGGAGCTGGAAGAGGCGGTCCTGGAGGGCGGCGACTTCGGTGTCGGAGAGCACGACGGCGTCTTCGGGGAGTCCGCTGCGCTGGAGGGCGGTGCGGCGTTCGTAGGCGCGCTGGCGGCAGGACTGGCCGCAGTAGCGGCGGCGGCGGCCGACGTTGCCGCCTTCGGGGAGGCGCCGTCCGCACCAGCCGCAGTGCCGGGGCGCGCCGCGGCGGCCCGGGACGAGTTCGGCGGGGGCGGGCTGGGGCAGTTCGGCGGTTTCCCTCACCCGGGAGACCCTAGCTGGCCATGGTTTGCTCATGCCGGGGTCATGGCGGAAGTGCACACTTGAGGGATGCGACCGTTGTTTCCGTATCTTGCCGATCCGGTTCCCCGCGCGTTCGCGCACCGGGGCTGGCACCTCGACGAACTGGACGGTTTGGAGAATTCGCTGCCGGCGTTCAAGCGGGCGTGTGCCGAGGGGTACCGGTACCTGGAGACGGATGTGCACGCGACGGCGGACGGTGTGGTGGTGGTGCATCACGACGCGAACCTCGACCGGACGACGGACGGGTCGGGGCCGATCGCGACGCAGACGTGGGCGCAGCTGAAGAAGGTCAAGATCGGGGGGAAGGCTCCGCTGTCTCGGCTTGAGGACGTGCTGGAGGAGCTGCCGGACGCGCGGTTCAACGTCGATGTGAAGGCCGATCAGGCGGTCGAGCCGTTCGTCGAGGTCCTGGAGCGGGCGAAGGCTCACGACCGGGTGGCGGCGGCCGCGTTCTCCGACGCACGGCTGGTGCGGTTGCGGAGGCTGGCGGGGCCGAAGCTGGCGACGGCGATGGGGCCGCGGTCGGCGTTCGTGTTGTGGAGCTGCGGCCGGTTTCCGTTGCTGCCGTTGCGGCGGCTGGTGCCGGGCGCGATGGCGCAGGTGCCGGTGCGGCAGGGGGCGCTGCGGGTGGTGGACAAGGCGTTCCTGAAGATGGCGGGCCGCTGCGGGATCGAGGTGCACACGTGGACGATCGACGATCCGGCGGAGATGCGGATGCTGCTGGACCTGGGGGTGCACGGGATCGTGACGGACCGGCCGGACCTCCTGCGTGAGGTGCTGATCGAGCGGGGTGCGTGGCGGCAGTCGCAGGAGTCGTGAGCATCGTCAGCGGGGTGGTTTGCCGGTCCAGGCGGCTTCCCAGGTTTTGGGGCCGAGGAGGCCGCTGTCCTTGATGCCGTTGGCGCGTTGGAGGTCGAGGACGGCGGTGCGGGTCTTTTCGAGGTAGCAGCCGGTGCCGGTGAAGCCGTAGCCGAAGGCGTTCATGCGGAGCTGGAACGTCTTGAGCGGGGCGGCGCAGTCGCCGTAAGAGTAGACGACGCCGGGCCAGGCGGGTTTGGGGCCGCCGGGGCTCGGGGGCGGGGTGGGCAGGCCTTCGCCGCCGATGTAGGCGGCTTCGGCGTAGGTGGGGACGCGTTTGCTGCGGGCGTCGGCGTCGCCGGCGAGTTTGAGCATGCCGGCGCACTGCCAGGGTTGCCAGCCGCGCATGCGGTAGAGGTAGAGGGCGCGGTAGTCCTGTTCGGCGGGGGCGGCCTGGTCGGGGCGGCCTTGGCCGCCGACGCTGCGCCAGGTGGTGAGGTCGAACTGGTAGGCGCCGTAGTAGCCGTTGCCGGTGTTGGTGGCGTAGCGGCCGCTCGATTCGCACATGCGGAGCTTGGCCCAGGCCGTCGCCGCGGGGTCGGCGGAGGCGACGGCGGGGAGGGTGAGCGGCAGACCCGTGGCGGCGATGGCGAGGAGCAGGAGTCTCGCCACGGTGCGTCGGCGGTTCTGGATCATGGGAGCACAGTAAGAGCGTGTCCCGGTGACCACAACAGACACACTGTGCTCTCCAGTCTCACATGGAACAGGGTTCACGTTTGTCAGCGACACGCGGGCACGGTCTCGCGCGGGGGTGCGGATGATCACCAAGCGACAAACCGGACACGGTTTCGGCGGTGTGGTCACCGGGCGCGCCGTGTGCCCGTAGTCTCCGCGCTGACCTGGAAGTTCCCGAGGTGAAGGAGCCGTGGATGACGCTGGCCGGGACGCGCTCGACCAAGCGCGAGCGCTGGGGCTGGTACTTCTACGACTGGGCGAATTCGCCGTTCTATTCGTCGACGACGACGGTGTTCGGCGCGCTGTCGATGAGCTCGATCGCGGCTGAGGACGCGAAGCGGAACTTCACCCTCAACGGTGACCGTCCGTGTGTCGATGCGGCCGGTCACGCGGACACGTTGCAGCACTGCGACGTGACGTTGTTCGGGCTGCACTTCCCCGCCGGCTCGGTGTGGGGCTACCTGCTGTCGGTGGCGACGGTGGTGCAGGTGCTGGTGCTGCCGATCGCCGGCGCGGTGGCCGACCGCAGCCACAACAAGCGGCGGATCCTGGGCGGGTTCGCGTTCCTGGGGGCGGCGGCCGCGGCGGCGATGTTCTTCCTGGCGGGTTCGGACTGGCAGCTGGGTGCGGCGCTGTTCATCGTGGCCAACATCGGCTACGGCGGTTCGCTGGTCGTGTACTACTCGTTCCTGGTCGACATCGGCGGGCCGGACGAGCGGGACGGCATCTCGGCGAAGGGCTGGGCGTTCGGGTACCTGGGCGGCGGGCTGGCGCTGGCGTTGCAGCTGGGCTTCTTCCTCGGGCGTGACGCGTTCGGGGTGAGCGAGGGCCTGGCCGTGCAGATCTGCTTCCTGACCTCGGGGCTGTGGTGGGCGGCGTTCACCTTCCCGGCGGTGCGGGCGCTCCCCCGCCGCCATGTGCCGGTCGACGTCGCGCCCGGGCGTTCGGTGCTGCGGGCGGGGTTCACGGAGCTGCGGCAGACGCTCGTGGCGGCGAAGGCGTTCCCGCTGACGCTGGCGTTCCTGGGCAGCTACCTGGTCTTCACCGACGGCATCAACACGGTGGTGACGGTGTCGGCGCAGTACGGCAAGGACGAGCTGGGGTTCGGCAACAACGTGCTGATCATGACGATCCTGGTGATCCAGTTCGTGGCGTACCTGGGTGGCACGCTGCACGGGCTGGTGGCGCGGCGGATCGGGGCGAAGCGGACGATCCTGGGCAGCCTGGTGGTGTGGATCGTCGTGCTGGGCGGGGCGTACTTCGTGCAGCCGAAGCAGCTGGTGCAGTTCCTGGCGGTGGCGGTCGGGATCGGGCTGGTGCTGGGCGGGACGAACGCGTTGTCGCGGTCGCTGTTCAGCCAGATGATCCCGGCGGGCAAGGACGCCCAGTACTACTCGCTCTACGTCGTGGGCGAGCGCGGGACGTCGTGGCTGGGGCCGCTGGTGTTCGCCGGTGTCGGGCAGGCGACGGGCTCGTTCCGGCTGGCCATCGTGGCGCTGGTGGTCTTCTTCGCGGCGGGGCTGGTGCTGGTCTGGCTGGTGCCGGTGCGGCGCGCGATCGTGGCGGCGGGCAACACCCCGCCGAGCGTGCTGTGAGCACCCGATAGGGTCGCGCGTCGTGACCTTGCTCAACGACCAAGCCGACGGCCTCGATCCCACGGACGCCCTGTCGTCGGTCCCCGCGGCCGGTTCCCGCCGCGGGACGCCGCCGGTGGGCAGGCTGAAGTTCTGCTACGGGCCGATGGACTGCGGGAAGTCGACCCTGGCGTTGCAGATCGACCACAACCACGCGCGGCAGGGCCGCCGGGGCCTGGTGCTGGTGCGTCACGACCGCTCGGGCGCGCCGCAGATCTCCAGCCGGATCGGGCTGACCCGGCAGGCGGTGGAGGTCGGTGAGGACACCGACGTGCGGGAGCTGGTGCGGCAGGAGTGGGCGCGCGGGCAGCACGTGGACTACATCGTGGTGGACGAGGCGCAGTTCCTCTCCCCCGCGCAGGTCGATCAGCTGGCGGAGCTGGCCGACGAGGTCGAGATCGACGTCTACTGCTTCGGGATCGCGACGGACTTCCGGAGCATGCTCTTCCCGGGGGCCGCTCGTCTGTTCGAGCTGGCGGACGAGCTGCAGCCGGTTCAGGTGGAGGTGCTGTGCTGGTGCGGGCTGCCCGGGCGGTTCAACGCGCGGGTGGTCGACGGCGAGGTGGTGCGCGAGGGCGACACCGTCGTGGTGGCAGATACCGAACAATCCGTAGTTGAAACTTCAGCTTCAGCACGTTTTGAGGCCGATTTCGCTACGGTGCGTTATCAGGTATTGTGCCGTCGCCACTTTCGATCGGGTGACTTGGGGCCGGTTACCGCTCATCACGGTCAGTTACGGTTGACCTGAGCGAGACGCGAGTAGCCCATCCGGGGGATATCCGCACTAAGAAGGCCGTATTGACGTCACGCCGGAGCGCGAAATGCCTCCTACTAGTGGAAGCTGATGCCGGCGGGTGACACAGCTCATCGTGAGCAACGACATGGCATCCCGGGAATCCTCGGGGCCGCCGAGTCGTTGCATAGGGTGAGCACCACCCTGGCTCCACCCCGGAGCTGACTGAAAGGACCCCATCATGGCCGACCGTGTTCTTCGTGGAAGCCGGCTGGGAGCGGTCAGCTACGAGACCGACCGCAACCACGACCTCGCCCCACGCCGCACCGTGCGCTACGCCTGCCCGAAGAACCACGAGTTCGAGGTGCCGTTCTCCGACGACGCCGAGATCCCGACGGTCTGGGAGTGCCGCCTGCACGGGAGCGAATCGGAGATCGTCGATGGCGGGCAGCCCGAGCAGAAGAAGGTCAAGCCGCCGCGCACGCACTGGGACATGCTGCTCGAACGGCGCACCATCCCCGAGCTCGAGGACCTGCTCAACGAACGTCTCGCCGAGCTGAAGGGCCGCCGGACCTCCCGGTCCGCGTGACCCCGCGAGCCTCGGCCTTGTAGCCCGAGCTCCCTCCACAACGGAAAGGCCCCCGCGACCTCCCCCCGCGGGGGCCTTTCGCGTACCTGGAGGGTCGGCCAGCGAACCGACCCTCCAGGTACGCGAGCCGACCGTCCAGGTACGTGCTAGGCGTCTGGTGCGGTGCGGAACGGGCCCCGAAGTGCGGCCCACTGGAGCAGCATGATCGTCTTGGCGTCCGCGATCTCGCCCGTTTCGATCATCTTCAGCGCCGCCGGGAACGGGAGCTCGACCACCTCGATGTCCTCGCCTTCCTCGGCGAGGCCGCCGCCCTCGCCGCGGTCGGCCGGGTCGTAGGGTGCCGCGTAGCAGTGCACGCGCTCGGTCACCGAGCCCGGGCTCGTGAAGGCGTCGAACACGTGCTGCAGCTCGCCGATGCGGACGCCGGCTTCCTCCTCGGCTTCACGGCGGATCGCCGTCTCCGCGTCGTCTTCGTCCAGCTGGCCGGCCGCCGTCTCCAGCAGCATGCCGTCCGGGTGGCCGTTGACGTAGACCGGGTAGCGGAACTGGCGGGTCAGCAGCACCGTGCCGCCCACGGGGTCGTAGAGCAGCACGGTGGCCCCGTTGCCGCGGTCGTAGGTCTCGCGCTGCTCGGTCGTCCAGTGACCGTCGCCGTGCCGGTAGTCGAACGTCGTGCGGCGCAGGACGTGCCAGGCCGACGCCAGCAGCTCGACGTTCGTGATCCGGACACGCGGGTTGCGGTCCAGACCGGGGACGCTTGTCGAAGAGGTCATGCCCCGACCATAATGTGCATGACTCGGAAGAAACAAGGAGGACCGTGCATGCTGGTCGGGGAACGCCGCGAACTCCTGCTCGCCCGGCTCGCGGCCGACGGCAAGGTGCTGGCGAAGGACGTCGCAGCCGAGTTGGGGGTCTCCGAGGACAGCATCCGCCGGGACCTGCGCGACCTGGCGGCGGCCGGGCTCTGCCAGCGCGTCTACGGCGGGGCGCTGCCCGCCTCCCCCGCCGTCGCCGACTACGCCCGCCGCGGGTCCATCGCCGTCGACGGCAAGGACCGGGTCGCCGCGGCCGCCGCCGGCCTGGTCCGGCCCGGCTCCACGGTCATCCTCGACGGCGGCACCACCACGCTGGCCGTCACCCGGGCCCTGCCCCGTGACCTGGCGGCGACCGTCGTGACCCACAGCCCGACCGTGGCCGCCGCGCTGCTGGACCACCACGGCATCGAGGTCTTCCTGCTCGGCGGCCGGCTGTTCCGGCACTCCGCGGTCACCTGCGGCGCGGCCGCCGCCGAAGCCGCTCAGGCGATCAGCGCCGACGTCTTCCTGCTCGGTGTCACCGGAGTCCACCCCGAAGCCGGGCTGACCACCGGCGACGCCGACGAAGCCGCGATGAAACGGACCCTGGCCCGCCGCGCGGCGGACACCTACGTCCTGGCGAGCGCCGAGAAGCTCGGCGCGGCGTCACGGTTCACCGTCCTGCCCTTCGCCGACATCGCGGGCGTCATCACCGACGCCGGCGAGGACGACCAGAACGTGCAGAAACTTGCAGCGATGGGTGTCGCGGTTACTGCCGCGTGACGTCGACGTACCACTCGCGGCCGGCCACCAGCGCGAACACCGGCGCCGGCAGCCACACCAGCACCCGCAGGACGGGCGCCAGCCGTCCGGTGCCGCGCACGTCCGACACGTGCGCGGCGAGCGCCGCCTGCTTGCGCGCGGCGAAGCGCCGGACGTCGAAGCGGTGGGTGATGGCCGAGGCCGGGCTGTAGCCGCGGCCCAGGGCGTCGGTGTCGTACCGGAACGGGATCCGCAACGCCCGGACGATCCGGGTGAGCCGCACGACGACGTCGCGGGGCATCGTGGCCTCCAGCAGCCGCGTCCCGGTCAGCCGCGCCGCCCGGCGGGCCACCTCGTGCACCTTCACGTGGTCGGGATGGCCGTAGCCGCCGTTGGAGTCGTAACCGAGCAGCAGGTCGGCGCGTTCCTCGTGCAGCACGGCCGCCAGCCGGTGCGCGGCCTCCTCGGTGTCCGCCCGGACGAACCGCTGCCGCCCCGGCGGGTCGGCGTAGAGCACGGGCCCGTGCCCGCTCTCGGCGTACCCCAGGTGCACGACGCGGTGCACCCCGAGGATGGCGGCCGCGGCGCGCAGCTCGGCCCACCGCGGTGTCGGGCACTCGGCGTCCATGCCGTCGGTGGCCACGACGACCACCACCCGGTGCCCGTCGGCCGTGGCGCGCGCCAGGGTGCCGCCGCTGAGCAGCACGGGGTCGTCAGCGTGGGCGTGGAAGGCGACGATGGTGCTCATCGGCCCCATGATGCCCGATCAGCACCATAGTCAGCGGGAGCCGAAAAGACCCCGGAGCTGGTTCCAGCGGCGCTCGGCGCCCCACTTCGCCACCCGCAGGAACGCCTCGCGGATGATCGAGCCGTTCATCTTCGACTCGCCGATCTCGCGCTCGGTGAAGGTGATCGGCACCTCGACGATCTCGAACCCGGCGTCGGCGGTGCGGATGGTCAGGTCGATCTGGAAGCAGTAGCCGTGGGAGTTGACCTCGTCCAGGGCGAGCTTCTCCAGCACCGGACGGCGGTAGGCGCGGAAGCCCGCCGTGATGTCCCGGGTCCGCATGCCCAGCGCGAGCTGCGAGTAGAGGTTCGCGCCGCGGGAGAGGACCTGGCGCTTCACCGGCCAGTTCACCACGCTGCCGCCGGGCACGTAGCGCGACCCGATCGCCAGGTCGGCGTCGCCGACCGCGTCCAGCAGGCGGGGCAGGTCCTCGGGCGCGTGCGAGCCGTCGGCGTCCATCTCGACGATCGTGTTGTACTCCCGCGCCAGGCCCCAGCGGAACCCGGCGATGTAGGCGGCGCCCAGGCCGGCCTTCTCGGTCCGGTGCAGCACGTGGACGCGCTCGTTCGCGGCGGCCCGCTCGTCGGCGAGCTCACCGGTGCCGTCCGGGCTGCCGTCGTCCACCACCAGCACGTGCACGTCCGGGAGTGCCTTGTGCAGGCGGTCCAGGATCGGGCCGAGGTTCTCCCGCTCGTTGTAGGTCGGGATCACCACCAGGACCGGCTCGATTTCCCGGGCCCCCCGCGGCGCCTGCGACATCCGTCTTCCTCCGAATCCGCGGCGTCTCAGTCCGCCGCTTCCCCTGCTGCCGTGCCGGCGCTGCCGCGCCGGGTGCGAAAACGGAGTACGAGCCCGCCGGCCACCCCGGCGATCGCCAGTGCCAGCAGCCCGTACTCCGTCCACGCACCTAGTTGATCCGACAGCGTAGTCTGCGTCCGCAACGGGACGCGCCCGACCAGGGACTCCGCCGTGAAAAGGCCGGTTGAGCTGGTCACGGACCCGTCGGGCGCGACGATCGCGCTCACCCCGGACACCGCGGAGACGACGACGGCCCGGCCGTGCTCGACCGCGCGCAGCCGCGACATCGCCAGCTGCTGCCGGCTCATCTCGCCCGGCCCGTACCAGGCGTTGTTGGTCGGGACGACCAGCAGCTCGGCGCCCGCACGGGCGGCGTCGCGGGCCGGGTAGTCGAACGCCGTCTCGTAGCAGACGAACACGCCGACCTTCGTGCCCGCGACGGCCAGCGCGGAGTTCGAGCCGTCGCCGGGGAGCATGTCGACCGTCTCCTGGTCGAGGAACGGCGTGACCAGCTCGGCGACCTTGCGGGCGGGCACGTACTCGCCGAAGGGCACCAACTGTTGCTTCGCGTAGCGCTGCCCCGGCCCGGTGCGCGGGTCCCAGGCGATCACGGAGTTCTGGATGTGCCCGTCCGGCAGCTCGTAGAGGGCCCCGATCAGCGCGGGCACGCCGAAGCTCGCGACGAGCTGGTCGACCTGCGGGTCCGGGCCGTTCACGGTCGTGGCGCTCTCCGGCCAGACCAGCAGGTCGGGCTTCGCGACCTTCCCGGCGTGGACGGCGTCCAGCAGCCGCTGGCTCTCGGCGATGGTGTTGCGGCGCAGCAGGGCACGCTCGCCCTGCAGGGCGAGCCCGATGTCGGGGGCGTTGCCCTGCACGGTCGCGACGGTGAGTTCGCCGTCCTGCGCGCCGGTCCCGATCGTCGGCCACAGCGCCAGGCCGGCCACGACCGGCACGAGCGTGCCGACGGCGGCGAGGACAGTGGGCCGGGTGAACCTGCGCGCGTCCCAGAGGCGGCCGGCGAACGCGGCCAGGCAGAACCCGGTGAGGACGACGGCGAGGCCGACCAGCGGGGCGCCACCGATCGAGGCGAGCGGCAGGAACGCGCCCTCGGGCTGGCTGAACGCGACCCGGCCCCAGGGGAAGCCGCCGAAGGGGAACCACGCGCGCGGCGTCTCCAGCGCGATGAACACCAGCGCCGCCCACAGCGGCCCGGCGGGCAGGCGCCACACGAGCGTGATGAGGCCGCCCGCCAGGCCGTAGTACAGCGCCAGCGCGAACGACAGGCCCAGCCACGGCCACGGGCCGAAGTCGGGGCCCAGGAAGTCCAGCAGCCACGTCAGCAGCGGCAGGAAGAACACGAAGCCGAACGCGAAGCCGTAGCCGAACCCGCCGCGGAAGCGCCGTCCGCGGAGCACGAGGGCGAACCCCGCGAACGCCAGGGGCGCGAGCCACCACAGCGGGCGCGGCGCGAAGCTCAGGTAGTACGCGAACCCGGACGCCAGTGCCACGGCCAGGCGCAGCAGCCAGGCACGGGGGAAGCGCCTGGTGCGCGCGGGGAGCTGCGGGGCGCCCGGTTCGGGGTCCGCGACGGTGACTGCCACGGCTGACAACTCTAGGTGCCCGGGGTGAAGTCGTCGTAGACGACCTTGCCGGCCCGCACGGTCCGCAGGCACCGCGGCAGGGCCGCGTCCGGCTCGAGCCGCGGCAGCGGCGGCACCCCGGCCCGCGGGTCGGTCGACCAGCGCTGCACGCGGCTGTCCGGGGTGGCCACGACGAGGTCGGTCGCGTCCCAGATCGCGTAGTGCGCCGGCGCGCCGGGGACCAGGCTCCCGGTGACGCCGTCGTTGACACCCGCGGCCCGGTGCCCGGCCCGGGTGTGGGCGGTGAACGCCGCCCGTGGCGACAGGCCCGCGCCCGGCGTCCGGTGGTAGGCCGCGGCGCGGACGCTCGCCCACGGGTCGAGCGGCGTCACCGGCGCGTCGGAGCCGAAGGCGAGCAGCACGCCTTCGGCGGCCAGCGCCGAGAAGGGGTTGAGCCCGGCCGCGCGGCCGGTGCCGAGTCGTTCGGCGTACATGCCTTCCGGGCCGCCCCAGAGGGCGTCGAACAGCGGCTGGACCGAGGCGACCACGCCCCAGCCGGCCAGGAGCTTCGCCTGCTCGGCGGTGACCATCTCCAGGTGCTCCAGCCGGTGGTGACGGGCGGCCAGCGCGCGCTGGCCGACGTCCTTCTCGGCGAGGCGGAAGCCCTCGATCACTTCGGCGGCCGCGGCGTCGCCGATGACGTGGAACCCGGCCTGCAGCCCGGCTTCGGTGCACGCGATGAGGTGCTCGGCGATGCGGTGCGCGTCGAGGTAGAGCGTTCCCTCGCCGGGGTGGTCGGCGTAGGGCTCGCTCAGCGCGGCGGTGTGGGAGCCGAGGGCGCCGTCGGCGAACAGGTCGCCGGCCAGGCCGCGGGCGCCGAGCTCCCGGGCGGTGCCGATCGCGCCGAGTTCGCCCCAGTAGCCGACGACCTCGGGGGTGTCCGGGCCGGCGAGGGCGAGGAGGGCGGCCAGGTCGTCGCGGCCGGAGATGTCGGGCCCGGCGCACTCGTGGACGCTGACGATGCCCTGGCGGGCGGCTTCGGCGAGGAACGCCCGCTGGGCGCGTTCCCGCTGCCGCGGGGTGATCGCGGTGCGCACGGCCGCGCGGACGGCGTGGTGGGCGGCGCGGGTCAGCGGGCCGTCCGGCGACCAGCCGTCGGCGCCGCGGGCCGCCGGGGCCAGCTCGACCAGGGCGGTCGACACCAGCGCGGAGTGGACGTCGACGCGGCTGAGGTAGACGGGTGAGCCGCCGGCGGCGGCGTCGAGCTCGGCGCGGCTGGGCAGGCGCGGGTCGGTCCAGGTGCTCTCGTCCCAGCCGTGGGCGAGCAGGACCTGGCCGCCGGCGACGGCGGCGCGCACGCGGCTCAGCAGCTCGGCGCCGCTGCGGACGCCGGTGAGGTCGAGGCCGGTCAGGTGCAGGCCGGTCGCGGTGGCGTGGACGTGCGCGTCGACGAACGCGGGGGCGACGAACGCGCCCTGGAGGTCGATTTCTTCGGCGCCGGGGTGGAGGGCGCGGGCCGGGGCGTCCTGGCCGATCCAGACCACGGTGCCGCCGGTGACCGCCATGGCCGTGGCGTCCGGGCCGGTCGGGGTGTAGATGCGCCCGCCGAGCAGGAGCGTCGTGTGTTCGTCCGTCACGCCCCTGAGTCTGCCCCCTTCGTCCACGTGGGGGACGGCGCCCCAGCAGGCAGGAAGATTTACTCCGTGAGAACGTTATGACAGGATATTTTAACGCGTTCCCGACGACTAGGAGTACAAGTGACTGCGATCCAGGAACCTGTGACGCCTGCCGCCGCCTTCGACCAGCCCTACGAGTACGCCCGCGCCGAGCTGGTGGAACCCGACTGGCGCCGCTTCCCCGGCTGGCACGACGTGACCGAGGCCGAGTGGCGGGACGCGCAGTGGCAGCGGGTGCACTGCGTCCGCAACGTCAAGCAGCTGCGCGCCCTCATGGGCGACCTGCTCGAGGAACGCTTCTACGACGACCTGCTCGCCGACCAGCGCGAGATGGCGACGATGTCGATGCTGCTCCCGCCGCAGATGCTCAACACGATGGCGCCCACGGCCGGCACCGACCCGGCCAAGGTGACCGAGGCGTTCTACGCCGACCCGATCCGCCGCTACATGCTCCCGGTGCGCAGCGACCGCGACCCGGTCTGGGCCAGCCACCCGCACTCGGAGCGCGACTCGCTGCACGAGGCGGAGATGTGGGTCGTGGAGGGCCTGACCCACCGCTACCCGACCAAGGTGCTGGCCGAGATGATCTCGACGTGCCCGCAGTACTGCGGCCACTGCACCCGCATGGACCTGGTCGGCAACTCGACCGAGCAGATCGAGAAGCACAAGCTGACGCTCAAACCGGTCGACCGCCAGGACGCGATGATCGCGTACCTGAAGAAGACCCCGGGCGTCCGCGACGTGGTCGTCTCGGGCGGCGACGTCGCCAACGTGCCGTGGCCCCAGCTGGAGTCGTTCCTGATGCGCCTGATGGACATCGACACGGTCCGCGACATCCGCCTGGCGACGAAGGCCCTGGCGGCGCTCCCCCAGCACTGGATCCAGCCGAAGGTCGTCGAAGGCCTCGAGCGCGTCGCCGTGACGGCCCAGCGCCGCGGCGTCAACCTGGCGATCCACACCCACGTCAACCACGCCCAGTCGGTGACGCCCCTGGTGGCCGAGGCGGCCCAGACGGCGCTGAACGTCGGAGTCCGCGACGTCCGCAACCAGGGCGTGCTGATGCGCGGAGTCAACGCGACCCCGGCGGCGCTGCTGGACCTTTGCTTTGCCCTGCAAGGGGAAGCGAACATCCTGCCGTACTACTTCTACATGTGCGACATGATCCCCAACGCGGAGCACTGGCGCGTGGCAGTGTGGGAGGCGCAGGAACTGCAGCACGCGATCATGGGGTACCTGCCGGGGTATGCCACGCCGCGGATCGTCTGCGATGTGCCCTATGTCGGGAAGCGGTGGGTGCACCAGCTGGCTGAGTACGACCGGGAGCTGGGGATTTCGTACTGGACGAAGAACTACCGGACCGGCATCGAGCTGGACGACCCCGAAGCCCTGCAGCGGCGGTACCCGTACTACGACCCGATCACCACCCTCCCCGAAGCCGGCCAGACCTGGTGGGCCAACCGGTCCAGCTGACGCCGGCGCGTCAGCTCGAGAGGTGTGCCGAGGGGTGCTGTACGGCACCCCTCGGCACACCTCGGGCGTTTGAGCTGGTCAGGTTCGGTGCGTACCGGTCGCCGTGCGGCCCGGAAACGGAGCCGTCAGCCAAGCGTGCGCGGACACCTTCACGCGGTTCTTGCCGGTCCCTCAGACCGGTGGCGTGCACTGGTCGGCGGAGCGCTCGCCCGGCTGGAGCCAGTCATGGCGCCGGTAGGTCGGGGCGAGGACACCGAAGCCGAAGTAGTCGGTGTCGGGCAAGCTGTCGAGGAATTCACGAGTCGAGCCGGCGAGCGGTTCCTCGTCGAAGCCGTCGAGCAGTACGACACGGTCCGCGCCGGCGGCAAGGTCGGCGGCGTGCCAGCCACACATGTCCCTGTTGTCACTGCGGGCGAACACGATCACGTCGGCGGTCGGTGCCAGATCCTCCTCGTCGTCCTCGTCGATCAGGTCCTCGATGAGCTCCCGGTGCGTGCACATGCCGTCCGGCGCTTCGAAGTGCAGGAAACCACCGAACGTGCCGACCCCCGCTCGCACGTAGAGCTCGGCCAACGCGCCCGGCAGCGGCGTCCCGTGCTTCCGCGCGAACGCGGCGATATCGGCCGCCGCGACAACGCCACCGGTTCCGGACACCGACACCCCAGGCCACATGCGGGCGAGCCTATCCCGAAGTGTTCGCGCAGTAACGCGAGCAGCCGGCAGGCGGTTCCGATCGTGTCCGTCGAGGACGGGGTTCACGCTTTCCGCAAGGTTCACGCAATCCCGGTCCGCCATGGTCGTGATCATCCCCCGACCGGAAGGACCGATCATGAGGAAGACGAAGATGGCCGTGCTGGGCCTCGCCGCGGCGGCGGCGCTGAGCACGGGCCTGGCCGGGACGGCCTCGGCGGCGGCTCCGCGAACGGAGGCCCCGGCGGTCGCCCGGTGCATGGCCTACTTGATCGCGAGAAGCCACTACCCGGGCACCGAAACCGCGAGCACCGCCTGTCAAGGCGCCTACTGGGGCGATCTCCAGTTCTGCTTCGACCTTCTGGCCAAAGCCGGTGTGCCCTATTACGTCTACCCGTACGCCTGCGCGATCGCCTACGCGGGCGACTGACCGCGTGCGGGGGTGGTCTCCGACCGGAGACCACCCCCGCACGCCGGACGTTGCACCGAACGTGTGCGATTCCCGCGGCCGCCCGCATTCGCCCGCTCCGACCTGGTACCAAGGATTCCGGGGGGAGGGGCGCGGCATGATCGAATTCGGGGTCCTGGGCGAGTTCCGGGTCCTGGCCGACGGCACGGGCATCGACGTGGGGCCGGCCCGGCAGCGGGCCGTGCTGGCGGCACTCGTCATGGACCTGAACCGGGTCGTCCCGGCGGAGCTGCTCGTCGAACGGGTGTGGGGCGACCGGCCGCCGTCCCGTGCGCGAGCCACGCTGCACAGCTACCTCTCCCGGCTGCGGGGCGCGCTTTCCCCGGCCACGGACGTCGTGATCGACCGGAGATCACCGGGATACGTGCTGATCGCCGACGAAAACACCGCGGACGTGCACCGGTTCCGGTCCCTGGCCCGGCAGGCGTCCGGGGCCGGCGGAGAGGACCGGCTCGCCGTGCTCAGGCGCGCCCTGGAGCTGTGGCGCGGTGAAGCGCTGACCGACGTGGACACCCCCTGGGCCCAGGGGGAACGCTTCCGCCTCGACCAGGAACGCCGCGCGGCCGAGCTGGAGTACACCGAACTCCGCCTGGCCCGCGGGCAGCACGCCGAGCTCGTGCCCGAGCTGGCCGCCCGGTCGGCCGAACACCCCGACGACGAGCGCGTGGCCGGCCAGCTGATGACGGCGTTGTACCGCTGCGGGCGGCAGGCGGAAGCCCTCGATCGGTACGAACAGCTGCGCATCCGGCTGCGCCGCGAGCTGGGCGCGGATCCCAGTCCCTCGCTCGGCCGGTTGCACCAGCGCATCCTCAACGCCGAGCTGGAACCCGCCGCCGACCGGCCGCCACGCGGACGCGTCCCGGTCCCGCACCAGCTCGCCGCGCGGCCCCGCGGGTTCGTCGGGCGGGTGCCGGAGCTCGCGCACCTCACCGGCGCGCTGACCGGCGACGGCGATCCGGCGGCACCGATGGCGATCTCGGTGATCAGCGGCCCCGGCGGGATCGGCAAGACCTGGCTCGCGCTGCGCTGGGCCCACCAGAGCGTCGAGTCGTTCCCCGACGGGCAGCTGCAGATCTGCCTGCGCGGCTTCGATACCCCGCGGCAGCCCCTCCAGCCCGCCACCGCGCTCCGGGCGTTCCTCACCGCGCTCGGCGTGGCCCCGGAAGCGATCCCCGACGACGTGGACACCCAAGCCGCGCTGTACCGGAGCCTCCTGGCGGGCAAGCGGATGCTCGTGGTGCTGGACGACGCCCGGGACGCGGCCCAGGTCCGGCCGCTGCTGCCCGGCACCGGATCCTGCGCGGTCCTGATCACGAGCAGGCGCCGCTTCACCGATCTGGCGGGCTCGCACGGGGCGCAGGTGCTGAACCTCGACGTGCTGTCGGACGGCGAATGCCGGGAACTGCTCGCCCACCGGCTCGGGCCCGGCCGCCTGACCGCGGAACCGCGCGCGGTGGCCGAGCTGCTCGGGCACTGCCGGGGCGTGCCGCTGACCCTCGGCATCGTCGCCGCGCGGGCGACCGCGCAGGCCGACCTGCCGCTCGACGTCGTCGTGTCCGAGCTCCGGGAGGCGACTTCGGCCGACCACGACGCCCCGGCCGACGACGTTCTGGCGGCCAACCTGCGCTCGGTCATTTCGTCCTCGTGCGTGACGCTGCCGCCGGACGTGGCGACGTTGTTCGCCTTGCTGAGCCTGGCGCCCGGTCCGGGCGTCTCGCTGGCCGCCGCGGCTTCCCTGGCGGCTCTGCCGGGCCCGCGTGCCCGCGCGCAGCTGCGGGAACTGCGGGAAGCGAACCTCGTGCTGCAGCCGGCCGAAGACCGCTACCGGATGCACGACCTGATCAAGGTGGTTTCGGCGGAACGGGCCCGGCACGACGTACCCGGACCGGTACGCACCACCGCCGAGCGCCGGGTCGTGGACTGCTACCTGTACACGGCGGCGGCCGGGCAGAGCCTGCTCAACCCGCATCGCCCCGCCGTCGCCCTCGGTGCCCCGGCCGGCGGCTGCACGGTCGGGGCCGCGCCCGATCCGGCCACCGCGGTGGCCTGGTTCGAGGCCGAATCCGACTGCCTCCTGGCCACACAGGACCTCGCGGTGCGCCGCGGCTGGGATCGGATCGTCTGGCAGCTGGCCTGGGTCCTCACCCCGTTCCAGCGCTGGACCGGCAACCACTACGACAACATCGTGGTCTGGCGCCACGGCCTCGCCGCCACCGAGCGGCTCGGCGACCCCGCGCTGCGGGCCAGGGCCCACCGCTGGCTGGGACACGCCTACGCCAGGGCCGGGGAATACGGGCAGGGCCTCGGCCACCTCCGCCAAGCCTGTGCGCTGGCCGAAGAGACCGGTGACCCGGTCGACCTCGCCTACTCGCAGCACACGGTGTCCCTGATCTGGGGCTGGCAGGGCGAAAACGCCCGGGCCATCGCCAGCGCCGGCCGCGCGGTGGCGCTGTTCGAAGTCCTCGGAAACCCGATCTGGCTGGCCGAGGCGCTGAACACGCTCGGCTGGTACGAGGGGTGCGTCGGCCACTACGCCGAAGCGCGCGCCCACTGCGCCCGCGCGCTGGCGCTCGACGAGCGGCACGCCTACCCCGACGGCCAGGCACACGCGCTCGACAGCCTGGGGAGCATCGCCCACCGCAGCGGCCGGCACCGGGAAGCACTCGACTACTACCACCGGTCGCTGGTGCTACGACGCGAGCTCGGGGACGCCTACGGCGTGGCGACCACGCTGGCCGGGCTCGGCAACGTCCATTCCTCGCTCGGCCAGGACACCCAGGCCCGCGAAACGTGGCTGCAGGCCCGCGACCTCCACATCGCGCGCGGCTGTCTCGCGGAGGCCAGGGACATCCAGCGTTCGCTGAGCCTCGGCGGGCCGGTGCACGCCTGAACACCGGGCGGGACAAGGAAAGCACAAGGTTCTTGCACGGCCGCCGTGACACGGTTCCCCTGCTGGTGACGACGCGATCACGAGAAAGGGGACGACCACCGTGCGAAGACTGTTCACCGGGCTCCTCCTGCTGCTCACCGCGACCGGGGGTGCGGTCGTGACGGCCGGGACGGCGCAGGCCACGGACGGCGCGGGCTGCCCGGACGAAGCCGTCTGCTACGGCTGGAGCCGCAACTGGGACCGGCCCGACGGGGGCCGGTACGGCGCGATCAGCTATTTCGCCGACGGGAACAACGAAGCCTGTGATCTCAAGCTGGACCCGTACCTGGGTTCCGGCGCGGGCTCGGGAACCGCGATCGGCAACAACAACGGTTCCCTGATGGTCAACAAGCTGAACCACACGGTCACCTTCTACTACTCGCCGGCCGCGAGCGGGTGCCGCCGGCCGGGCGGCTACTCGCAGACCTACGGGTTCGGCGTCCGGACGTGCAATTCGAATCCCGACACCGACTGGGGCGTGCTGCCCTGGTACCTCTGCAACAACACGCGGTCGCACTTCGTCAACTGATCCCCTGGGCGGTTGTCACCCGGAAGTTCCGGGTGACAACCGCCCAGGTCCCGGAACGACCACGGAATGGGGAACGATGCCTCACCCGACGTCCCGCCGGGCCGCCTGGCTCGCCTGCGGCGCGCTCGCGCTCGTGACCACGGCCGGCTGCGGAACCGGCGCCCCCGAGAGCACGGCGCCCGCGATCAGCGTCGTGCCGGTGGCCCCGGCGACGATGCTCGACCAGCCCCTGATGGCCTACATCCTCACGCCCGGCCAGTTCGACCGGATCTTCGAGGCCAAGAACGTCCTGCAGGCGCGGTGCGTCCGGCGGCTCGGCCTGGACTGGCAACCCCCGGCCCCGGACCGGACCCCCGATCCCGAGCGGCCGGACACGAATCTGCACCGGCCGGACGTCTACGTGTTCCTCGACGAAGCCCGCGCCCGGGAGTTCGGCTTCCAGCCGACTCCGGAAGAGCGGCAGCGGAAGGCCGCCCGCGAGGACCGGGCGAAGACCGCCGAACAGGCCCGCCCCGCGCCGAGCCCGGAGGTGCGGACCGCGTTGACCGGCGAAGGCCCGAACACGATCGGGGGCAAGCCGGTCCCGGCCCAGGGCTGCATCGGCGAGGCGGACCGGAAACTCCACGAGGGCATCGAGCCCGGGTGGACCGAAAACTACCCGAGCACGCTGGCGATCGGCCTGCAACCCGCGATCGAGCGCGACAGCCGGGTCGTCGCCAAGCTCGCCGAGTGGAGCGCCTGCATGAAGCGCGCCGGGTTCGCGTACCGGACGCCACAGGACGCCGAGAGCGACCCACGATGGCGAGCCTCGGACGGGATCACACCAGAGGAGAAGGCGGTCGCCGCCACCGAAGCCCGGTGCGGCCGGGAAACCGACCTCGCCGCTGTCGAGAACGCGGTGGAGATCGGGTACCAGAAGCGGGAGATGGCGGCGAAGTCCCAGCAGCTGGCCTCGTTCCAGCGGGGCAAGGAGATCTTGCTGCGTACTGTTTCGGCGATCCTCGGCACATAGGGACCTGATCTAATCCGTATCGCGGCCGGCGCCGCGCGGCGCCCTCACCGGCGATTCGAAGCGCCGCCACGCCTGTTCGTGAGGTATGACCGAAGCGCGCCGGCCACCATGGCGGCCATCACCACCAGCCACACCGCGGCACCGACCCAGATTTCCCAGCCGCCCAGCGTGGTCAGCCACGATGCCGCGGTGGTCCGTCCCAACTCGTGGGTCGCGACCCCATACATACCGACCGGGAAGACCAGGTTCCACCAGCTGAAGTCGTAACGCAACGGGATACGGCGCAGCACATGCCGCCATACCCCCAGAGCCAGCAGCAGCGGAATCAGCCAGCTGGCAAACGACCACAGGACAACGGACCAGCCGGCGACGACCGAACGCGACAGCGCCAGCTTGTCCGGTGGCAGTTCGAGCAGCCTCGCGCCGGCGAGCACGGTGATCGCCGCCGCGCCCATGAAGATCCAGACCGAGGTCATGAGCTTCTCCGGCGCCACCGGCCGTGCCAGCAGCCTGGCCAGGACGATCCCGGCGGTCAGCAGGTACTGCATCAGTCCGATGCCCCAGCACCCCCAGGCCAGCACCGGCAACAGGTGGCCCGTGGTCTGCCGGCTCAGAGCACCGGCCGCGACGGCCACCGACTCCGATCCCACCGCCCAGAGGAACCAGGTGCCGTTCGCCTGGTCGATCGACGGCTCCCGCTTCGCATTGGCGATCAGGCCGAGGGGAATCCCGTAGCCCAGCAGCAGCCACCCGAGCGTGCCCAAGGCCAGGAACGGCCAGGCCGCCGCGGTCTGGCCGTCCGCTACCAGACGGGCGGCCAGCACGTTGGAGGCGATCGCGACGGTGAGGAACGCGAACGCGCGCGGCCCGACGAAGTCGGCGATGAATCGCTGTCGCCGGCGCAACAGTCGCCAACCATAGGCAGGCAACAACACCGCGAACCCGGCCAGGGCCACCACCAGCAGCGCGACGGAGGCGGTGCGGGCGCCGTTGAGGTTCAGGGCGGTGGACACGATTCCGGTGCCCATGACGAACGCGCACGCTCCCGCATTGAGGTCGGCGACCGCGGAGGATGCGGCCTCCCGGTATCGGCGTGGGCGCTCAGCGGCCGGCACTCTGGCCGCCGTCCACGTGCAGGATCTCGCCGGTGCGTAGCACCCGCACGCCGGTGGCCGAGCCTTCCGAATACTCCAGCAGCCCGGCAGCCTCTCCGTGTCCTGAGCTCTGACCCCGATGATCCATCGTTGCCCGCCTTTGTCGCGCCAAGCGCCGACCAGTGCCCGCGAAATCCGCTTGATTCACCACGAAACGCCGGCCGCACGAGCATACGCACATCCGAGCGTCGGTGGTGCCGGACTGGCGAGTTGCGGCGGTTCGCGGTAGTGCTCGCCGACCGGCTGACTCATCAGTCAAGTCGCCATCGCAAATCGCCTTGACCACAACATTTCCGACTCGGATATTGCGATTATCGCAACGCGGGGTTACCGTCTCCTGGCATGGACGAAACCGCCGAGCTGCGGGACCGGGTCCGCGGCCTGGTCAAGACCATGCCGGGGGCCCAGCGGGAGTTCGCCGCCGCCATCGGGCTCGACGAGACCAAGCTGTCCAAGGCGCTGAACGGCACGCGCCGGTTCTCGCCGCACGAACTGGTCCGCGTCGCCGAGCACTGCGGCGTCACGGTCAACTGGCTGCTCAACGGCAGCGACGACGCGGTCACCGTCACGGCGGTGCCCGCGCCGGCCGCCCGCCCGGCGAGCGACGATCCCGACCACCTCGCCCAGTCCGAGCCGCGCCGCCGCATCCTCGAGACGGCTTGGGCGCTGATCGCCGAACGCGGCTACCACAAGGTGCGCATCGCCGACATCGCCGAGGCGTGCGGCACGAGCACCGCGGCCATCCACTACCACTTCCCGAGCAAGACCGAGGTGCTCAACGAAGCGTTGCGGCGCAACGTGAAGCTCGCGTTCGACCGCCAGGTGGCGGAGCTGCATTCGATCGACGACGCCCACGAGCGGCTGTGCCGCCTGGTCGAGCTGCAGCTGCCCACCGACGGCGTCCTGCGCGCCGAGTGGTCGGTGTGGCTGCAGGTGTGGAACGAGGTCGCGCTCGACCCGTCCTTCCGCTCGCTGTACCACGACTCGATCAGCCGCTGGGAACGCACGATCGCCATGACCATCCGCACCGGGTGCGAGCAGGGCGTGTTCGCGGTGACCGACCCGGAAGCGGCGACCACCCGGCTCACGGCGCTGATCGACGGCCTCGGCATCCAGGTGCTGACCGGCCGTCCGGGCAGCACGGCCGAGAGCATGCGGGAACACCTGCACGACTTCATCGAGAGGTCCATCGTGAAAGGGGACTGATGAACCACGAGGTCATCGTCACCTGCGCCCTCACCGGCGCCGGGGACACCGTCGGCCGGAGCCCGCACGTGCCGGTCACGCCCGCGCAGATCGCCGCGAGTGCCGTCGAGGCCGCGAACGCCGGGGCGGCCGTCGTGCACATCCACGTCCGGGACCCCGAAACCGGGTCGCCGTCCCGGGACGTCGCGCTCTACCGCGAGGTCGTGCGGCTGGTGAAAGAGTCCGATGTGGACGTCGTCATCAACCTGACCGCGGGCATGGGCGGCGACCTCGTCCTCGACGTCGACGACCCGCTCAAGCCCGTCGACGGCACCGACCTCGTCAACGCCATGGACCGCCTCCCCCACGTCGAGGAACTGCTCCCGGACATCTGCACCCTCGACTGCGGCTCCCTCAACTTCGGCGAAGGCAACCAGCTCTACGTGTCCACTCCGGACATGCTGCGGGCAGGCGCCCAGCGGATCCAGGAACTCGGCGTCAAGCCCGAGCTGGAGATCTTCGACACCGGGCACCTGTGGTTCGCGTCCAAAATGGTCGAAGAGGGCCTGATCGACGCTCCCCCGCTCTTCCAGCTCTGCATGGGCATCCCCTACGGCGCGCCACCGGATCCCGGTCTGCTGCAGGCGATGGTCAACCTGCTCCCGGAAAACGCGCAGTGGGCGTCGTTCGCCATCGGGCGGGACCAGATGCCGTGGGTCGCGCAGTCCGTGCTGCTGGGCGGGCACGTCCGGGTCGGCCTTGAGGACAACCTGTATCTGAGCAAGGGCGTCAAGGCGACCAACGGACAGCTCGTGGAACGCGCGGTCGGGATCGTCCAGGACCTCGGCGCCACCGTGGTAAGCGCTTCCCGCGCCCGCGAGATCCTCGGCCTGAAGGAGCGCGTCCATGCCTGAGACGGTCGCGTGCGTCGGCGCCGGCGTGATCGGCGGCGGCTGGGTCGCGCACTTCCTCGCGCGGGGCTTCCGGGTCCATGCCTGGGATCCGGCACCGGACGCCGAGGCGAAGCTGAAGCGGCTGGTCGACGCCGCCTGGCCCGCGCTCACCTCGCTCGGCCTGGCCGACGGGGCGAGCCGGGACAACCTCGTCGTCGCGCCCACCCTCGCCGAGGCGGTCGCCGACGCGACCTTCGTCCAGGAGAGTGCCCCCGAAGACCTCCCGCTCAAGCGGAAACTCCTGGCCGAGATCGACGCCGTGACGCCGGCCGGGATCGTCATCGCCTCCTCGACGTCCGGCTACGGCATGACCGAGATGCAGGCGGACGCGCGGACGCCGGAGCGGCTCGTCGTCGGGCACCCCTTCAACCCGCCCTACCTCATCCCCCTGGTCGAGGTCGTCGGCGGCGAACGCACCGAGGCGTGGGCCGTCGAGCGCGCCGCCGGCTTCTACCGGCGGGTCGGCAAGACCGTACTCACCCTGGACCGCGAGCTCCCCGGCTTCGTCGCCAACCGCCTGCAGGAGGCGCTGTGGCGCGAAGCTCTGCACATGGTCGCGAACGGCGAGGCGACGGTCGAGCAGATCGACACCGCCATCACCGCCGGCCCCGGCCTGCGCTGGCCGGTCCAGGGCCCGATGCTCACCTTCCACCTCGCGGGCGGCGAGGGCGGCATGGCGCACATGCTCGACCACTTCGGGCCGTCCCTCAAGGCGCCGTGGACCCGCCTCGACGCTCCGGAGCTGACCGCCGAGCTCCGCGACGCCGTCGTCGAGGGCTGCGAAGCCGAGGCCGGGGACCGCACGATCGCGGACCTCATCGCCGAGCGCGACCGGGCGATCATCGCCATCCAGCGCGCGGTCGGGGAGGCGCGTGGTGGCTGAGCTGTCCTACCGCGACCGCGTCCGTCCGGAATGGATCGACTACAACGGCCACCTGTCCGAGCCCTACTACGTCCTGGTCTTCGGCGACGCGACGACGCACCTGATGCACACCGTCGGCCTCGGCCTCCAGCTCAGCGGTTCCTCGCTGTACACCGTGGAGGCGCACCTCCGGTACCTGCGGGAAGTCGGCCCGGACGCCGAACTGGAGGTCACGACGAGAGTGCTCGACGCCGGCGGGAAGAAGGTCCGGCTCTGCCACGAACTGCGCGTCGCCGGGGACCTCGTCGCCACCGAGGAGGTCCTGGCGATCCACGTCACCGAGAGCAGGGCCTCGCCGCTTCCCGCCGACATCGCGGAGCGGCTGCGCGGCTACCTCAATCCGGTCCCGGACTACGCGGGGCGCGCCATCGCCTGACCCGAACACCCGCTCCCACCGGAAGTCCCCACCATGGAAGAGCGATGGAGTCCCCTCACCCGGCGCCGGTTCCTGGCCGCCACCGGGGTCGCCGTGCTGGCCGCCGGCTGCGGCACGACGTACGCGGCCCCGGTGCCGACCGGGCCGCCCCGCCCCGGCGGCCGGCTGCGCGTCGGCGTCACCGGCGGCGGCGCGTCCGACACCCTCGACCCGCACACCCCGGCGACCAACCCGGACATCGCGCGGGTCATCAACCTCTACGAACCGCTGCTGCTCCGCGACCACGACTACCGCCTGCAGCCGGTGGTCGCGCAGTCGCTGACGTCGTCGCCGGACGCCCGGACGTGGACCGCCGTCCTGCGCGACGGCGTCAAGTTCCACGACGGCCGCCCGGTCACGCCGGCCGACGTCGTCGCCACCTTCAAGCGGATCATGGACCCGAAGGACCCGAAGACCGGCGCCGCGGGCCTGACCATGCTCGCCGAGGTGGTGCCGAGCGGCGACCGGGCCGTCGAATTCCGGTTGAACGCGCCGAACGCGGGCTTCGACGACCTGCTCGGCCAGTACGCGCTCGGCATCGTCCCGGCGGACTTCGACCCGAAGCACCCGATCGGCACGGGCCCGTTCAAGGCGGGCTCGTTCACCGCCGGGCTGCAGAGCACCTTCACCCGCAACGAACACTACTGGCGCCCCGGGCAGCCCTACCTCGACGAACTGGTGCTGATCAACTTCGCCGACGACGACGCCCGCATCAACGCCCTGCTCTCGTCCCAGGTGGACGCCATCGACCAGGTACCGGTGGCCCTGGTCGACGTCCTGCGCAGCGACCCGCGGATCCAGGTCCTCGCCGCCGAAACCGGCACGTGGCTGCCGTTCACCATGCGGGTCGACCGGCCGCCATTCGACGACGTCCGGGTGCGCCAGGCCCTGCGCCTGGTCGTCGACCGGGAGCAGATGATCAACCAGGTCCTCAGCGGGCAGGGCAGGCTCGGCAACGACCTTTACGCGCCCTTCGACCCCGCGTACGCCAAGGAGCTCCCCCAGCGCAAGCAGGACGTCGACGCGGCCAAACGGCTGCTCGCCGAGGCCGGGCACTCCACTTTGGACGTCGAGCTGGTCACCGCGCCGATCCAGGCCGGCGCGGTCGAAGCGGCGCAGGTCTTCCAGCAGCAGGCCAAGGCGGCCGGGATCACCGTCCGGATCCGCAAGCTCGACACCACGACGTTCTACGGCGAGAACTACCTGTCCTGGGACTTCGCCCAGGACTTCTGGTACACCCGCAACTACCTCCCCCAGGTCGCGAACGGATCGCTGCCGAAGTCGCCGTACAACGAGACGCACTGGCACGACCCGGAATTCATCGACCTCGTCACCCGAGCCGGGTCCACAGTGGACCCGAACGTCCGGGCGGACCTGCTGAAACAGGCGCAGAAGATCGAGTACGACCGCGGCGGACTGATCATCTGGGGCTTCGTCAACCAGGTCGACGCCCACCAGAAGTACGTCGCCGGGCTCGTCCCGGACCGCACCGGCGTCTCGCTGAGCGGCTACCAGTTCCGCACCGCCTGGCTCGGCACGAGCGGGGAGGCGTGAGATGACCGGACTGATCCTGCGCCGCCTGCTCGTCAGCGTTCTCGTGCTCTGGGTGGTGTCCCTGCTGGTCTTCGTCGCCACGCTGCTGCTGCCCGGCGACCCCGCGCGAGCCATCCTCGGCCAGCAGGCCACCCCCGAGCGCATCGCGGCGCTGCAGCACCAGCTGCACCTCGACCTGCCGGTGTGGGAGCGCTACCTCGACTGGCTCGGCGGGGTGTTCACCGGCGACCTCGGCACGTCGACGTCCACCCAGGGCCCGGTGACGGCCCTGATCGGCGACCGGATCTCGGCATCGCTGGTGCTGCTGGTGATCGCCGCCGTGCTCGCCACCCCGCTCGGGCTCGGCCTCGGCACGTGGAGCGCGATCCGCCGCGACCGCCCCACCGACCAGGTGATCTCCGGGGTGAGCCTGGTCATCGCCGCGCTGCCGGAGTTCGTCATCGGCGTCGCGCTGGTGGTGCTGCTCTCCACGACGGTGTTCAAGATCTTCCCGTCGGTGACGATCACCCCGCCCGGCGAAGCGGTGTGGCGCCAGCCGGCCCAGCTCGTGCTGCCGGTGCTCACGCTCGTCCTGGTCGTGACGCCCTACATCACGCGGATGATGCGGGCGACCATGAACGAGGTCCTCGACAGCGGGTACGTCGAGATGGCCCGGCTCAAGGGCGTGCGCGAGCGGACGGTGCTGGTCCGGCACGCCCTGCCGCACGCGATCGGCCCGGTCGCGCAGGTCGTCGCGCTGCAGCTGGCGTGGCTCGCCGGCGGCGTCGTGGTCGTCGAGTTCCTGTTCCGCTACCCCGGCATCGGCCAGGCGCTCATCGACGCGGTCGCCAAGCGGGACGTCGCCGTCGTCCAGGCGATCACGCTGCTCATCGCCGGCGTCTACATCGTGGTGAACCTCCTCGCGGATGTCGTCGGCATCCTCGCCGACCCGAAACTCAGGACGGAGGCAAGCCGATGACCGCCGTCGAACTCCCCGGCAGCGTCACCGAGTCCGCACCGCCGGCCCGCTCCGGCGGACTCTTCCGCACCGCGTGGACGTTCCCGCAGGCCAAGATCGGGACGGCGCTCGCCCTCGTCGTGGTGCTCATCGCGCTGCTCGGGCCGTGGCTCGGCCCGGTACTGACCGGGCACACCACGACCGATTTCGCCGGGAAGCCGTTCAAGCCCGACGGCGTGGCCGGCACCGACGGCCTCGGCCGCGACGTCCTGACGCGGTTCCTCGCCGGCGGGACGACGTTGCTGCTCTACGCCGTGCTCGCGACCGCGCTCGGGATCGTCGTGGGCGCGCTGCTCGGCATGGTCGCCGGGTACGGCGGCGGCCGGCTCGACAGCCTGCTGATGCGCGGCAACGACGTCCTGCTGTCCTTCCCGCAGCTGGTGATCGCCCTGCTCGCGATCGCGGTGATCGGGCCGGAGGGCTGGCTGCTCGTGCTGGTCATCGGGCTGACACATGCACCCCGCACGGCGCGCGTCGCCCGGCAGGCGACGCTCGCGGTGACGGGCCACGACTACATCCGCGCCGCCGAGATGTACGCGGTCCCGCGGTCGCGGATCCTGCTGCGCGAGATCCTGCCGAACATCACCGGGCCGCTCATGGTCGAGCTCGGGCTGCGGCTGACGTACTCGATCGGGTACATCGCGTCGCTGTCGTTCCTCGGCCTGGGCATCCAGCCGCCGGCCGCCGACTGGGGCCTGATGATCAACGAGAACCGGATCGCGCTGGTCGTCCAGCCCTGGGGCGTGCTGCTGCCGGTGCTGGCGATCGCCGCGCTGGCCGTCGGAACCAACCTCGTCGCCGACGCGCTGGCCGCGGCCGCCGCCGGCCGGAAGCGGGAGGCCCGCCCATGAACGCCTTGGCGGTGACCGGGCTCGCGGTGCGCACCGCGGCCGGAGTATCCGTTTTGGACAATGTGTCGTTCGAGGTCGCGCCCGGCGAGGTCCTGGCACTGGTCGGCGAGTCCGGGTCCGGCAAGACCACCGCCGGGCTCGCCGCGCTCGGGCACTTCCGGCGCGGGCTGACGGTGACCGGCGGACAGGTCACCGTGGGCGGCGCCAACGTCCTCTCCCTGGACGCCGAGGACCGGCGACGGCTGCGCGGCAGCACGGTCGCCTACATCCCGCAGGACCCGGCCTTGTCGCTCAACCCGGCGCTGCGGATCGGGCGGCAGATCGCCGAAGTCCTCGAGACGCACGGCTACCCGGGCTCGGTCGAGGACCGCGTCGGCTCGGTGCTGGCGGAGGTCGGGCTGCCGGCGGACCCGGCGGACCGGCGGCGCTATCCGCACCAGCTCTCGGGCGGGCAGCAGCAGCGCGTCGGCATCGCGATGGCGTTCGCGTGCCGGCCGGCCGTCGTGGTCCTGGACGAGCCGACGACCGGACTGGACGTCGTCACCCAGTCCCTGGTCCTGAAGACGGTCCGGTCGCTGGCCGCGGAGCACGGGGTCGCCGCCTTGTACATCACCCACGACCTGGCGGTGGTCGCCGAGATCGCCGACCGCGTCGCGGTGCTGTACCACGGCTCGATCGTCGAGTGCGGCCCGGCGCCGACGGTGTTGCGGACGCCGTCTCATGCCTACACGCGGCGGCTCTTGGACGCCGTGCCCGATCCGGACGCCACTTCCGTGCCGCCGCCCGCGGCGGATGCGGTGCTCTCGACGCGGGGTGTGTCCGTCTCCTATGGACGGCACGTGGTGCTGCGCGGGGTCGACGTCTCGGTGGCACGGGGCGAGTGCCTGATGCTGCTGGGCGAGTCGGGATCCGGGAAGACGACGCTGTCCCAGTGCATCGCGGGGCTGACGGACTCCTACACCGGGACGGTTTCGCTGGCGGGCACCGCGCTCGAGCCCTCCACCCGGCAGCGGTCCGACGAGCAGCGGCGCCGGATCCAGTACGTCTTCCAGAGCCCGTTCTCCTCGCTCAACCCGCGCAAGACCGTCGCGCAGTCGATCGAGGTTCCGTTGACGCGGCTGACGTCGATGTCGCGGTCGCAGCGCCGGGCGCGGGTCGGCGAGGTGCTCGACCGGGTCCGGCTCGGGCGGGAGCAGGCCGACCGGCTGCCGGACCAGCTCAGCGGCGGCGAACGGCAGCGGGCCGCGATCGCGCGGGCGCTGGTCACCACGCCGGACGTGCTGGTGTGCGACGAGGTGACGTCGGCGCTGGACGTCTCGGTGCAGGCGACGATCGTCGAGCTGCTGGGCGAGCTGCGCCGGGAGCTGGGGATGGCGATGCTGTTCGTCACGCACAACATCGCGCTGGCCGGCGAGGTCGCGGACCGGATCGCGGTGCTGCAGGACGGCGCGATCGTCGAAGAAGGGCCGGTCCGGGAGGTGCTGGACGCGCCGTCGCACGCGTACACCCGCGAGTTGCTGGCCGCGACGCCGCACCTGTGAACGGGACGGTGGCGCGGGCCAAAAGCCGTGAAGGCCTCCTTACCGGCCATAAGAGCCGGTAAGGAGGCCTTCACGGCCGGGCACCGTTCATGCGTGTACCGCATCGATTGATCGGATGCCGGTGTTGGACCGCGGTCGTCGCCCGGCACCAGACTCGTTGGTGGACCGTCGCTCAACGAGGAGACGAGGTACGCATGACCGGGATTTCGAGACGGGGTGCACTCGCACTGGCCGCCGGTGCGGCCAGTGCCCGGATCGTGAGCACGAGTTCGCCGGCCGCGGCGAGCCCGGCGGGGAGGCGCGGGCAGAATCCGGCCGTGGGCGCCGACCTCATCACCACCGTGACACCGCGCGACAACTGGCGGGTCACCGCCGTCGCCGTCCGGTACGCCGAGCCCGTCGACCTGCGGGGCGGCACGATCGCGCCGGCCGCGTTCGAGGTCATCGCCACGGTCGGCGGCCAGAAGGCGCCCCGGAAGGTCACCCGGGCCTACACGAACACCGCGCCGGAGGTGGCCGAGCGGAGCCGGCCGGGCGACTACGTGGTCATCGAGCTGGATCCGGCGGACCCCAACGCGCGCGCCGCGGGCGCCGCCGACCCGATCCCGCTCGACCGGGCGTACGCGATCCGGCAGGTCGAGGACCTGAAAACTCCCGGCGGTGCGGTCGTTCTCCCGGCGGCCCCGTTCGCCATCCGCAACGACGGCGTGCTCAACCCGGTCGTCGACCGCTTCTCCGCGGGCTCGTTCGTCGACTCGACCGGGTTCGAGCTGAGGTTCCGGCTCTACCGACCGGAAACGGGAAACCGGCGCCTCCCCCTCGTGGTCACCCTGCACGGCGGCGGCGAGGTCGCCGACAACGACATGACCCAGCTGACCGGCAACCGGATCGCGGTCACCTTCGCGAAACCGGAACGGCAGCACACGAACCCCGCGTTCGTCCTCGCTCCCCAGATCCCGCTCCCCCGCCCGATGGACGGCCCGGACGGCACCGACTGGACCGACGCCCGGGTCAACGCGGCGACCGTCGAGCTCATCGACACCTTCGCGGCCCGCGAACCCGTCGACCCCGACCGGATCTACCTCGTCGGCCTGTCCTCCGGCGGACGCGGGATCTACCACCTGCTGCCGAAGTACCCCGGCAAGTTCGCCGCGGCCCTGCCCACGTCCGGCTGGGGCGAGGTGTCCGCCATGGACAAGATCACGCGCGTCCCGCTGTGGGCGGACCACTCGATCGACGACCCGGTCGTGCCCTACCGGGAAGGCCGGTTCGGCAAACCCGGCACCTGGACGCTGATGAACGCGCTCGAGGCCACCGGCACCAAGGTGACCCGCGGCGAGTGGGCCAACAACCTGCCCAAGGCCGAGTTCGAGGCCCGCTCGCGCGCACTGCTGCGCGAGGCCCGCGCCGCCGACAGCCACGTACTGTTCACGAGCTACACAGCGGGGACGACGGCACCCAGCCCGCACTTCGCCTGGGGCCAGACCTACGAGAACGACGTCGTCATCGACTGGCTGTTCGCCCAGTCGCGCCGACCTCCAGGGACAGCAGGCGTGAGCTGAGCGACTTGCCGTGGGTGTCCAGCGCCAGCGACGTCGTGACGCCGCCGTCGACGACCTCGTGACAGACGAAGTGCAGCGCGCACAGCCCGGGCAGCTCGTGGCGGACGACCTCACCCGCGACGTACTCGGCGAGGTGGGCCCGGACCCGGTCCACCGTGAGGGTCCGCACCAGCAGCTCGTAGTCGCCGTCGTCGCGGGGGAACACCGACAGGGTCGCCACGTTGCCCTTGTCGCCCGCGCGGCAATGAGCCAGGTCATGCAGCAGCATCGGGCGCCTCCAGGAAAGTCACGGCCGGGCGGACGGCGTCGCGCGGGATGAGGGTCGACACTATTCCGATCACCTCGCTGAGGTGCACACGCACGCCTCCGCCGCCGGCGGGACCGTTGGTGTACAAGGACTCCACCTCGTCGCCGACGCGTTCGAGGACGTCCCGGTCGTGGCTGATCGCGGCCACGCGCAGCCGGCAGTCGGTCTCGCCTCCGAGTACTTCGGCACGCAGTGGCACGCCGGCCAGCCGGGTGGTGACGACCTCGGCGGCGAGCGCGCCGCGGCGGGCGGCGTTCGGACCGGCGTAGGAGATCTCCGCCTCCACTTTGGACCCCGCCCGGTAGCCGACGCTCACCTTGAGCGATCCGGGTCGCGGGGTCCCGCGCGCGCCCGCCACGCGCACCGCGTCGGCGCCGGTCTCGGTCACCGACAAACCACGCACGTCCAGTGTCACGTCCGGGGTCAGGTAGGCGGCGGGGTCGGTGATTTCGTAGAGCAGCTGTTCGCGCACGGTCGCGCGGGACAGCCGGCCACCGGTGCCGGGCAGCTTCCCGAGCAGGGCGGTGCCGTCCGGCTCGACGTCCGCGAAGGGGAACCCCAGCGCGGGCAGGTCCGGCACGTCCTGGAAGCCGGGGTCGGCGAAGTAGCCCCCGGTCAGCTGTCCCGCGCATTCGAGGAGGTGCCCGACGACCGTGCCCGCGGCGATCCTCGGCAGGTCGCCCACGTCCCAGCCGAGGCGGTCGGCGAGCGGCGCGACGAACAGCGAGGGGTCCGCCACCCGGCCCGTGATCACCACGTCGGCGGACAGTGCGGGGAGCAGCGCGTCGGCACCCAGGTACGCGTTGGCCGACACGATCTCGCCGTGCTCGCGCAGCGGTTTCCCGGTCTCCCACGCCGGGGCGTCCAGGTCCAGGCCGGCGAGCACGTCGTCGCCGGTGACGACCGCGACCCGGCCCCCGAGCCCGCGCGCGTCCAGGAGGTCCCGGGTGACCCGGCCCGCCGCGAGCGGGTTGGCCGCACCCATGTTCGTCACGATCCGCACGCCGTTGCCCAGGGCCGGCGGCAGCAGCCGGGAGAACCGGGCCGGCAACCGGCGTTCGTAGCCGAGTGCCGGGTCGGCCAGCCTGCGTTGCTGCGCGAGCGCGACTGTCCGCTCGCCGAGGCACTCGAGCACGATGTCGGCCAGGTCCCCGCGGCGCAGGAGGTCCTCCGCCGGCTCGACCCGGTCGCCGGAGAACCCCGCCCCGCTGCCGATCCTGGTGGTGTCCAAGCGATCTCTCCCCGGCTAGAACGAGATGGCGCCGGTCACGAGCGCGACGACGGTCATGACCAGCGTCGTGCCGAACGCCCATTTGAAGATGAACCGCTGATGGGCGCCCAGGTCGACGCCGCTCATGCCGACCAGGATGAACGTGGACGCGGTCAGCGGGCTGAGCGGGAACCCCGTGGTCATCTGCCCGAGGATGGCCGCCCTCCCGACCTCGGCCGCGCTGCCGCCGAACCCCGCCGAGGTCTCCGCCAGCACCGGCAGCACCCCGAAGTAGTAGGCGTCCGGGGTGAACACCAGCGACAGCGGCATGCTCGTGACGGCCACGATCACCGGCAGCGCGCTGCCCGCGCCGTGCGGGATGATGCCGACGAGCCACTTCGCCATCGCCCCGATCATGCCGGTGCCGCCGAGGATCCCGGTGAACACGCCTGCGGCGAAGATCATCGTCGTGACCAGCACGACGTTGGTGCCGTGTTTCGCGAACAGCTCCTGCTGCTGCTCCCACTTCGGCCGGTTCACGATCACCGCGATGACGAACGCGATCACGAAGACGACCTCGAGCGGGAACCACTGGGCGAGCAGCACCACGACCAGCGCGAGGGTCAGGACCACGTTGAACCAGAACCGGACGCGGGCCCAGCCGGCCCGCGGCTCGGGTGCGGGCACGACCTCGTCCAGTTCGACGACGCCGAGCCGCTTGCGTTCCGACCGTCCGATGAAGAACGCCGCGACCAGCACCCACAGGATGCCCGCCACCATCGCCGGGATCGCCGGCACGAAGATGTCGCCCGAGGTCAGGTGCAGCGCCGCCATGGCCCGGGCGGTCGGGCCGCCCCACGGGACCATGTTCATCACCCCGGCGCCGAGACAGACCACGCCGGCGAGGACGAGCCGCCGCATGCCGAGCCGCCGGTAGATCGGCAACAGCGCCGACACGGTGATCAGGAACGTCGACGCGCCGTCGCCGTCGAGCGCGACCAGCAGGGTCAGCACCGCGGTGCCGACGGTGATCTTCAGCGGGTCGCCCTTCGCCCACCGCAGCACCCGCGCGACGGCCGGGTCGAACAGCCCGACGTCGATCATCAGGCTGAAGTACAGCACCGCGAACGTGATCATGATCGCGACCGGGGCGACCTTGAGGAGACCGCCGCCGACCAGCGTGCCGAGGGCGCCGCCGTGCCCGGTGACCACCGCGACGAGGAGCGGGAGCGCGGTCAGCGCGATGAGCACCGAAACCCGGCGGGACAGTACCGCCACCAGGAACAGCGCGATCGTGACGAAGCCACTCGCGGCGAGCATCCTTGACCTCCTTCGAGTGTGCTCACCTTCCCCAGCCGCCACCTCTCGCGGCAAGCATCAATCTTCGATAGATTGATGAGCCGTGCGCATGGACCTGACACTGCAGCAGCTCCGCGTCGTGCTCGCCGTGCACGACGCCGGCAGCTTCACCTCGGCGGCGGAGGTGCTGCTGCAGGCGCAGTCGTCACTGTCCAGGACCGTGCTCGAAGTCGAGCGGCGCCTGGGGGTGGCGATCTTCGAACGCACGACCAGGCGGCTCGAACTGACCGCCGAAGGCCGCGAGTTCGTCGCGATCGCCCGCCTCACGGTGGCGTCGTTCGACGCGAACCTGCGCCACTTCGCCGGCTTCCTCGACGGCCAGCGCGGCCGGGTCCGCGTGGCGACCTTGCCGTCCCTGGCCGCGATCCTGCTGCCCGCCATCGTCTCCGCCTACCACCGCGACCACCCCGGCGTCGTCCTGTCCATCGAGGACGCCCTCGCCACCGAGGTGCTCGATCGCGTCCGCGCCGGTGACGTCGACCTGGCCGTGACCGTCGTGTCGGCGACCACGGATCCCATCGACGACCTGCTGGTCACCCCCGTCGCCACCGACCGGTTCTGCTGCGTGTTCCCGAAGGGCCACCCCTTCACCGAGGTCGCGGAGGTCACCTGGACCGACCTCACGGCCGAGGCGTTCATCGCCTTCGACCGCACCACGAGCATCCGCCAGCACCTCGACCGGGCCTTCACCGCGGCAGGCACCCGCCCGCGCGACGCCATCGAGGCCCGCAACATCAGCGCGGTCGCCGGTCTCGTCGCCGCCGGCCTCGGCGTGACCGCCGTACCAGGACTCGTCCTGCCGCTCATGACGTTCGCCGGACTCGAACACCGGCCGCTCGGCGCTCCCCGCACCGAACGCAGCATCGCCGTTGTCCGCGTCCCGCACCGGCCGCTGGCGCCCGCGGCCGTCGCCTTCCAGACCGCCATCACCGACGCGAGCCGCTCCGGCATCAACCTCCCCGAAGAGGTGTCCTGGTTGCCGTCGTGAACGGCGGAGAGACGTCGGCCGGGACCAAGGACCTGAGTACCTTCCGTACCTCTTCCCCGCCCCCGAACGGCGCTACTGTCACGCGAACCCGGGGAGATCGGGAGGGCCATGCTCGAGATCATCGGTCTGCGTGAAGCCGACCTCGACGTCTACCAGGTCTTTGCCGGCTCCGGGTCGATGACCTTCGCCGAGATCCGGGAAGCTACCGCCCTGCCCCATGACGAACTTCTGTCCATTCTCGAGGCCCTCACCCGCAAGGGCCTGCTCGCGCGGCTTCCCGGCACTCCGAAGGCCTACGCACCCGTCCAACCCGATGTCGCCCTCGAAGCGATGCTCAGCCGGAAAGACCAAGAACTCGCCGCCGCCCGGTTGGTCGCCGAACGGCTCGATCAGCGCTTCCGGAACGCCTCCGTGCGGCACTCCGGCGACCTCGTCGAAGTCGTCCACGGCAACGACCGCATTGCCGAGCGGGCCGACCAACTGCTGCGAAAGGCCAAACAGGAGGTCACCTTCGTCGACAAGCCGCCCTACGCCCAGCCTCCCACCGTCCTGCACCCTGCCGAGCGGGAGCTGCTCGAACGCGGTGTGCGGTTCCGGGGAGTTTACGACCGGAGCGCCCTCGAACTGCACGATCTTCCCACCGATCTCGAAGCCGGGCTCGTGCTCGGTGAGGAAGCCCGCGTGGTCGCCCGAGCGCCGGTCAAGATGATTCTCGTCGACCAGGACTTCGGGCTCGTTCCGTTGCGGTCGGATCTCCCCGAAGTCCGGACCGCACTCGTCATCCGGCGGTGTGCCTTGCTCGATGCCCTCGGTGCGCTCTTCGGGCTGCTCTGGCGGGAAGGCCTTCCCCTTCGGCTTCCCGCGGCCGAACAGCCGGGCGTCCTGTCCGTCGACGACGCCCGGCTGCTCGCGCTGCTCACCACCGGTCTGCCCGACCGCAGCATCGCCAAACAGCTCGGCATGAGCTACCGGACCTTCCAGCGCCGGCTGCGGAACCTCATGACCCAGCTCGGTGCCGGCACCCGATTCCAAGCCGGGCTGCAAGCCGCCGCGCGGGGGTGGGTCGCGCTGCCTCCCCCCGACGTCAGGGAGTGATCTCGTACGCCCGCTGGACCGTCTGCGTCACCGTGTTCCCCGAGCCGTCCCGTGCTTCCGCGCGCAGCCACACGGATCCGGCCGGCTGGTTCACCGTCACCGTCCACACCGCGTCGCCTTGGGGCTTCGCGAGCGCCGGCGTCCACGTGCGGCCGTCGTCCACTGAGGACGACACCCTCAGCTGGGTCACCGGGCCGCCGCCTCGTGCGCCGGAGTGGGACGCCGCCGCCACCGAGAACGTGAACGCGCTCGGAGCGTGGTCGGCCGCGTCCAGGGGGAGCCGGTAGTCCAGCTGGATCAGGGGCTGGAACGCGCAGGCCGTGCCACCCTGGTAGCACGAGAACCCGGCCGGGACTGCTGTCGCCGAGCGCTCCGAGGTGAACGTCCACGACGTGTCGGTCCTCGGCGCGTTCTGGAACAGCACCCCGCTGGGCGTTCCCACCTGGGCCTGGGCCGGCATCACGTCGGTGACGTCCAGCCGGTAGGCCGCCCGCTCCGGGGCCAGCCGGAACACCGGGAACAACGCCAGCGGATCGCCCGCGTTGGACCTCGGCAGTTCGCGGCCGTCCCGGAACAGGCGCGCCGTCGTCCCCGTGAAGTACCGGGCGTTTTCGTACGGGCTCGTGTAGTGAGCGCCGTCGGTCCACTGCAGTGCCGGCACGAACTGGTCCGGATCTTCACCGCCGCGGCACAGTGAGCACAGCACCGTCCAGCCGTTCGCCGTCGCCGGGTAGCGGGCCGGGTGGTCGGGCGGCAGCTCCACCGCCGTGCTGTGCAGCGCCGCGCGGAACCAGTGCTCGTCGGGCCTCGACCGCTCTCCCGGGCGGTAGCCGCCCTGCTGGTTCATCGCCAGGGACGCCCGCCTGCCCGTGCTGTCGGTGCCGGACAACGTCACCACGCGCTTCCAGACCAGCCGGTCGTCGCCCGGCCCGGTGTATTCCGTCCACGATCCCGGCACCGGGATCTTCGTGCCCTGGACCAGCTGCGTCTTCCAGGAACCGGTCGGGAACGCGTACCAGTTCTTCTGCCCGCTCAGGCCCGGCCGGTCGGCGTGGTAGGTCGTCTTCGTGGCCACCAGCGACGCCCGGTCGACCCGCCGCACCAGGTCCTTCGGCACGCCGTTGCGATCGAAGTAACTGAGGTTGTACATCGCGCCGGGAGCCGCGCGCACCACCAGGTGCACCGACGTCGCCGCACGCAGCGCCTCACCCTGGTCGGATCCCAGGGAAAGCGTCGGCACCACCGTGCTCGTCAGGCCCGGGATCGGCGGCGCGCCCGCGGCGCCGACGTAGGGGATCATCGCGGTCCCGCCCGCGGCGGCCACCACCCGGGCCGCGTTCGACGCGCTCGCGAAGACGTCGTCGGGCGAACCCGCCGGGATCCGGACGAGGGCGGCTTTGTCGCGGACGTCCGTGCCGGGCAAGGCGGCCGCGTCGGCGAACACGACAGGCAGTGTCCGTTCCCCCGGCAGCTTGGCCGTCAAAGACGCGACGTCGTAGGCGGGATTCAGCACGGTCGTCCCGGCCCGGAGATCCACCGCCGCCGGGGACAGGACCGCGCTGTCCTGCAACGAAATCGTGCCGGTCGCCGTGGCCGCCGCCGGGGCGACCCGCACCTCCCACGGGGCGCCGCCCGTCGACAGCCCGGCTTCGCCGATGTAGCCGTTCGTGCCCGGCGCCGGCGGGATCACCCGCCGCAGCATCACCGTGCGGTCGCGCACGTCGGCCGGCTCCGGGGTGACGAACCCGGCCGGGACGGCGGTGGCCGCGTTCAGCGTGATTTCGGCCGGCGCCGAGATCGCCACCGCGGACGCGCTGACGGCCGACCAGCGGCGCCCCGCCGCGCCGCGTTCGACGACCCAGCCCAGTGCCGAGTACCGTCCGGCGGGCACGGCGACCCGGCCGGTCCCGCCCACCAGGTCGATCTGCTGGCTGACTTGGTCGAGGAAGGGATCGTTGCGGTTTCCGCTGCCCCCGCTGTCGTCGATCAGCTGCGCCGAAGCCAGCTCCGCGGGTGCTCCCGCCGAGTCCAGCACGCGCACCGTGACCGGCGACAGCGTCGCCGCGTTGTACGCGCTCACCGCGGTGCGCACCTGCCTGGTGCCGTCCGCGGTCGTGGCCAGCACCGAGCCGCCGTAGACGCCGGCGGCGCCTTCGCCCGGGTCTTCGCTCAGCTCCACCGACTTCGTCGACTTCGGAGGCACGGACAGCGTCGTGCCGGACAGCCGCATCCCGGGCAGCGGGCCGGCCTTGTCGTCCCACGGGCGTACCTGGAGTTTCAGGGTGAGCTCCAGCGGCCGGTCCCCGGTGTTGACGTAGGTCAACGTCCGCGCGAGCCGCGCCGCCGCCGGACGTTCGGTGCGGCCGAAGCTCGCGACCGCCGTCCCGCTCGCCTCCTGCGAAACCGCGCGGGCGACGTCGAGCAGCCCGGCGCCTTGTTCGTGCCAGCGCAGGCCGACGTCCTTGGCCGTGCTGACCAGCGTGTTCTTCAGCGCCTCGCCGGACAGCCCGGGGTGCTGCTGGAGCAGGATCGCCGCCGCGCCCGCGACGTGCGGCGTGGCCATCGACGTACCCGACGCCCGCGTGTAGAAGTCGTCGACCGGGGAGCCCAGCGACGTGCCGGCCGCCCGGGCGGCGGCGATGCCCACGCCCGGGGCGGAGATCTCCGGCTTCACCGCCGCGTCGCGCAGGCGCGGGCCCCGGCTGCTGAACCACGCGAGGGTGTTGTCGCGGTCGAGCGCCCCCACGGTGAGCGCCGACGACGCCGAACCCGGCGTCGTGACGGTCCGCTCGCCGGGGCCCGCGTTGCCCGCGGCAACCACGAACAGCGTGCCGGTCTTCGCCGAAAGCGTGTCGATCTGCTGGCTCAGCGGGTCGTAACCGTCGCTCACCCCGGCGCCCAGGCTCAGGTTGACGATCTTCGCGCCCTGTTCCACGGCCCAGTCGATCCCGGCCATCACCTGCGCGGTGTCGCCTTCGCCCGAGGCGTCGAAGACCTTGGCGACGACCAGTTTCGCGTCCGGCGCGACACCCTTGTAGCGCCCGCCGGAAGCCGCGCCCGTGCCGCCGATGATCGACGCGACGTGCGTGCCGTGACCGTGGTGGTCGGCGACGTCGCCTTCACCGCTGAAGTCGGCGGCGGCGACCGTCTTGCCCGCGAGGTCCGGGTGCTCGGCGTCGATGCCGGTGTCGACGACGGCGACCGTCGTCCCGGCCCCGGTCAGGCCCCGCTGCCACGCGACCGGCGCACCCACCTGCGCGGTGCTCCGGTCCAGCGCCACGCGGACCTTGCGGTCCAGCCGGACGTCCGAGACGCCCGCCGCCAGCGCGGATTTGCCCGCCGCGTCCCGGGTCACCAGCGAGTGCCAGAAGTCGGCCGCGCCGGCCTTCTCCACCCGCAGGCCGACGCCGTTGGCCGTGGTCAGCGGAATCCGCCGCTGGGTCCGCGGCAACGCTTTCGCCTTCGCCTCCAACGCCGGCGCGGACAGCGCCGCCCGGCCGCCGTAGCGCGCGATGACCGGGAGCGTCGCGGAAGCCGCGTCGTCCCGGCCGTCTTCGACGAGTTCGGTCAGGTTGAACAGGTTTTTGTTCAGCGCGCCGGTGCCGACCAGCGGAAGCGCGTCCGAGGGGTAGACGAACAGCCCTTCGGCCGTCGTCGTGATGTGGAACGCGGGCCGCGGCCGGTCGGGCCGGAGCGCGGGTTCGACCTGGGCGGTGCGGTGCCCCGCGCCGTCCTGTTCGTAGGTGACGACGTCACCGGTGAGCAAGGTGACCCGGTGGGCCGCGGCGCGGCCGGCGGGAGACGGTCCGGCCGGGGCGGCGGCCGCCGCCCCGGGAACGGGCACGAGGGAAAGGACGATCGCGGCGACGACGGCCAGCTGGCGTCGCCCGGGCCGGTGAGGGGACATCGGGACCTCACTCTCCTGGATGCCAGGCGGCGGCCGTGGGTCACGGCCGCCGCGAGGGATTTCCCGAGGATGAGGGAGGTTTTGCCGGAACGACATGGGTTGCGATGGCGGGATGTCGCCATCGGCGACACCCCGCCAGGGAAAGGCCCGGGCCAAGAGGGCGGCCCGGGCCATGGTGGATACGGCCGGTCGTGAGCGATCCCGGCAACTCACGACCGGCCGCGGCCTGGGGCAGGCCACGGTGGGGCTCGGCCGGGCGGGCGACCCGGCTCGGGTCTTGAACGAGTCGTTCAGGACCTCCGGTGTCCTGAACGACTCGTTCAAGACACCGCGGCACCCGGCAAGGTCCGGGCCGAGAGGGCTGCGGCCCGGGCCCTGGCCGGTGTGGCCGGCTCAGTTCTCCATGCCGGGCGTGCGCTGGTGCAGCGAGAAGTCGAGCCGGTTGTTGTCGGTGTCCGTGCTCAGGATGTCGCGGGCGCTGGACGCCGCCAGCTGCTCGGTCGCCGCCGTCTCGGGCAGGGCCGCCTGGCCCTCACGCGGGGTCGAGGCCGCCGCGTTGAACGCCACCCCGTCGACCTTCATGCCCGTCTGGCTGAACACCGCGACGCCGCCGTTGGACGGGATGCCCTCGCCGCCGGCCAGGAAGAACGGGACCACGTTGGTCTGGTCGGAGACCGTGCCGGAGAAGTTCTGGCCGGTCAGTACCACGAACTGCCCGGGGTTGCCCTTCGGCTGCAGGACCATGCCCGCCGGCAGCGTGATCGTGTCGAGAACCGCGTTGCCCGGGCCGAAGACGCGGATCGTGTAGCCGGTCAGGTCCTGCGCGCGGTTCGACACGTTGCGGATCTCGATGAACTCGTCGGTCGCGCCGTTCGGGCCGCGGGTCGAGACCTCGTTGACGACCACCGACGACGAGACGGCCGGCTGCGCTTCGGTCGCGACGGCCACACCACCGGCCGCCAGGCCCGCCAACGCGGTCAGAATGGCCGATCCTGCCAGAATGCGACGCATGACTGAATCCTTTCCAGAAGATTCGTTAACTCGATTTCGAACTCGTCTGTCCGCCATTGCGGAACCATTTCCGCGATGACCAGACCAGTATCCAACGAAGATCGACGGGGCCGGAAGGGGCCAGTTATCCGGTACTTTCCCGCTCAGCCGACCGGCGCCGCGACCGGGTCACCGCCGCAGCCAGCTCCAGTTCGGCGCACGGCGTGTCCAGCACCCGGCTCAGCCAGCTCCGCCAGTACGGGCCCGGGATGCGCTTTCCCCGCTCCCAGCGGGAAATCTCCTCCCGGGTGACGCTGTCGTTGCCGGACAGGGCGTGCAGTCTCATCGCCAGGTCACCCTGCGACCAGCCTTTCGCGCTCCGCTGTTCGGCCAGCAGTTCACGCATCGAACGGAACGACATTCTTTGGCTGCGCCTGCGTTGTGCGGGCACCGCGGACACCCCTTTCTTCTCGTCACGCCGGATTCAGTTCCGCGCTCGGACACAGCGGAAGTCGGCCTGGTTGTCGTCGGTGTCCCGGCTCGCTGCGTCGCGCGATTCCGCGAGGCCCGGGCACGCCGTTGCCGCCTCGCGTTCGCGGCAGGGCGACGCCGCGGTCCAGCCGACGGCGTCGGCGCGGGCCCGCCGGTGGTCCAGCAGCATCTGGCCGTCACCGGGCACTTCCGGCACGACGAGCTCCACGGCGTCGGTTCCGCCGAACCCAGCGGCGGCGATCAGGAAACGCCCGCCGGCGGCGATCTCGGCACCGGCGGGCAGCAGCGCCAGCTCGACCGGCGCCGGGCCGCCCGTGCACGACCGCACGGACCAGCCGCCGAGGTCCACCGCGGCGGTGCCGACGTTGCGCAGGACGATGTACCCGGCCGGGCCGCCCAGCACCTCGTGGATCTTGACCAGCGGCGCCGCGGCGGGCGGGGCCGGCACCCCGCCGAGCGCGAGCGCGACGACCAGTGCACCGAGCAAGGTCACGGAACCGGCCTCCCGGGGAACGGCTTCCTCGCCGACACCGAAGTGGTCACTCCGGCCACCTTAGAAAAAAGATCTCCGGATCACAGGATGCGGCGGGTACCGAGTCTCACCCGGCCGCGGTACCCGGGGTACCACGCCGGGGTCATTCCGGCCCGCGGTACGGCCCGTCGCAGCGGACCGGTCCGGCCCGGAAGCCGAGCGCGTGCACCAGTTCCCGCCTGCTCGAGAACCCGAGCTTGTGCAGGATCCGGCTGGCGTAGTTCTTCACCGTCTGCCGGGCCAGGTGCAGCTCGCCGGCGATCTCGTCGTTCGACCACCGGCAGAGCATCAGCGCGAGGATGTCCTCCTCGCGCTTGGTCATCACGCTGGCGTACGGCACCGCGCCGGTGAGCAGCGGCGCGGTCTCCCCAGCCGGTACCCAGACCCGCCCGCCGGCCAGCGTGGACCGCACCGCGGCCATCAGCCGGGTCCCGCTGGCCGACTTGTGCACGAAGCTGTCCGCGCCGGCGTTCAGGGCCGTGGCGACCGCCGCCGGCGAGGAGTCGCCGGCGAACACCAGCACGGCCGCGCGGTCGAGGTGTTCCCTGGCGTACTGGCAGATGGCCGCACCCGCCGGCTTCCCGGCGATCGACAGCTCGGTGATGACCATGTCGGGGTGGTTCTTTTCGCATTGCCGCAACGCTTCCCGCTCCGTCCCGGCCTCGGTCACCGCCCGGACCCCGGCGTAGTCGAGCAGCAGCTGCCGGAGCGCGTACCTCAGCACGGGCTGGTCGTCCACCACGAGCGTCGTGACGCAGTGCATGCTTCCCCTTGGTGTGTTGTCCGGTGCTCCGGTCCGGTGCGATCTTCCCGCTTCCGCCGCCGGGCGCAGACCGTCAACCGGGTGATACGGTCCGTTTCCCCTCACCTGGGCACGGGCGCGCCGAACGCTGCCTCGGCGGCCCCGCCGAGGCAGCGTTCGGGGTGGTGCTCACCCCTGCGGCGGCACGTCGGCCCTGGGCTCCGGTTCGGCGGACGCCACGGGTGCCGCCGGCAGCAGGAGGCCCGGCAATGCCGCGGCGACCAGTACGGACCGTCTCCTCATGGCGCTCTCCCTGGGGCGGGTAGATGGAACGCTGATCCTCGGGGATCCGTTGGGGCGCAAGCCATCCATGCGCCGAATGACCGTATCCGATCAGGAGCCGGCCGGTGCCGGGCGCGGCGGTCGACCCCGGGCGTCCAGCTCACCGCCGGCCACCGCGCAGCCCCTCGAGGATCCGCTCCGGACCGATCGCCACACCCCCTCGCCGGCCACCTCGATGCCCGCCCGATCACCCGTGCCGGCGTGGCCGGCGACGACCCTTGGTGTCCGAAATGCCGATTCCGGCCATTTCGCATGGTCACCCACTCGTCATTCCTCCCCGTTCGCGACACCAATCCGGCGTCACCGCACCGAAAGTAGTGCGGCATTTCGCTCCCCGGTACCCCCGGATGTGGCAACCGAAAAGACCCATTCAAGGACCGGGTCAAACCGGCAACCGATTTCCCGAGGCCATTCACTGCGAATTCCGCGTCACTCTCCCCTCATCCGGGGGTAATGGCGACCACCCGAGCGAGCGGTGCCCGCAAATGGCGGAGAGAAGGCCTGCGAATGCCGTCGTTCTTCCTGACGAATCACCCTGTGCGTCCGGCAAGCCGCGGGTTTTCCGGTATCGTCGCCTTCGGCTCGGCCGCCCCCGGCGGACCGCGCCCTGTCCGCCGTCGGCCGTGAATCCCGGGAGAACCCGTGAACTCTGCTCTGCAGGACCGTTGCCGCCATCCGGATCCGGCCGCCATCGTCCTCGCGCAGCAAGCGCTCCTGCGGTTCGGCGCCGGCGACTTCGCCGCGGTCGTGCAATTGCTCGCCCCCCGCGTCGAATGGCACGGCCCGACCCCGGCCAACCTGGACGGCACGGACGAAACCTGTACCCGGCGGCAGGTCGAGTCGTTCCTTTCCGCGTTCGATTCCGCGATGACCGTCGCCGGGCTCACCGTCGGCCGCTGGGTCAGCGAGGAGGACACCGTCGTGGTGTTGGGCCGCGTCCGCTGCCAGGCCAGGGCGGACGGCGCCGAGTCGTCGTTCGAGTTCGCCGTGTCGCTCACGGCCGAGGCGGACCTCGTCGACTCGTGCTGGCTGGTCGCGCACCGGGTGGGCACCTCGGCGTGACCGGCACGGCTCGCGGCCGCAGGACGCGCGAAGCACTGGTCGACGCCGCGGCGGTGATCTTCGGCCGGGCCGGGTTCGCGGCGACCACACTGGAGTCGGTGTGCGAGGAAGCCGAAGTGACGAGAGGGGCGCTCTACTGCCACTTCCCGTCCAAGGCGGCGCTGGCCGCGGCCGTGATCGAGCGGTACTGCCCGCTGTGGTGGGAACTGGCGGCCCGGCTGTCCGCCCGGCACGCCAGCCCGGCCCAGGTCCTCGTCGAGCTGACGTTCGAGGCCGCCCGGCGGCTGCAGCACGACCCGGCCTACCGGGCGAGCGTCCGGCTGCCGCTGCACGCCGAGCTCGCCGACGTCCTCGCGCCCGCGCACTTCCTCGGCTGGCTCGCGGTGGTCCGCGACCTGCTGCGCCGGGCCCGCCGGGCGGGCGAGCTGCGCCGCGACGTCGACGTACGAGCGGCCGCCGAGAGCACGGTCGCCGAGTTCACCGGCACCCACCTCGTCGCCCGCGCGACGGCCGGCGAGCACGATCTCCTCGGCGGGGTCCGCGCGATGTGGCGGCAACGGCTGCCCGGGCTGGTCGAACCCGAGACCTCGGCGCGGCTTCGCCTCGGACCCCCGGCGCCGGAGTGACCGGCGGTCCGTACGGCTGAAGGGCGACGGCTCGGCGCGGGCAGATGTCCTGTGTGATCGACTACCGCCCCCTGTGATCGGGCGAAGCAGGTCGCGGCAGGTTCTCGGGTGCGGGTTGCCTTGGCTCGACGGCTCGGGCCGGCGAGCACGTGAGCCGCGACGTCCAGATCGCCACTTCACGCGGGATCGCCCGCTCCGAGCCGCCCGCGTCCGATGGGCAGGCGTAAGCCAGGTTGCCACGGGAGACCAGGGTCACGAGGTGCGCTTGGAGTCAGACCCCGGCGGTGACGGTTACGCCGGTGGCGGCCCGGCGCGGGGTGGCGACCCCGGTGACAAGGTTGCCGGTAGAGCTGACCGTGCAGCCGGTGCCGGCACCCAGCTGGTAGTCCAGCCCGATGCCGGTTCCGTTGCCGCGGACGGCGTTACCGGTGACCACGACGTTGCCCGTGCCGTAATTGACCCGGAGGGCCAGGAACGTGCCGGCACCGCCGTTGGACCGGAAGATCCGGTTGTCCGCGATCGTGGACGCGGCTTCGCCCTGGAGCGAGACCTGCAGGCCGGTGCTGGTGAAGTCCTCGATGAAGTTGTCCGAGACGGTGCTGCCGAACAGCCGTTCCGCCGCGATCGCGGCCCTGCCGTTGCCGTACAGGTGGTTGCGTTCGATGATCCAGCCGGCGGCGTTGTCCATCCCGATGCCGTCGGTGCCGGAGTCGGCGATCCAGTTGTCGGTCAGCTGCCAGTCGGTCACCGAGTTGCGGGTGTCCTCCACGAAGATCCCACGAGCGACCGAGCCGGCGATGTGGTTGCCGCTGATCCGGCCGTTGACCTGCGTGTTGTCCAGTGGGGTGCCATTCGCCGAGAGGTTGGTCAGGCGGATGGCGTCGCGGGGCGCTCCCAGGATCTCGACGTCCTGGACGACCGACTGCCAGGACCGCAGCACCAGCACGTCCTGCCCGCGTGGGTTCGCGTCCCGGTTGCCGTCCAGGGACAGGGACTGAATGCTGACCGGGAGACCCGTGTACGGCACGTTGTCCAGGTAGGAGTCGCTGGCGAGCATGGCCGGCAGGTTCGCGCCGTCCGCCTGCCGGATCACCGTGCCCGCGCGGGACAACCCGCGGTAGGTGCGTTCGCCGGCCAGCCGGATCGTGCCGTCGATGACGCACTGTCCTTGGAAGACGATCTCGTCACCGGCCGAGCTCGCCGCGATCGCGCTGTTGATCCGCTCGTCGTCGGCCGGTGTCCCGGCACACTGGATCCGCACTTGGTCGGCGTACGCCGGAACTGCCGCCCCTGAGCCGAACCCCAGGAACGCAAGGACAACGGCCAGGACCACAATGGACCTCATCGGAAATAGCCTCCGTTGAACAGGTTCGCGTCGATCTCGAACGGGTTGTAACAGGCGCCGGGGTCGGTGCAGGTCATGCCGGCTTGTTTGCGTGGCCCCAGGACACTGAAAGCCTTCTTGGACAAGGCATCCATCTTGTTGTACAGGCCGCCGAACCAGATTGCGCCGAACAACGCCCACTGGGTGGCATGCCGGATCTCGTGCGCCAGCACCAGTTTGTTCTTCACCGCGTCTTTGGTGGGCGTCTTGGTCAAGAACACGTTGCCGTGGGTGTACGACCGGTCTTTGAACGTCCACTTCGCACCGCCGCAGACAAGGAACCGCCCATCGGTCTTCTGGCAATTCGCATCCGCGGCCGCCGCTTCTCCCTTGGCGCCCAGGGAAACACCAACGTTCTGCTTGGCCCGCCATTCCTCGAACTTCTTGCCCAGCACGGTCTGCACGAGTTCACCGAGCGCCGTGATCACCGCGGCGACGTTGTCGATCCGGTCTTTCAGGCTCTTCTTGGCCTCGGCGCTGAGCGACGAACCGCCGAGTTCGTGGGCGATGTCGTCGATCTCCGTGTTGATTATGGAGCCGATCGTGTTCAGCAGCTTGCGGACCTCGCTGCTGTACGGGTCCTTCTTCAACAGGTCGACGAGCTTGGACAGGATGTCGGCGATCCCATCGGGGTCGTCGAAGCTCCTGCTGAGCTTCTTCAGCTCTGTCACCTTTTCCTGCTCCAGCTGCTTGCGGGTCTTGCGCCCGTCGGGATCCGAGAACGTCTCCGGGTTGTCCTCGGCGTAGGAGTAACCGTTGAGCTGCTGGGGATCGTTGACGTTGCTGACCGGGTCGACGGACAGGAACCGGCCCAGCGCCGGGTCGTACTCCCGGGCTCCCAGGTGGACCAGGCCGACCGAGGCATCCGCTGTCCCGCCGACGAAGCCCCGCTCGTCGGGCCAGGACGCCGGTGCGCTGCCCCGCGGCGCACCGAACGGAAGATACCGGCGGGTCGTCACGGCGAGCGAAGTGGCGTTGATCGCGATGTCGGCCGTGCCGACGTGGTCGGAGATCAGCCACGCCAGCCCGGCCGGGGTGCGGGCGGCGATCACCGAGGCCCCGAACCGGTAGTACCGTGTCCCGGTCACCGTGCCGGACGCCTTGTCCAGCCGCAGTTCGGTGCCGTCGAGGTACAGGGTGGTGGCGTTCGGGTCACGCCGGAGCAGCCGGTTCCCGTCCGCGTCGGTGACAAAGGAGGTCTCGCCCGCGGCGGCGAGATGTCCTTCGTCGTCCCACGTCAAGGCTTGCCCCGGGCGGCCGGACGTGTTCCCCGACGCGTCATAGGAATAGTTGTCGGTGTGCGAACCGGCCGGCTCGGTGGTGGTCGTGCCGAGCACGGCGTGCGGCCGGGGCGCACCCGACGAGGGATACGTGTAGGCGACCGTCGTGTCACCGCCCGCCGCGTGCCGCTTCTCGGACTGCCGGTTGCCGGCCACGTCGTAGGTGTAGCCGTACCAGTACGGCGCCGGCCCGCCGAGCGCGGTGGTGCTCGGGGCGGCGTCGCACCCCGCCTGAGGGGTCCAGGCCTCGGTGAGCCGCCGCAGGTGGTCGTAGCGGAAGCACTGCTTGTCGCCCGAAGGCGCGTCGGAGACCGAGAGCACGTTGCCCGCCGGATCGTAGGTGTAGCCGCGGTCGCTCACCACCGACGCATCCGCGCGGGAGGTCGTGGTACCGGTGAGCCTGCGGGTCGCCGTTTCATAGCGGAATGCCTGGCGCACCTGGGATCCAGCCGTGCCGTAGGCATACTGCTGTGGCTCGGCCAGCGACGTGTAGGCCGTCGCGTCGACGTAGGTCGTGGCGCCGCGGAGGGTGCTGGTCAGGCCCAGCGTGCTGTAGCCGTACGTCAGCGTCTCGTCCGCCAGACCGCCGGTCGTCCCCGATCCCACGCGCGACGGCAGCCGGACCGTGTCGACCTGGCCGCTGGGCAGGTACGTCAAGGAATTCTCGTACCGGCCCGCGAGACTCCCCTCCGCGGCCGGGATCGTGACCGCCGTACCGGTGGGGTTTCCGGCAGCGTCATAACCGAGGATCTCGGTCACATACGCGTTCCCGCCGGTGAACCTGGTGGCCTTCGCGGGCTTGCCCACGCCGTTCGGCGCGCTGTCGTAACTCCATTCCGCGAGCGTGGTCGTACCGGTGCGCGCGGAGGTCTTGCGGCCGATGGCGTCGTAGCCGTAGTCGACCTTCCGGCCACGGGCGTCCGTTGTGGACACCAGCCGATCGTCGTCGTCGAACGTGTAGGTGACCGTGCCGGCATCGGGGTCGTCCGTGCGGTACTTCCGGCCGCGGAGATCGTAGTAGTAGCGCCAGGTGTTCCCGGCGGGATCGGTCACGGTGGACAGTTGTCCGGCGTCGGTGTAGCCGTAGCGGGTCGTGTCGAACGCGTTCCCGTTGTACCGACGCGACTCGACGACCCGGTCGTGCGCGTCGAACACCTTCGTGGTGGTCGTGTCGCCGTCCGGTGGGTCGACGGTCACTGTGTCGCCGCCGTAAGTCGTGGTCGTGCGCCACTGTTCGGCACCCAGTGACCGGAGGATCTTGGCGGTCTCCCGGCCTGCCCCGTCGTACTGGACGGAGGTCTGCGCGGGCACGGCATCGTCGGCCACGACCAGCAGGGTGTCTCCTGGTGTGCCGGTGTTGTGGTAGCCGTCATCGGTCGCACGGACACGTCCGTGCGCGTCGTACAGGGTGTCGGTGACGATCCGGCCGCCCGCGGGTGACGGCTCCTGGGTCTGCCGCTGCCGCAGCAAACCGTCCAGCAGGGTGTAGGAGGTCGACTGGCTGCCGTCGGGCATCAGGGTGCTGGTCGTCACGACGTTCGGCGCGGTGGCCCGCACCTGGTAGCCGTACCGGACGGTGGCGGCGTCACAGGTGGTCTTGGGACGGCCGGGCGCCCATACGCACGTCACCCGGCCGAGCGGGTCGTAGGCGTATTCCGTTCGCCGCGATCCCACGTCGCTCCGCGAAATCGGCTGCCCCCGCGCGGGATCGACGACGGTCGTCTCCACCTGGCCCAGGCCGTTCGTCCGGGTCGTTTGCGTGACCGGCCCGGTGGCCGGGGTGTACGCCGTGGCGGTGCGGTTGCCCGCTGCGTCGAAGACTTCGGTCACCCGGCCGTGCTCGTCGTAGCTCGCCCGGACGTTGGTGGCGTACACCTGGCCGATCAGGCTCCACGAGGACACTTTGTCCTGCCTGGTCGTGTCGCCCGCGCCGGGCACGACGCCGCCCTGGGTGGATCCGTCGTAGAAGAGGCGTTCGTCGGACACGAGATCGTCGGGATACCTGGCGTTCGCCGAACACGCCACACCGACCTTCTCCTGCCGGGCCGGCAGGTTCATCAGGTACCGGGTCGTGCTGGTCGCGTAGGTCGTCCTGGCGCACGTGTCGTCGGCCGGCGTGGCGACATCACCCAGGTCGTCGACTTGACGGACACGCCCTTGCGCGTCGAACGACCGCCTTTGCTCGGTGACCCGCTGCCCGCCCCCGGACAAGGTCGTGAACTTGCGGATCGTGCCGATGTCGGACTGGAACGCCTGCAGTGGATCGAGGCCCGCACGCGCCCGCGTGGCCAGCGGCGCGCTGAGATACGGCTCGTTGACGGTGGTGGTCACCATCGGGCCACCCGATCCGTTGTAGATGGTGGTCTCCCTGGTCAGGCCGCCGAGGGCGGGCTGGTCCTCGACCTTGCCGCCTCGGGAGTCGGTCACCCAGATGTCGCGGCGCGCGCCGCCGGACAGGCGGTCGCCGTCCATGCCCCGCAGGAACAGCTGCTCGGTGAGGGTCTGGTCGCCGGCCTGACCAGTGCGGACACGCACCTTCCCGTACCCACGCCACTGGTTCCACGTCCGGTCGGCGTCGGGCGTGGTGTCCGAGTCGTCGTAGTGCCACGCGGCCCCGCCGACGTACTCGTAGTCGGTGAGCTTCGGCGGTGCCCCGCCCACGAGGTCGGCCTCGGTCACCCGGTTGACGACGTACTTGTAGAAGACGTCCGGCCCGCCGTAGGGCGCGGGCATGTCCCCGCGCGGGTAGCACCGGCTCGTCGTCTGGTCGGGGGTGATGTACGGCTCCCCACCGCAGGATGCCGCCGAGTAGGCGACCTCCGTCCGGCCGCCGCTCTCGGTGTTGATCGCGCCGACCCGCCACTTGTACAACGACGGGAAGTCCTCGTTGCCGTTGTGCCGGTTCTTCAACGCCACACCGGAGAACGTCACCTCGGGCAGCGTCTGCGTCCCGCCCGACAAGCCGGTCCGCGTGATCCCGTTGAGCCAAAGCGAACGGGCGGCGTCGTTGTCCTCGCCCCACGGCTCGCTGGCCGGATACGGGTCCGGGTAGGACTGCCTCATCACCCAGGTGTCCACATCGGACAAAGTGCTGCCCGACCGGACCTGGGTGGTCACCGACGCGAGGCGTTTGCTCGTCCAGAAAGTGGGCGTCCAGTAGTACGTGCAGGAACTGTCACAGCTCTCGTCCCAGGGCACGTCCGGCCAGTTCGACCAGTTCTCCGACGCGGACGTGCACCCGGCGCCGGCGGTGCGGCACCGGTCGGCCACCGTGAAGGTCACCCGCGCGCCGGGTGTCGTCGCGTACACCGTGCCGTCGCGCTGGCCGTAGTCGATCCGGGCCGGATAGCCGCCCCGGACGTACGGCGTGGTCTGCCCGAAGTAGGGGCTGCCGTTCCACCGGCCGTAGTTGTTGGTCTCTTTGACGTACCACACCGACATCGCGTCGCCGTGCCGGTCGACCACATAGTCGAGGTTCCACCGATAGGCCTGCTGGCACCAGGCCGCGGTCGCCGTGCTGTTGTAGCACGGTTCCCCGGACTGGTTGCCGAACACCGGGACCGTCCACGCCGAGTTCGTCTCGGGCTTGCCCGCCGACCAGCCGGCCGGCCGGTTGAGCCCGAAGAAGTACTGGGTGCCGTCCGGTGAGGTCAGCTTCCAGTACTCGCCGTCGTTGTCGCCGTTGGCCGCGCCGGTGAGGTGCTCCGTCTTCCACCCGCTGTCGTGCTTCGGTCGCCACGAACCGGTCGCGTCGTCGCGCACCAGCGCGCCACCCACCCCGTCGAACGACACGGTGGCGTTGTCCGACACCCAGCACAGGTCGGTTACGCCGGTGGAGCCGCCGTCGTCCTTGCAGGTCCGGTAGGACCGCTCGATGTAGCCGGTGGACAGGTCGAAGCCCTCACCCACCCAGGAGGGCTGGTTGTTGGACGAGCCCATCCGGCCGTCGACCGACCCTGCCGAGTACTCGATCTCCAGCTTCGGCGCGGGTCCCGGCGCCGGCGGTGCCTGCAATGGGTAGGACCATTGGAAATCGCCCGACGACACGCCCGCCTGCCAGGTGGCGGACGGCGACAGCTTGCTGGCGGCGAACGACCCGGTGCTGCCCTCTGCCGCGGCTGTCACCGCGAACAAGGCGGGCTGACCGGTGATCTCCACCTCGGCGGTCAATCGCCTCTTGGCAACCAGGTTCCGGGTCGGCACCGGGTGCGCGGGCTCAGTGCACTTCGGGCCGGACAAGGCGCAGCCGGGCAGTCGTACCAGCTGCAGCCGGGACCCGAAGTTCGCACCCGCCAACGAATGGAACTTCGCGTAGTCGACGTCTATCGTGGATTTTCCGGGCCTTCCGGTGATGCGCAGCACCACTCCGGTGAGTCCGGCGGCACGCGACGCGTTCCGGTCGAGCACCTCCACCCGCGCCTCGGATCCGGTGGCCCGCACGGAGCCGTCGCCGGCGCGAGGCCAGGTCACGGCGGCAGCGTCCCCGGACACCGCCGCTGCGGCGGGATCCGGCGGAACCGGAGTCGTGGGCAGCGAGCTCCCGCTCACCGTGAGCGCGTCCGGCGCGGGCACGGCCGCCCGCACACCTGCCACCCAGGGGGAACCGGGCAGCACTATGCCTGCTGCCAGCAGAATGACGCACACACGGGAGCGGAAGTTCATGGTGGGCCCCACCTTCGGATCAAGCGGCCGTGAGCGACAGGTCGTCGAGGACGAACGACGTCTGCACTGTCGCGTCCTCGGAACTGGTGAAACTGACGGTCACGGTCCGTCCGGCGAACGCACCGACGTCGAACGACCGGACCGTGTAGCCGGAAGCATTGGCGTTGCTGTAGGTCGCGAGCACCGTCGAACCGATCCGGACGGTGAAGCGGTCGTACGGCGTGCTCCCGACCTCACCGGTGTGGATCTTCAAGTACAGCGACAGCACGGAGTTCGCACACCCGGCGGGAATGGTCACGGTCTGCTCCAGCGTCTCCGTGACGTCGGTGCCGTAGCCACCCAGCCAGGCCGACCAGCTGCCCGACCGCGCCGCGTTGACACCGGACCACTGGCCGACCGTGTAAGTCGCGTTGGACCACCCGGTGCTGCCGCTTTCGAAGCCCGGGTTGACCAGCTTCTGCCCGCCGGCACACCCGCCCGGCGGGGTGACCGTCCAGGTGAACGACGTGCTGCCGGCCCGCCCACCGTCGTCCGTGGCGGTCGCTGTGACCGTGAATCCTCCCGCGGTGGTCAGCGTGCCGGAGATGACGCCCGTCGACGGGGCGATCGACAGCCCGCCCGGCAGGCCCGTGGCGGACCAGGTGTAGGGCGAGGTGCCACCGGTGGCCGACAACTGCAAGCTCACCTGCGCTCCCACAGCGCCGGTTCGGTTGCCCGGGTTGGTGACGACCGGTGCCCCCGGCACCCCGGCGGCTGTGACGTTCAACAGCCGGTTCGGCGAGTCCGTTCCGGGATCGGTGATCTTGCCGGGGGTCGCGTTGGTGATCATCGCGTCGGCCACCTGCGCGGGGCTCAGCGCCGGGTTGGTGCCCAGCAGCAGCGCCGCGCCGCCGGTGACGTGCGGTGTGGCCATCGACGTCCCGCTGATCGTGTTGCTGTCCGAGTCGCTGCCGTTCCATGCCGAGGTGATGTCCACGCCGGGCGCGAAGAGGTCGGTGCACGCTCCGTAGTTGGAGAACCAGGCCCGCGTGTCGGCGCTGTCCGACGCGTCGACCGTGATCGCCTCGGCGACCCTGGCCGGTGTGTAGCCGCACGCGTCGTCGTCCTCGTTCCCGGCGGCGATCGCGTAGGTCACGCCGTCGGCGATCGACCCGCGAACCGCGTCCTCGGTCACGTCGTCCGAACCAGGCGCGCCGAGGCTCATGTTCGCCACCGCCGGGCCCGAGGCGTGGTGGCCGGTGACCCAGTCGATCCCGGCCGCGACGCCGGCGAACGAGCCGCTCCCGTCACAGTCGAGCACCTTGACCGCCACCAGCCGCACGTCCTTGGCCACGCCGTAGGACGCGCCGCCGATCGTGCCCGCGACGTGCGTGCCGTGGCCGTTGCAGTCGCTGTCGATGCCGTCGCCGGTGGTGTTGGTCCCCCACGACGCACGGCCGCCGAAGTCCCGGTGGGTGACGCGGATGCCGGTGTCGATGACGTACGCGGTCACATTCGAGGCGGTGTTCGGGTACGTGTAGCTGTTGTCCAGCGGCAAGTCGCGCTGGTCGATCCGGTCCAAGCCCCAGGACGGCGGGCCGGGCTGGGTGCCGGTCTTGCGCACCCGGCCGTTCTGCTGCACGTACGCGACCGTCGGTTCGGCCGCGAGCTGCTGGGCGGCCTTCTCGCTCAGCGCTCCGGCGAAGCCTTGCAACGCGTGCCGGTAGACGTGATCCACCTTGGCGCCGTACTTCGCCGCCAGATCACCAGTTACCGCGTCGACGCCACGACCGGAAAGGGCCGTGCGGTTGTACACCACGATGTAGCTGTCCTTGATCGCTGTCGGGTTCGCCGTGCCGCGAACCTCCTTGCCGGCGAACGCGGGCGCGGCGGGCACGAGCAATGTCGCGACCACCGCGACGACTGTCCCCAGCGCCGGCCACAGCCGGACGACGGGTCTGCGAACGTGTTTCATGATCGATTTTTCCCCCTCGTGTGCATGCGGAACAAATCAACTGGGCAGCGGCCGGCTCGGTGACGAAGACAACGCGAATACCTGACAACCGTTCCCGCGGCGTGGCCTGCGGATGGCTGCCGTGCCCGGAGGCAACCGTGCCCGAGGCCGCTACGCCGGGACAAGGGGAAACCGCTGTCCCGGACAACCGGAAACCGTCCTCGCTGGTCGCGGGCTTTGTCCGAAACCCGGCCGGACAGCCCCGGTCGGCGGTTGTCCTCGGTGTGCGAGCGCGGTATCGGTACCGAGATGGAGTCGGATACTGTCCAACCATCCACCGCCGGTGACCCAGCGGACTTCGTGGTGCTGCTGCGAAGACTCAAGGACCGGTCCGGGCGCACGCTTCGGCAGCTGGAGGAAGAGGCGACCCGCAACGGCGATGCCCTGGCGCGCAGCACCATCGCGGATCTCCTGCGGCGTTCCACGCTGCCGCGCCCGGACCGGTTGGCCGCGTTCGTCCGGGCGTGCGGCGCCGAAGAACAGCTACCCGAGTGGCTGCGGGCGCACGAACGGCTGTCGGAAGTGCAGCCCGTCGATGCCGCCGCTTCTTCCCCTGCTGGCACCGCGAAGCGCCGCCTGGTGCCCTGGGTGGTCGCCTTGGCGGCGCTCGCTGTCGCCGCCCTGGTCGCGGTCGGGGTCCTGCTGGTCATCGACCTCAAGGACAAGCCCGCGACCGCGGCCCAGCCCAGCGCCCCGACCGGCCGGGCCGAGGTGCTCCCGGTGCGTTCGGCCGGCAGCTGGGCACGCATCCGCCCGTTGGGCGCGCCGGGCCTGTGCCTGACCGAAGGCCGTGATCACACCGGCCGGTACCGCTCGGCCGTCGCCGTCCAGCGCCCTTGTGCGGAGACGGGCGGACCACGGACGTTCATCCAACCCATCGGCAACGACCTGACCCACATCAAGTGGGAACACCCGCGAAGCAAGGTCATGGGCTGCCTCACCGCCCTGGACAACGGTCCGGCCAAGGATCTCCTCGAACCCCAGGAGGAATGCTCCGCCGACAAAGGCGGCCAGCTGTTCCGCATCGAGCGGGTCACCGGTACGGACGCCTACCGCCTGCACCGAGCCGGCACCGGCCTTTGCGTCGGCACCCGCGACACCGCCGCGCAGACCGAAGCGTCCCAGGAAGCGTGCCGCGATGACAGCCACCAGTATTTCCTGGTCGATCTGGATCAGCCCGGGTGAAAGTCCGCGAATGGTGGATATTGTGCAGCAATCTCCTACAGTAAATCCGCCGCAACCCGGATCCCAGGAGGCCAGGAATGAGCGAGTCGGCAGCGGATGATTTCCTCGGCCGCAACGTCGAGCTGGTGAGTTCCTTACGCGACTTCGCAGGATCACTGCGGCAGCTGGACCGCGTCGTCGGCGGCCTCGACCTGGAGGACTGGCAGCGCACCGAGGACCTCGCTCGCGGGCGTGACGCAGTTCGCCGGCTGCTGGCCGGTTATGTCGAAACCGTGCCCGAACGTGGCTACGGCGGCGACGCCCGCGTCTTCGGCGGGCTGGTCTCGGCGGCGGCGTCGCGCGGGATCTCCGCGGTGGCCGTCGCCCTCCTGGCGGGCGGCGACACGCGAGACGGCGAGATCGCGGCCGCGACCCGGCTGGTCGTCGGCGGCGATCCGGCGTCGCAGGCCTTCCGCGCGGCGCTGGTGGGCTCGCCCTGGACACCTCGGCCCGACCTCACCTGGCCTTCCCCGGGCGATCCGCTGGATCCAGGCGGCACGATGCTGTTCCCGCCCCCACTCGGCGACGATCGGATTCCCCTCGACAAGCTGCGCCGGATCGAATGCTTCGGCGGGCTTTCGAACGCGCTCAACGAGCTCTCGATGGCCGGAGCCGGCCTGCGCAGGACGGAGCCCTACCCTGGCATGACGATTCGATCGCTGGCTCCGCAAGGCGCCTGTGCCGGTGACACCATCCATGTGTCCGGCTCCGGGTTCGGCACTGCCGAGCCGGTGGATGCCGTGGTCGTGTTCCGGTCGACGCCCGCCACGGTGGTCGGGGGTTCCTGGGGGCCGACCGGCTTCGATGTGATCGTCCCCGCCGGTGTGGGTGAGTGCTGCGTCAGTGTGCTGAAGGTGCCCGAGGGCGGGTCCGCAGGCTCCCCGGTCACCGCGCTCTCCGATCTCGCGGGGGTCCTGACGATGTGCTTCGGGGCGGCCGGCATCGCCGCGGGGGCCAAGCTGGAAGGCCTGGCTGCGCGCGGAGGCGACCGCGCCGAGGCCGTCTGCGCACCGGACGGCAGCAACCGGTTCGTCGGTGGCACGCCCCGCATCGCGATGTTCCGCACGGACCGCGGCGCTTCGTCGCCGCAAGAAGTCCGGCCGGGCCAGTCGTTGCTGGTGACCTGGTCGATCGTCAACGCCACCTCCGCCAAGGTGTCGTTCTCGTCGACCGGCAACTCGCCGTTCGCCGTCACGCCATCGCTTCCCTCCTGGTTCACCGCGAGCGCGACATCCGGGTTCGTCACGCTTCCCGCCGCGTTCGGGCTCGTTCCCTGGCACGTCACGATGACACTCACCGCCAGTAACGCCTGCGGCTCCTCGTCCGCCTCGATCGAGCTCGGCTACTCGCCGGCTCCCGGGCTGGTCTTCGTCGGCGCGGGCGCGAAATCGTCCTTCCACCTCGGCGCGATCGAGGCTCTGGGAGCCATGCCGCTTCAGCCGCCCACCGTGTGCGCCGGCAGCGGCCTCGGAGCGCTGTCCGCTGTCTGTGCCGCGGCCGACTTCCCCGCGCCCACCAGCCTCCGCACCTTCTGGGACGCCTGCACCGGGCACGACGCGTGGTATGTCCCGAACCCGGCACTTTTCGTACCGGGTGGCGACTTCGCGGCGCTCGACAACGCCACGTGGCAGGCGGAGAACCGCGCGGAAGTGCTCACCCTCGGGGCACTGGACCTCCACCGAGCGTTCCTGGTGCCCAGCCGCCCGAGCGACCCGAGGCTCATCGAGTCCTGGGTCGCGACGGCCGCCGGCGTGGCCGCGGACAAGGCGGCGGATGTGCTCGGCTCGACCATCTCCGCCGCGCTGAAAGAGGCCGGCCAGACCGCCCTCAGCTACGTGCCGATCGTGGCCATCCTGTACGCGGCGGCGAAGTTCGCCGTCACCGCTTACCTGGACAGCCTGAAGCAGCAAACGGCGACGGCGCTGGCCACCCAGCCGTCGATCTTCGACAACACGAAGCTGCGGAACCTCGTGACCACGGCCCTGTCCGGCGCCGCGGGACGAGTGGCTTCCAGCGGCCGCAAGATCCGGATTCCCCTCACCGGCCTCGAACTCGGCCGGGCCCGCTACGGCACCGACGGCGGAGCCCTCAGCGATCTGCCGGTGCTGGGGAACATCGTGGCGAACGTGCCGCTCGGCCAGCTCGTCCTCGCGTCCGTCACCGTCCCGCTCCTGGGGCCACCGGTCCAGCTGGGAACCGACCACTACGTCGACGGCTCAGTCCGCGACCCGGTGCCCATCGGAGCCGCCGTGGAGGCGGGCGCACGCGCCGTCATCGTCCTGCAGCCCAACAACAGGCTCATCCCGGCCGACGAGGACTTCGCCACCGCGGGCATCCCGCGCATCGACGCCCGGACTTCACTGGCCCGGGACGCCCAGTTCCTCGACGCGGCCATCGAGACGTTCGAGCGGTACGCCCGCGACCCCGGCACACAGCAGCCCGTGGGTGGCTGGCGGGCCCCGGTGTACGTGGTGGAACCATCGGTCCAGCTGCTGGGGCTCGGCGCCGCCCACAGCGAACTCGGGCTCGTCGACATCATGGCCGACTACGGATACCTGCGTGCTTACGACGCTCTGGTGCCATGGCTGTTCTTCCCGGACCCCGACGACACCGACCACCGGGCGCGCCGCCGGACGATGACCGCCGAGCTCACTGCGTCGACCGACAAGATCATCGGCCTGCGAGTCGCCGCCTGGGAACTGGAACACGTGTTGAACGGCCTGCGTGCCACGCCGTTCGGCCCGACGAGCCGCATCGGCGGAGGCCCCTTGGTGGCCGTTCCCGACGCCGGCGCGATCACCGAAATCCGCAACCGGAAATCCGACATCCACAACGCCCTCGTCGCCCGCCTCGCCATCCCCGTGCGCTGGTTCGCGAACGCGCGGCCGGGCCTGAACCAGGCCGCCCTGGGAGTGCTGCCGATGCCTCGGCCCCGCGCCGAAGCGTGGTATCTCGCCTGGGAGTCGCACAGTTACCAGCCCGTCGTGGCACCAGTCGTCACCACCCCGGCCACGCCGGACGGCGACCCGTGGGTCAGCCTCACGTACGGCTCGGTGTGGACGGTTCCCCCGGGCACGCCGCCACCGTCACTCCCATGGCCGTGACCCGCGGCTCCGCGTGCCCAGGCGAGCGGCTTCGCCGATCCGAGGTCAGGTCCGGCATGTCCAGAACGTGCCGATCTGCCGCGTGCCGGCGCCAGTCGCAGTCGAGTAGAGCGGGTAGGTGTTCGCAAGCCGGGGCCGTGGCACAGCACGTCGTCGCGCACCTTTGGCCAGCCTGACGCCCTGACCGAACGGCGGCAATGTCGACGACCGCACCATTTGCAGCCCAGATCATGGCGGGTATCAAGTCGGCCCGGCCGGGCCGGGATGTTCACGGCTACTCGATCGAGATCAGCAGGAACGGTGCCCAGTGGTGGGCGTGCGCGTAGGGCGCCGGATCGGGCGACCAGGGGCCGAAGCCCCGCACCGCACCCGAACGCGCCGGGGTGATCGAACTGTCCATCTCGCGAAGAGCATCGAAAGCCGCTTGCGCCGCAGCCCGGTCCATCCCGCGCACGGACCTCGACGCCCTCCGCAACGCTTCGGGCGCGGAGTCACCCGCCAGCAGCCGACGGTGGAATTCGACCATCACCAGGGCGGCGGACCGGTCGTCGACCGCCCAGAGGGTCACCACGGCGGAGCGGGCGCCCGCCGCGAACAGCACGCGGCCCAGCCCCAGAAGTTCGTCTCCCCCGAGCACCTCCCCTTCCCCGGTGTGACACGCGCTCAGCACGATCAGGCCGGCGCTCAGCCTGTTCCCGAGGAAGTCCGCCGTGGTCAGGTTCACGCCCGAGGCCAGTGCGATCATCGACCCGAGCGGTGAGTCGGCGTCGAGGATGCCGTGCGTCGCGAAATGCGCGACCGGAGCGTCCGGGAGCAGCTGCGTCACGTGCTCGGCGGTCGCACCGGCTCCGGTCAGCAACGCCGAACCGGACCGGAGCCGGGCGAGGGCCGTCGCCTCGAGCCTCGCCCCCGGCAGTGCCTCGAGCGGCACCGGCGGACGCCCGGGTACCGGTGTGAACGCCATGGCATCGGGGTCACCGACGACGAGCACCTGGCCGGCGGCGGGATCGCCCTCGCGCCGGGTGCACCGGGCACTGGCGCTCGGCGCGACCGAGATCGGGAACGCCTCACCCAGCACCGACCCGTGCCACGGCAGCACAGCGAACGGCAGCCGCATCAGCCCTCCCGCCGGAACCACGACCAGCGAACCCGCGGCCCCGACGGCCTCCCGCAACGGCGTCAGCAGCCGATCCGCCAGCTCACCGGCCGCGATCCCGAAGTCGGTGCCGCGGACCACGCCGTCCAGGACCGCTCGGACCCGGGCCCCGATCCCGTGCCGGCCGGAGAAGCGATGTGCGGCAACCATCCCGTCCCGGGTGATGGCCCAGGACATCAGCTCGGTCCGGCTCAGCACGAACTGGATCAGCGTGGTTCCCGGCGCCAGCGTCGCGGCGACCTCGCCGAGCCCGCGCACCTCGCCTTGCGGGTTGACCGCGGCCCAGAAATGCGGGTTCGCCCGCTGGAGATCCTCTTCGACCGCACGCAGCTGCGTGATCGCCTGCTTCAGCAGGCGCTGCAGCTCAGCCAGTTCTTCGGCGGGAGCGTCCTGGTCACTCGCCTTCGCGAGCCCGTCCTGGACGAGCCCGACGGCCGCGCTCGCCTGCCGCCACCGGGCCACCAGGTCGGCGGGCAGTCCGGTCCGGTCGAGCCCCGCGTCGGCCAGCAGCAAGTCGAGCAGTGCCCGGGCGCGGGCGCGCTCGGCATAATCGAATGCGCTCGCGGCCCAGCGCCCGGCGGCTTCCCGGTCGTTCGCCGCCTCCGCCGTTTCCCGCAACCGCATGGCCACCCTCGTCGCGTCGAGGTAGGTGTACTGGACGTCGCGACCGGCGAAAAAGGCACGCTTCGACGCATCGGGCCTCAGGGTGGCGCGCACCGCTTCAAGGTCGCCGATCGCTTCGTCCAGCAACTCGGCCGCGGACTCGAGATCGTTCTCCTGCTCCCGCAACCTGCCCTCGGCGGCCAGCGAGCCCCAGCGCGGACCGAGGCCACGCCACCACGGGTCGGCACTCGCCACCAAGGCGTCGTAGTGGGCTCGGGCCCGTGCCGTGTTCTCGACGTTGAGCTGGAAGCTCAGCCCCTCTTGGTGGCGTCGGCGCGCCTCGGCGGCCGTGCTCGACAGCAATGCCTGCTCTACGTACCGCTCGAAAGCGTCCGAGGCTCCCGTCGTATCGCCCTCGTAGGCTTTGACGATCGCTTCGTCGAGGTCACGGCCGTCGGCGGGCAGGGCGTCCAGCACCGCTCGTGCCTCCGCGAACAACTTCGCGGCCGTGTCGTCGTCCCCCTCCTCTTCCGCGACCCGGGCCCGGTAGACCAGGGTCGCGACGTCGCGGCCCGGCATGTCCAGCAGGCCCAGGAGAGCGGTCGCGAACGCCCGCTGCAGATCGGTGAACCCGGCCATCCCGGCGCGCAGCGGGTCCAGGATCTCGTGCAGGGACCACATCGCCCGGTCCATGCCGGGCACGTCGGCGATCGCGTTGGCCAGGTTGTACATCCGGGCGGCGAGCTGAGCTCGCGCCCCGCGGCGGGGGTCCAGCGGGTCCGCGGGCTCCGCGAGGGGCGTGGGATCGGCGGTGAGCGCCTCGAGGACGGCGACCCTCGCGGCCGCGATGTCGCCCAGCGACACGTCGAGCTGGGCGACGTCGGCGAACGTCCGGGCCCGCAGCCACGGCTCGTCGAGGGCGGCCCAGACCCGCTCGGCCAGCAGCAGTGCTTCGCGTGCACGCTCAGGCCGGAGCCCGGCCCCGGCCCAGTGCCGGCCCATCCGCACGCAGAACAGGCCGAGACCGAACGCCCCCGCGTACCCGCCCGGGCCGAAGGCGATGTCCTTCACGACGTCGGCCGCCGTGAGGTCGACCGGGAAGCGGTCGTCCGCGAGCGCGGCCAGCGCTTGCTGCACGGCCGAGATCGCCGCGTCGTGCGGGCGGCCGGCGGATTCGAACAGCGCGCGGGCGTGCCCGGCGAGCTCGACGGCGTCACCGGCTCGGCCTCCGAGCACCGCCAGGTAGGCGCGGCGCTGGGCCACGGCGGCCTGCCCGGCCACGTCACCGGCCGCCTCGTAGCGGGAATCGGCTTCCGCGTAGGCCGTCTCCGCCGCCACCGTGTCCACAGTGGACCCAGTGAACTCGGCCGCCTCCACCTCGTCGGGCAGCGCGTTGTCCGCAGTGGATTCGTTGTAGGCCAGTACGCAGTTCCACGACATCGGCGACGCCAGCGGTGCTGCGAGCCAGTCCCCCGCCACGAGTGCGGCGACCGCCAGGCCCTGCGTGTCGCCGGCTGCCCTCAGCATGGCACGCGCGGCCGCCAAACGCTCCTGCGCCAGGTCCGGCTGGCCCGCCCTGATCGCGAGGTCGCCGGCGAGCAGATCGAGCCGGCTCACCAAGTCGGGACGCCCGGACAGGGTCTGCCGCGCGGCGTCGAGATCGCGCAGCGCGCCGCTGAAGACATCCGCCGCGGTCGCCGGATCGACGGCTCGCACGTCCGCCGTCAGCGAAGCTCGTGCGTCACGCAGGCTGGTCAGCACGGGGCAGACCACGGCGGTCACGACATCCTGCCGCGGTGGCTGCGGACGAGCGGGACGCTCCGGCATCCGTTCCAGGAGCTGCCCCCACGGGCGGTTGGTCCCGTCGGGCAGGGTCAGCCAGGCACCGTCCCAGGCCAGGCAACGCCATTCGGCCGCGGTCGTGTCCACGGCGTCCAGCTTTCGGAGCGCTTCGGCGTAGCTGCCCGCCACGCAAGCCGTGCGCACGACGCCGAGCTCCGCGGGCAGCGCGCCGGAGGCGATGCGGTCGAGCAGGCCGCCCGGCAGGTTCTCCATGGTGTTCCCCTTTTCTCGGGTAGAGCGGTTTCACCCGGTGGTGACGCGGTAGGCGAACGAGAAGTCCGCGACCGGCACCGCACCGCCGGCCGGGTGCCGGCCGGTACCGAAGCCGGAGTCGGGGAGCAACGTGGTGCGGTAGAGCCCGGCTCCGGCCGCCGGCAGGACTTCGGCGACCGCGTTGACGATCGCCGCCGCGGCGCCCGTCGCCGCGACCGGTGCGGCCGCTTCCGGTTGGGCCGGCACGTACTCCGCCAGTGCCTCCGCCGCACGGCGGAACTCGTCCGGGCTGAACCGGTGCTCGAGCTGCGCGGCCAGCTCCGGGCCACCGGTGTCCGGCGAGATCCACCAGGCTAGGTCCAGGTAGCGCCCGACCGGGCCCGCGTAGGCAGGCACGTCGCCGAGGGTCAGCTCGTCACCGTCTTTGACGCCCGCGAACCGCGTCGTCGTGAACCGGTGGACGGGCAGGCCGTCCGGGCCCGCCGTGATGACGAGGCCGTCCACGCGCAGATCACCGCCGAGCCGGCCGGTTCGGTGCACGATCAGCTGCTCGAGCCGCACCGTGGCCGTGGCCGGCGCACCACCCGGCGCGAGCAGCCGGACCGACCGCGACGGCCGCTCGTCCAAAAGGAACCGGACGGCCTCTTCCGCCGGTGCCGGCAACGGGCTGAGCAGGTAGTCGAACTGGCGGGCCGCGTACCTGCGCTCCGGGCCGCGCGGTTCCTTCCCGAAGCCACGCGAACCGCCGATCGACGCCAGCGCGAGCGCCCGCTGCAGCGGGCTGCCGGTGTCGCGCAACACCGCGACCTCGGCGGCCACTCGCTCGGCCTGCTTCACGTCGCGCACACCGCTTTGCGCCAGTACACCGAGCTCCTCCGGCACGGAAGACACCACGAACGAAACGAACTCGGGACGGGCGATCCCCCGGGGCGCCGCCGGCGGCCAGCTGAGCTGCATGCCGACGAGCTCGCCGGTGGTCAGCGCGCCCAGCACGTAGTCTTGGCCCGGATCGAGGCCGATCCCGCTCTGGTCGGCGTCGTTGACCAGCTCGACCGCACCGTCGAGTGCGAGGTTGAAAGCGAAGAAGAACAACCTGCGGTCACTGTCGTTGCGCACCCGCAGGTAGACCATCTCGCCTTCGTGCAGGACGGCCCCGGACTCGGGCAGAGGACGCGGGCTCCCGGCGACGACCCGCCCCCACTCGGCGCCGAACCCGGCGTCCAGCGCGTCCGCCGGTCGCGGCGAGAACCCGCGCAACGCGGCCGCCTTCGCGAGCAGCTTCGCGTTGGCGACCGTACCGGCGATGCCGTCCGCCCCGGCGGGCTTCGGCACGGACAGCGGCCCCGCCGCGTCGCGCAGGCACAGCTGATCCGCGACGTCCACCTCGGCCACCGCCGCGCGGGCGTCGGCGTCGTCGCCCGGCACCGGCCGCAAGGTCGGTACTGCCGCGAGGGCCGCCCGCAGCTGGTCCGCGACCTCGCCGGCCCCGCTGACCAGGACCGGCCAACGAGGAGCCGTCGTGGTCAGCAGGTGCGCCTGGGCGCCGACGGGGATCTCGGTGTGGCCCGAGCGATAGGTGAGTGCCGCTTCGACACCGTCACCGATCCGGTCGACGGTCGCGATCGCGATGACGGCGTCCTCCACGACCTCCGCGACCCCGGCGGGCAAGATCGCGTAGGTGTCCCCGACCCCGGAACCGGAAAGCCGGGCGCCGGGCAGCCGGACGTGATCGGAGCCGGACCGGCTGACGGGCACGGCGCCCGCCGGGTCTGCCGTTCCGGTCTCGAACAACCGCCGCAACCCCTCCCCCTCGACCTCCGGACGCTGGTCCGGGGCGAGGTAGCGCATCCGGTCACGGATGCGGGAGACCACGGCCGCCCAGCTCACCGGGAGCCCGTCCGCCTCGCTCAGCGCGATCCGCAACGACTCCGTGAACAACCCCGTGGACTGACCGGCCGCGTTCTCGTACTCGTAGGCGAACTGCCAGGGCGAGCAGGCCACCATGCGGACGGCCTGCCGGTTGCCGATCGGATCAGGGAGGTCCACGCGCAAGCCCGCCTTGATCAGGCGCTCGAGGTGCGCGGCGATGTTCAGGTAGACCGGGTTGGGCATCGCCTTCGGCCGCAGCCTGGGGTCGCGGGACATGTGCGCGGCGTGGCAGCAGTCCAGGATCACCGTGCAGTTCGTCGTCTTGAGCGTCAGCAACGCCAGGTTCACCGACAACTCCACGGCCGTGATCACGCGGACGTCCGTCGGCGTCGATTCGTGGAAATCGGCCGGTACCAGGAACTGGAATCCCGGCCGGGGATCGGGGCCGTCGAGCACCGGGGGTTCGAGCCCGCCGTGACCGCTGTAGTAGACCACCGCACGGTCACCCGCCTCGGTGTCGGCGATCAGCCTCTCGTACTCGGCGAGTATTCCCGCCCGCGTCGCGGTGTCGCCGTCGCAACGCCGGATTTCGAAACCCCGCGCGTCCATCAGGGTCGCCATGGTGTCGACGTCGTGACCGATCCCGAGCAGTCCTTCGGACTTGCCGCCGATCAGCAGTGCCCGGCTCTTCATGTTGGCCTCCGCGAGATGATCCTCTGGTCCGGCCCTGAGGCCTCGGCTTCCGGGCGTAAGGCACCGGCGGAGGCGGAGATAAGCAGTTCTCCCCATGACCGGCCGCCCCGCCCGGACCATGCTCGTGCCCATGACTCCTTGCCACCACGCACAGCTGGCGGCGCTGGTCGGTGGACCGGTCGCCGAAGAAACCCTGCAGCTGCTGGAAACCGCGAGCCAGGGCGATCGCGACGTCGCCCAGGCCCTCGTGACCGCCGGGCTGGCGCTCGGCGAGCTCGCCCGGCACGGGGACCGGTGGCGCTGGGCTCCGGCCACCAGTCCCGCGGCCCGGCTGCGAGACCTCATCGAAGCCCGCGCCGACGCGCTGGCCGAAGCCCAGCTGAGCGCACTGGAAACACTGACCCGGCCCCTGGCCGAACCCGTCACCGCGATCCGGCGGATCAGGCTCGAGCGAGCCCCTGGTGTCCTGCTCACCCCGCGCGAGCAGGACATCCTCGGCCTGCTGTGCGAAGGCTTGACCGCTGTCGCGATGGCTCGGCGGCTCGGCCTGTCGCCCCGGACGGTGACCAAGCACCAGCAGCGGCTCTACCGCAAGCTCGGCACTTCCGACCGGCTCGCCACGGTCTTGCGAGCCCAGCGGCTCGGCATGGCGACCACGCCGTGAGCCGGTGGCGGACGCCGGTTCACGAAATTTCGCCGGGCCGGGCCTGGAGGCCGCGGTCGAGGACCACGGGGCCGACGTACCGCGGGTTCAGGTAGAGCATCATCGGCCTTCTGCCCTCGTCGAAGATCGGCACCTCGATCACCTTGCCGTCGGCCGCGCCCAATCCGTCCAGGATTTCCCGGAAGACCTCCTCCTGGGTCTTGTCGTGGAAGTCGAGCTCGTAGTCGAACCCGCCGACGTGAATGCGAGATGGTGCTGCCATGGTTCATTCCTCCTTGGTGAGTTCCTCGTGGATACCGAGCCGATGCGCGACCGCCGCCGCTTCCCCGCGACTGGTCACGCCGAGTTTCATCAGGATGTTCGAGACGTGCACGCTCGCCGTCTTCTCGGTGATGTAGAGCATTCGCGCGATCCGGCGGTTCGTCTCCCCCGCCACCAGGTGTGCCAGCACTTCCCGTTCACGCCGGGTCAGTCCGAACGGATCCGCGGGAACGGCGGGCCGCGCCGGTGCCGGCTCCGCCAGGTCGAGCCGCGCCCGCCGCGCCAGTGCCTCGATCTCCGCTCGCAAGGGGCCGGCACCGAGTTCGACGGTGGCGCGGTGAGCGGCGCGAGCGGCCTCGGCACCGGCGGCCCGCTCGCGGCTCGCGACCGCGGCTTCGGCTTCCCGCCACCGCGCGTAAGCCGCTGGATAGGGCCGGGCGAGCGCCTCCCAGGCGCGCGAGACCTCCGTCCACCGTGCCGCGTCCGCGTGGCCCTGAAACCTGGCCCGCTCCGCTTCGCACTGCAGGAGCAGCGCGGGCGCGTCGGGCAAGGGAGAGCGTCCGGCCCTCCCCGCCAGCCGGGCTCCGCGCGCGAAGTCGTCCACCGTGACTGCCAGGTCATCGCTCTCTCCGCGCCGGCTTCGCACCGCGGACAACCGCACCTGTTCGTCCGCTTCGATCCGCAGGCCGAGCGCGTACAGCCGCAGCAGGGCGATCCGGTCTTCCGCGCCTTGGAGCTTGCGCAACCCGCAGGCCACCGCCGCCCGCGCCGCACCGTATTCGCGGCGCCAGATCGACTGTTCGGCCTCGAAGGCATACAGCGCCCCGACGAACCCCGGCTCGTCGACATCCCGCCCCGCCGCGCGCACCTCCGCCAGCAGCCGCCCGGCTTCGTCGAACCGGCCACGCGCGACCGCGATCTCCGCCAGCGTCAGCCGCGGGTAGAGGCTTTCCCGCACCGGACGTTCCAGTAGTACCTCCGCGATGACCGCAGTGGCCTGTTCCCAGCGTCCGAGCTGCACGAGTGCCACGCTCGCGTTGTTGGCCAGCACCCCGCCGCACCTGGCGTGCTCGAGCCCGAACCGGCGGGCGTGCGCCAGTCCTTCGAACGCGATCGACACGGATTCTTCGAGCCGTCCGGCGCCCTGCACAGCCAAGGTGAGGTTCCCGTAGGCGCGGTAGAAGTCTTCGAGGTGATCCGCGGCATCCGCGATCCGGACGGCTTCGCGGAGAGCGTCGATCCCCGGCTGGGTCTCCCCGAGCGCGGCCAGCGCCATGCCCAGGGTGTTGAGCGCCCGCCCCTCCTCCGCCCGCGCCCCCACCGCGCGGGCGATTTCGATCGCTTCACCGGCCAGCTTCAGGCCTTCTTCGTAGCGCCCGCCGCGGACATCGGCCACCGCCGTCCCGGCGAGGACCCGTGCGGTGACCGCGGACGGCCGGAGCTCGGCGAGCAGTTGGCCGGCTTCGGCATACGCACGCCGCGAAGCGGCACTGTCACCCGCTTCCCACAGGTAGCTGCCCAAGCGCTCGAGGAGTTCGCCCCGGTGGCCGGTTTCCGCGTGCACCAGCGCCTGCCGGACGAACTCGACGGCGTGGTCCACGTGGCCGGCCCAGCGCGCGGCATCGGCCGCCGACGCCAGCAGCTGTGCACGCGTCACCGCGAGGTCGTTGCGGGCATCCGGTAGCCGCGGCCACAGCTCGAGCGCCCGCCGGTACTGGCGTTCGGCTTCCCGGAACGCGCGCAGGCGCAGGGCGGTCGCGCCCGCGCGCACCGCCGCCGGCAGAGCTTGCGCCGGCAGACCGGCCTCGTACCAGTGGTAGGACAGTTCCGCGGCGACCGTCAGCTCCTCGGCGTAACTCAGCTGGACGTCGGTGGTGAGCGCTTCCGCCATTGCCGCGTGCAGGCGAAGCCGTTCACCCGGCAGGAGTTCCTGGTGCACCGCCTCACGAAGCAGCGCGTGCCGGAACAGGTAGGTGTCGTCCGCCGGATCGGTGACGAGCAGTTGCTGGTCCACGCATTCGCGGAGGGCTACTCCCATCCGCCGGTCGTCCAGCTCGCACACGGTGGCCAGCAGCCGGTGGCTCACCTGGCGCCCGGCGGTCGCGGCGAACCGCATCACCTCGCGGGCGTCGTCGCTCAGCAGCTCGAACCGCGCCAGCACCAGGTCGCGCAGCGACACGGGCAGCCGTCGTGCCGGATCGCTGCCCGGTCCGGCGCTGTGCAGGCCCGCTGCCACGAGTTCTTCGGCGAAGAAGGCGTTCCCCTCGGAGAATTCGACGAACCGTCCCAGCACTTCGTGGTTCACCTCGCGCCCCAGCACCGTGCCGAGGAACACGCGAAGCTCTTCCGGGGTGAACCGGGAAAGTTCGACGCGCTCCAGCCGGTGGGCCCGCTCGAGTTCGGCCACGGCCGTGCGGAGCGGGTGGCGAGGCCGCAGGTCCGACCGGTAGCTGAACACCAGCAGCACCCGTTCGTCCGTCTGGGCCCGCGCCAGGTACCCGACCAAGTCCACGGTGGACGGGTCGGCCCAGTGCAGGTCCTCCAGGACCATCACCACGGGCCGGTCCGTCCCGAGCAGATCCAGCAGCCGCAGGACGGCACCGAAGACCCGCAGCTGGGAATCCCGCACGACGCCGGGTTCGCCGTCTTCGCCGTGGAAGTCCGCGACGAGGTGTTCGAGATCGGCGTAGGCGCTGCCCGCTTGCTCCCGGACCGACGTCACCCCCAGCTCCCTGACCAGCCGCCGCAGCGCGTCGATCAGGGGCGCGTAGGGAATCTCGCCGACACCGAGCGCAACGCACCAGCCGCTCAGCACCAGCGCGCCGGAAGCCCGCGCCGACGCGGAGAACTCACGCAGCAGCCGGCTCTTGCCGACACCTGGCTCCCCCAGGACAGCGGCCGTGGACGGCCGTCCGGCGGCCGCTTCGGCCAGCAACCGGCCGAGCCGCGTCATCTCCGCTTCGCGCGCCACGAAAGCTTGGGGCGGCACGTTTCCGGCGGTCATCGCCGCGCACCCGGCCTGCCGGGGCGTGCGGCGGCAGCCCCGCTGACGATCTCTTCCATTTCGATCTCGCCCCTTCCTGCCGCCGCACTTTTTCGACAGCAAATCACCGCCGAATCCGACCGGTCATCGACAATGTCGGTGTTTCTGTCGAACCGGTTACGTGATCCCGTGCCCGGTCACCCGATCAGCTGCATTTCACCGCGGAATGATCGAAAATTTCCGGGTGACGGTGAATCCGGCTTTCCCGGCAAGGATTCTCCGCGCTCAGGCCGGCCGGGCGGGCAGATCCAGATCGGCCTCGGTGTACCTGAGTGTGAGCACCCCGAGGCGATCCGGTGCCAGCTTCGCCAGTTCTTCCGTGGTCACCAGCACTTCGACGCGGTCCGGCTCGACGTGCACGGTCGCGAACTTGGCTTCCACCGTCACCTCCGACAGGACCATGCGCGGTACGCGGGCACCCTCCAGCAACGGTTCCCGGCGGTAGAGCTCCGCGATTTCGACCGAGGCCCGGTCGGCCTGGGCGCGCCCGGCCACCAGTCCCGCGCCCAGGCCGGCGACCAGGTCGGCCAGCACGGTCACGCCGCGGTCCCTTCGTGGATCAGGCCCTCCAGGATGCCCAGCACTTTCGCCATCCCGCCGGGGAGCTCGTCCTGCGTGGCCTTGGCCTTGACACCCATCGAGTAGGTCCGGGTGTCCTTGGCCCCTTCCTTCGTGTCCCGCTGGAACGCGAAACTGGCCTTGAGCTTGGCCGAACCCCAGCCCCACGACGCCTGGGCGTCGAGGTCGACGCCCACCTTGATCTGCTGGTCCACCTGGCGGAACTGGACGGAGTCGATCTTCGCCAGGAAGTCGATGTCGACCTCGTCGATCCGCAGGTACGGGATGGGCAGGATCGACAGCAGCGGCACGGAGAGCTGGACGTTCTCGAGTTCGCTCGTCCCGTCCGGCTTCGGCACTTCCTTCTTGTACTGGAAAGTGACCGTGGCCGGCTCACCGGTCGTCTGGTTCCCCGCGTCGACGGTGCCGCCGCTCGGTGGTTTGAAACCCACCTGTTTCACGAAGTTCACCGTCGCCAGCGCACTCTGCACCTGGGCGTGGACCGCCGCGATCAGCGGGCCGCCGATCAGGCTTTCGAAATCGAGCGTGGACAGTTCCGTACCGGGTTCCGGCATCACGCCTCCCGCGTCAGTGGTGGAAATCCTTCTCGTCGAATCGTGCCATGCGCGCCTCGCCGCCAAAATACGCACAATTACGCCATGCTCGATCCCGGCCGGTGACACGATTACGCACTAGTCGGCATTGCCTCGACACCCGGTGCGGCGTGAGGCTGGGGCCATTCCACCACACCCAGCCGCTGGGGCAGAAAGGCGGGAACGCCATGCCGACCGTCGCCGTAGTCCTCGGCTCCACCGGAGCCGTCCTCCTGCTGGCCGCTCTCATCGGCCGGGGTCTGACCATCGGGGACATCGCCCTGCCCGCGGTGAGCATGCTCGCCCGGATCCCCTGCTTCGTCGTCGGCGGTGTCCTGATCGCGCTGTCGGTGCTGCTGACCGTGGTCGAGCTCGCGGGCCCGCCGGCCGACGCCGGTCCCGGGCCCGCTTCGCAGCCGCCGGTTCCGCTCGCGGCCGGAACGGTCATGACACCGGCGGACGTCCACCTGGCGCCATCCCTGAGCTCCTCGATCGTCGGTCAGCTCGACACCGGCGTCACGGTGGAGATCCTGTGCACGGCGCAAGGCGAAATCGTGCGGACGCCGGACGGTCACACCAGCGGGCTCTGGGACATGACCGGCGCGGGCTTCGTTCCCGACGTGGTCATCGACACCGGCACCGACCAGGCCACGACGGGACCGTGCTGACCATGAGCGACATCGCGAGCGCGAGGCTGCCCCGGCCGGTTCCATCCCTCGGCGAAGCACTGAACGAGGTGCTCGCGCGGCAACGGGAGCGGGCACTCAGTCCCGATCCGGCCTACACCGACGCGATCGAGCGGGTCTACCGGAGCGTGCTCGCGTGGACGCGGTCCGGGCTCGGCAGCGGGCGGGCGCACTGGCGCGAAAACGCAGGCCGGACGGTGCTCGCGGACGACCCGGAAGCACCCACGAGGGCCGAATTCGAGCGTGTGCACTTCGAGGTCGATCGGCGCTACACCGAGCTCGACTCCTTCTTCCGGCAGCGCTTGGACACCATCTTCGCCGACGTGGCGGCAGCGCTGAGGGGCGAGCTGCCCCGCGACGGCACCGGGCGGGAAGCACTCGAACGGCTCGCCCGGACGGCCGGGCCGTACCCCGCCGCGCGGAACGCGCTCGCGGAGTTCCTGGCGCTGCGGCTCGACTACCGGACCCAGATCCACCCGCGGATCCGGCCGGCGCTCGACGCCCCGGACCCGCGGGCTCTCGTTCGCACCCGGACCGCCGCCCGGCCCGGCCCGGACGGCACCGCGGAGCTGTTCCTCGTCGTCACCGAATCCGCCGAGCGGGCCGCCTACCACATCCGCACGCAGCTGCTGGAGAACTCCTTGCTGCCCGACCAGATCGTTTTCGCCGCCGTGGAGCGGCTCACCGGCGAACTCACCCACTCGGCGGAAGAGTGGGTGACGGCAAAGATCAGCTGACCACCTGCACCGCTCGCGGGAAATTGTCGAACTCGATTCCGAGGTAGCGAACTCGAAAGCCGGACGAGGATGCGAACGTTCAATTTCGGGACACGCTGTAACAGAGCTTCGTTGCCCAGCGACCCCTGTACGTCCTGCTTTCACCAATGGAAAAATCGCCATTCGATCACGGTTGTGGACGGAGTGAAGCACATGACTTCTCGTGCCGGCAAAGCGCGCACGGGAGCACGTTTGTGGACCCTCGGCGCCACGGTGCTGCTGCTCCTGTCCATGAATGCACCCTTCGGAGCCGCCCAGGACGCTCCCGCGCCACTTCCCGCTTTGCAGGTGGCCGTCCTGGTCGACGAGTCCGGGAGCCTCAGCACCGACGACGTCGCCGAGGAGAAGAAAGCGGCGCGGAGCATCGCCTTCAGCGTGCTGGCTCCGGGCTCGATCGTCTCGGTCGTGGGCTTCGGCAGCTCGAACGGTCCCGGCCAGAGTCCCGTGGACGTCGTGTGCAGCCGGATTTCCGTTGACGAGCCGCAAAAGCGCGACTCGCTCGCGAAGTGCATCGGAGACCTCCACAGCCGGACCCCGGCGGAGGGCGACGACACCGACCACGTCGCCGCGCTGAACCAGGCACTGGACCTCGTCGGCTCGGGCGGACCGCAACGGCGGGTCGTCTTCCTGCTGACCGACGGAAAGCTCAATGTCGCCAACAGCCCGTCGTGGGGCGACCGCGCCGACCGCCGCAACGGTGCCGCCGAAGCCGAGTTGCCCCGGGTACTGGACAAGCTGGCCGCCGCGGGAATTCAGGTGTGGCCCCTCGGATTCGGAAAGGTCGACAAAGCCGCCCTTTCCGGATTCGCCAAAGGAAAGAGCTGCACCCCTTCCGTCGCGGACCCCCGTGAACAGATCATCCCGAACTCGAGTGAGCTGACCGCGGCCGTCATCGCCGCGTTGAGCGCGGCGAGCTGCGTGAAACCCGGCCCATTCGACACCGGAACGGTTCCCGAAGGCGGTTCGACCGATCTCACGGTGAACATCCCCGCCGTCGCCACTGACGCCTCCATCGTCGTGTACAAACACGACCCGCGCGTCCAGGTCGAATACCGGGCCCCGCACGCCACCCGGGCGGCTCCGGCAGAAGGCGGCAAGCACTTCGAGTTCGGCGGCCAGTCGACCGAAACCGAATCGGTGAACATCACCGACCCCGAACCGGGTGAGTGGACCATCCACCTGTCTTCAGCGGGTCTGCCCGCCCAGGAGGTCGCCGCGACCGTGGTGTACCAGGCAGCGGTCAAGGCGTACCTGGTCGCCAACCCGCCCCAGCCGGCCGCGGGCCAGGCGGTCGACCTCACGATGCAGGTGTGGGCGCGCGGGCACGTGCTCACCGATGAGGATTCCCTGCAGGGATTGACCTTCACCGCGGACGTCACGGGCACCGCCGGCTTCCCCGAGCAGAAGCTCAAGCTGGAGGACGCGGACCGGCACGGGACGTTCAGCGGCCGGTTCACGGTTCCGGCCGGCGCGTCGGGGCCGATCACCGTCTCCGGTCAGGTGAGCGGCGTCGGCATCGGCGGGGACACCCGCGTGCTGTCGACGACGGTGGCTCAGGCCGCGCCCGCTGTGCAGGCGCAGGTCCTGTTCGACGACACCTGGCCGCAGGTGACACCGGGCCAGACCGTTTCCGGCACGCTGTCGGTGACCAACAACTCGGGACGGCCGGTGCCCCTGCGGGTGGAGCTCGCCGACGTGACACCCGGGGCGGCGGTCACCGTCGAACCCCCGACCGTGACCGCGGGAGCGGGCACCTCACAGACACCGTTCACGCTCAAGTTCGGCGCGCGGACACCACTGGGCGGGACTTCGGCCACCGTCCGGCTCGTCGACGACGGCACCCCGCCCCGGGTAGTGGGCCAGCGGCTGCTCGCCACCGACGTCGAGCCCGAGCCGGGACTGCTGGAGAAGCTCTTCTGGGTGTGGGTCGGTGCCGGCGTCCTGGCCGCGGTCGCCCTCGCCTTCCTGTTCCGGCGGTGGCGAACGCGCCGGGACAAGGAGAAGCTGCGGGGGCTGAAGCTCCAGCTCCTGCAGGGCGGCGGCGTGGTGGCGGAACTGACGCCGCCCGATCCCGACGCCCGGCTGCTCGACTTCGCGGTGCACGAGGACTTCTCCGGCCCGCAGCTCCACCCCGCCGCGCCCGGACAGGCGAACGGCTTCCGGATCCGCCGCGCACGCGGAGCCTTCGAGATCACGCCGAGCGGAGGGACCCCCGTGTCCCTGGCGCTCGGGGAGCCGCACGAGATCAGCGGTGACCGTGCGATCGCGGTGGCCGACACGGCGAAAGCGGGCACCGCGACCCCCGATCCGCTCGGGCAGCGATTCGACCCGTTCGACGACGCGGCGGCTACCGGGGCGTTCGCGGACCCCTTCTCCGGTGGGTTCGCGAACGGGGCACCGGACCCGGCACCCGACGCAGCGGCGGCGTTCGATCCGTTCGCCGGCGCCTACAGCCCACAGGAGGGGAACCACCAGGACCCGGAACCGTTCGAAGACGGCCCCCCGGGCGGCGCGCGTCCGTCCAGCGGGACCGCTCGGCCCCGGCCTTCCCACCACGATCCCGGGCCACCGGACGACGCCTACTTCGATCCCGGTAACCCCTTCCGCTGACCCTGCTCGCCACCCGTGACTGTGAGGACGATGCCGCGATGAAGATCTATCAGCCGATGTTGTTCGTCGGACTCGGCGGGACCGGGTGCAGAGTCGGCGCCGATTTCGAAAGAAGGCTCCGGGAGGAGCTCTGCGGACCGGACGGTACCAAGCTCGTCGGCAAGATGGGCGATTCCGGCTACGCGCCCTACCAGCTGCCGTCCTGCCTGCAGTTCGTCTACGCCGACCTCAGCACGCAGGAACTGCAGCGAGTGCGCCGGGAGGTCGTCCCGGGCCGCGAGCACGAACAGGCCGCCCGGAAGACGATGCGGCTGATCACCGACCTGGTGCCCGCACGCCTCGGCAACTCGGCCGAGGTCGCCGAGAGCCTGCGGATCAACGCGGACACCGACACCGTCTCGTGGCTGCCGCAGCGCGAGACCGATCCGAAGATCGGTCCGCTCGTGCGTGGCGCGGGGCAGCTGCCGGCGGTCGGCCGGTGCGTCCTCTTCGAGACGATCCGGCGCAACCCCGACACGGCGCAGCGTGCCATCCGCGAGGCGATGGAGGACATCAACAAGTCGGCCGGCGAGCTCCTCGTGGCCAGCGGCGGCCGGACCAACCAGGTCGACCCGGTGATCGTGTTCGTGGTGTTCTCGGTGGCCGGCGGCACCGGGAGCGGGATCTACTACGACTACCTGCACCTGATCGGCAACCTGATGCAGAAGGGAACGAAGAAGGCCGAGATCTACCCCCTGGCGCTCATGCCCTCGGCGTTCGACGACGTGCACGGCGGCGGCCGTCCGGCGCAGCTCAACGGCGGCGCCGCGCTCATCGACCTGTTCCGGCTGGTCGACGACCAGAACGCCCAGGGGTCACCGGAGGAACTCGACTCCCGCGGGGCCCGCGGCGCGCTCTCGGTCCGGTACCCGGGTCTGGAGCCGGTGCAGCTGGAGCCGAGCACGATCCAGACGGCGTTCCTCTTCGGCAGGCCCATCGGCGGGGTGCGCCGCGACGACCTCAGCCGTTCCATGGTTTCGCTGATGACGTCGCTGATCAGCGCGGGACCGACCGACATCGACGAAGCGGACGAGGACACGGGCAACCGGCCGCACCAGTCGTTCGCGGACAGCTTCATCAACAGCCAGGTGGACCGGCACGCCACCGCCGCCACGGGAATCGGCCGCCGCGGGGTGACCACCAGCGCGGTCGCCGCGCTGACCATCCCGCTGCTGGAGCTGACGGACATCGTCAGCTCGCACTTCCTGGCCAACGCGATCGACCAGCTGCTCGTACCGCCGGGCGCGGCGGAGGACAACCGCAAGCACATCCGCCGGTTCATCACCGCGTCCGGCGTGGACCCGGTGCTCGAGGCGCGGCCGCCGGCCCTGCCGCCGCAGGGCAACCCCGTCGGCTTGGGTGCCGTCGTCGCCGCACTGACCGAACGCGCCGCCACGATGAGCCGCGCCATCGAGGAAACACGCGAACGGCTCGGCAAACCGGTGACCGAACTGGCGTCGAAGTTCGACCCCGGCGCGGCGGCCGAGGCGTCGCTGCACGATCTCGATCTGTTCCGCTTGCACCGCACCGTGTTCGGTCATCAGGACCTCGCCTCCCCGCTGGACCGCCGGGGCTTCCGTTCGCTGCTGGAGGACTGGCGGACGGTGCCGCCGCCTCCCCCCGGGCTCGCCGACGCCGCGCCACCCCTGCCCGAGAAGCTGGTCCGCCGGATGACGCAGCGGATGCGCCTGGCCGACGAACAGGTGCAGGCGGTGATCAAGCAGCAGGACGTCTGGTACGCCTGGCAGACCCGGCGGCTGTGGAACGCGGCCTGGAACGCCTGCCACCGCTTCTGGAACCGGCCGTGGCAGAACTTCGCCGAGGAGTTCCGCTCGATCCACGACGAGTTCGTGACGTACGCCCAGAACGACCCGCGGTTGTTCGACCTGCGTTCGAAGGAGCTCTACAAACAGCGGGTCGGCGTGGCGTACTTGCTGCCCCGCGAGCACCTCGGCCTCGAAGGGTTCTACCAGACGGTGCTGGCCAGGCTGAAGCAGAAGCACGCCCACAACCTCGCCACCAACGCCGGCGAGGGAGCGGTGCTGAACCTCCTGCTCGGCGCGGACGGGTGGGCCGAGGCCTACGCGAAGGGACGGCAAAGCCCGGAGGCGGCGGTCGCGGAGGTCCGCCAGCGCGTCAAGAAGGCGGTGACCGCACTGGTCCGGCCCGGCGATCGCGGTGTCCCGGCGCTGGTCCCCCGTATGGAAGACCTCCTGGCCAACGCCGTGCGACGGGAAGGGAAGACGGTCACGGACGACGATCTGAGCCGCTTCCGGCAGCGGCTGGCCGAGCTGGTCCCCGGTGGCTTCGCCCCGGATGGGCACGCGCCGCTCAAGGCCCTGGTCACCTACCCCGCGGCCCGGGAGCGCGACGACATCAAACGCTTCCTGCGTCGCGAAGTCGGGTTGCCGGCCGACCTGTCCGGCGAGCCGGAGTTCCGGGCGGTGCAGGCGGATTCCATCGTCGTCGTGCTGACGCGCAGCTCGATGGGTATCACCGAGGTGCCCGAGCTGCGCGAGGTGGTCAAGCTCTGGTCCGAGGCGCAGGGCCGCCCGCAGCCGCAGGACAGCCTGCCCTGGCGACGGCGGCTCGACCAGGACACGGGCTATCTGCTGATGGACGAACGCGACCGGCGAGTCGTCCTGCACCGGGTGCTCTGCGCCGCTTGGGACGGCAGGCTCCGCGTGGAGGGTGAGCTGGCGAGCCCGGACAGCGTGACGTTCGAAACCGAGAACCGGGGGGCGGTGCGCTTGAAGCTCGACCTCGCCCCGCTCGGGGCGCTGTCGTCCTGGGCGAGCATCCTCCAGTCGTACGAGCGGTGGATCCTCGCCGACGGCAGACAGGAACGGCTCGGCCTGGCCATGCGGCTGATGTCGTCGACGCCGGCGAACGCCGGGAAGTCGCCCGCCCAGCCGGCGCCCGAGTTCGGTGCGCTCGTCGACCTCGCCGCACCCGAGCTGCTCAAGATCAAGCAGGGTGAGCAGAACCGGGCACTGAGCCGGGACCCGCAGCTGGCGGTCTTCCGCGACTTCTGGGCGCGGGCGATGCCCGGCGCCCTGGAGCAGATCGTCGACGGGACGACGACGAGCCTGCTGGATCTGCGCGAGCAGGTGGACGTCGCGCACGGGCTGGGCGGGTGACCTCCGGAATGGGCACTGCGAACGTCACCGTGGTCGACCTGCGGGACAACCCGGCCGTCCGGCCGGACGAGCTGGCCGGCGGCGTGGTCGTCCTCGATGCCGCGGCGTCGCTCGTGGACCACGCCGACCGGTACCTGGAGCTGGTCGGGGACGACATGGTCACCGCGGTCGTGTGCATCGCGGTCGGCGAGGCGGGCACGGATCGCGACCCGGACGGCGTCGTGCTGACGTTGCCACCCGCGATGCGGTACGCGACGGTGCTGTGGGTGGGTGATCCCCGCGGGGTCGAATGGGGGCCGGGCAGCGCGCACCTGCGCCCGGTCGAGGAGCCGGGAACCGCCTTGGACAGGCTCGTCGCCGTCCTCCGGGTACCCCAGCTCTTCGACCGGGTCGTGGCCGCCGTGGCGGAACTCGGCGCGGGGGTCGTGAACCCCGGTATCCGACTCGTCTCCGGCGCCGCGGCGCAGGCCGAACTCGCCGCCACGGCAGCCGCCGCGATCCGGTCCCTGTGCGAACCGGACCACCCGCCATCCCTCGACCTCGGCCTGCTCGTCCGTCAGCTGGACGGCACGCAGGACCCCGATGGCGCCCTGCTGCACGGCCCGGTTTCCGCGGCGGGTACCGCAGCATCGAGAAGCCTGGACGAAGTGGACCGCCGCGCCCGCGCACTCGGCGATCCGCTCGCGGTCCTGTGGTCCGGCGGGCCGGACGTCCCCTTCGGAGACTTGGCGGCACGAGCGGGCGAGAGCGCCGAGCGCTATCGCCGCTTCCTCGTCGAGCTGCTGAACCGGATGGACGGCCAGCTCCAGGTCGGCCGGCCTCCCATCGAGAAGGTGGTCGAGCTCGGCGTACGCGCCCCGGACGCGGCGAGGAACGGTGACGTCGCCGAGAACCTGCGGAAAGTCGTCGATGCCCGGCTCGAGGAAGGGGTGCCGTTGCCCGCACTGGCCCACGAAGTGAGCTTCGCGGCCGCGAGCAGCGGCCCGCAGGGCTGTGCCAAGGAACTGGACGAAGTCCGGCGAAGAGGCCCGGCCACCCTCGAACCGCCGCCGTTCCCCCGCTGGCCTCTCGGTCCGGCGGTGCTGCCGGTCATCGTGCTCGGCTGCGCCGCGCTCACCCTGCTGTGCGGGCCAGGCTGGCCCGGCTGGGCCGCGGGCGGCGCGCTTTCCGCGGTCTGGTTCACCATCGCGCTGCTGCTCCCGCGCCACAGCCCCGGACGCGCCGGGCCGGGGGTCGCCGTCGTGCACGGTGCGGTGGCGCTGGCCGGCGTCGCCGCGGCCGGGTTCCTGCCCCGGCCGGATCTGCCGCCGCTGGCCGTCGACTCGCTGGTCGTCCTCTCGCTCTTGCTCAGCGCGGCCGCGGTCGTGTTCGGACGGCGTTCCGCGGTCCGTGGCTGGCGGAAGACGTTGCCGACCACTCACCTGCGTGACGAGCTGACCGGTCTCACCCGGCTCACCGAAGAGGCCGTGCGACGGGAGTGGCAGCCGATGCGACGCCGGCGCGCGACCGCGTCCGTGGCCACCGAAGTCGCCGGCGGGCTGGCGGAGATCGCCACGGTCCTCTCGAGGCCCGGCACGCGGCTGTTCGGCGCGGCGGACGGCCGGGCCGAAGGCCTTTCCCCGCACCAGCCCCACACCGCCGCGCGGGACCTCTACCCCGTCGTCCGCGGCGATCTCGTCGACCTGTGCCGGACGGCGCTGGCGCCCGCGTGGCTCGCCGCGGAATCAGCGGTCCGGGTTCCCACCGGGGAATACGCCAAGCGGTTCGAACTGCTGCTGGCCGAGTACGACTCGCAGGTCGGCCGGCAGGGCCTGATCTCGGGCGCCCGGCTCAGCAGCGATCCGGCCCAGCGCAGCCGGCTGATCGCCCGGGCCTGGGCCGAAGCCCCGGGCACCCTCACGGCGCTGATGACCCGAGCGGGCGAGGACATGGTCCAGCTGTGCCGGCGCGGGCAGCTCGGCTACCTCCGGACGGGCGGTGAGCCAGGACTCATCCGGTTCGCGCCGGCACACCTGCGGCGCGTCCTGGCGGGGGACGGCGTGCACCAGCGGATCGCGGCCGACCCGGAGATCGAGTGGAGTGACAGCGGGGAACTCGTCGGCGCGCTCCGGCTACTGCCCCTGCGGCCCGAATCGGTGAGCCGGCCCTCAGGTGGTGCGTGACCGGTGAGCAGTCAACCCCCCGAGGTCGTGACCTGCCGGGACGTCTTCGGACGGCGCCGGGAGATCAAGCTGACCGATCGCAGTGAGTTCATCACCCCCGGCGCGGTGCTGGAACAGCGGATGGTCGTGGCGAACGACCTGGTGCTCGTCCGCAAGTTCGTCTCACCGGCCGCGGGCAGGCGCCAGCCTTACCGCTACGACCTGCTGGACAACGAAATCCGAGCCGGCACGCGCATCGGGCAGGTCTTCGGGCCCCGGAACCACCCGGACGAGCTGCCGAGGCTGGTCGGCTACAACATGGACGACGACGAGCCGTTCGTCCTGCTGCGGGCCTACCTCGGGGAGCCGGCCGCCGCGGCGGCCACCCGCCTCGACGACGGGCAGCGCCGAAACTTCCAGCTCGGCCTGCTGCGCGCGCTCCGGTGCACCGCCGCGGCCGGGGTCGTGCACGGCGCGGTGGGCTTGAGCGCGGTGCGCTGGGACGGCAGGCGCCTCCAGCTGGTCGACTTCGAATCGGCCGAGCGGGCGGGTGAGCCACGGCGCGCCGGCGGCGACCCGGCGATCCGCTCGCCGGAGCAACGCAGCGGGCGGGGCGCGGTCGACGTCCGTGACGACGTCTGGGGCGCCGCGCTGCTCATCCGCCGGATCGAGCTCGGTGTGCTGGGCAACGGCGCCTGGCCGGACCGGACGCGGGACCCGGAGCGGCTGCGGGCGTTGCTCGATCCCGTCCTGGGCAGACCGGTCGAAGAGCGGCCGTTCCCCGCCGATCTGCTGAGCCGGCTGCGCGCGGACGACGGCGGGCCGCCGTTCGCGGATCCGGAAGCGGGGCTCGCCGCGGGCCGGGCGCGGTTCGACGAGGCCGAACGGATCAAGCGCGGGCCCGGTCAGGCCGCGCTCCCCGACGGCGGTCCGGGCGAACCCGCGGGCCGTCGCGGTGGCCGGGAACGGCGCGCCGGCCGCCGGTCGCGGAAACTGTTCCTTCTCCTCCTGCTGGTCAAGACGATGGCGTTCGCCGGTTCGGCGGTGCGACGGTGACGGCCCCCGGATCGAAACTCCTTCGCTGCCCGATCTGCGCCGACGACTTCGAGTGGCCCGCGGTCTCTCACATCTCGGTGCACGACAAAGAAAAGGGCGGGTACAAGACGATCGACCTGGCGACGCTCAGTCCGAGCAAACAGGCGGACCTGGCGCGCCGCGGCTACCGGCCGTGCCCGAACCCCTCGGGCGACTCGGTGCCGCACTACCTGCCCGCGACCTACGCCGACTACGGCGACCCGCTGGTCATCGGCCTGGTCGGTGGATCCGGCTCCGGCAAGACCCACCTGCTCACGGCCATGATCCGGGAAACCTACCGCGGTGGGCTGGGACCGCACCGCGTCCACGCGGCGGCGCTCGACTTCCGGCGCCACACGGCGTTCCGCACCAATTTCGTCGAGCCGTTCGAGGACGGCGGCGCGCTGCCGGCCACCTCGCACGGCGTCTTCGAGGCCGCCGACATCCTCCTGCTGCGCGGTCCGGGCGGCACGAGGCCGGTCACCTTCGTCGACGTCGCGGGGGAAGACCTGGAGAGCACCGAGGCGCTCAACAGCAGCACCCGCTTCCTGCTCGCGGTGAACGCCGTGATCTTCGTGTGCGCTCCCGAAGACACTTCGGCGCCAGGAGTGCTCACCGGGAGCGAGAACAAGTCGTTCGAGATGGCGGTCGAGCGGCTGGACGGTCTGCCGGGTGGCGCAGCGAGGGTGCCGGCCTCCATCGTGGTGACCAAATCGGACCGGCTGCGGTATCTGCCGCCGGCGGACCGCTGGCTGCGGCGGCACGACCCGGCGCTCGACGCCGCCCGGATCCGGGCGGAAAGCCGCGACGTCTACGCCTACCTGCACCGCATCGGAGCGGCCGCGTCACTGCGTCCGTTCGACGCCTTCACGCGCTGCACCCTGCACTTCGCCTCGGCCAGCGGCGGGGACGCCCTGCCCGTCGCGGGGCGCGACGGCGAGTACTACTTCCCGCGCGGGATCAGCCCGGTCCGTGTGCTGGAACCCCTGGTCGCGGTCCTGGCGATGACCGGGATGATCACCGGCCCCGAAGCGGACAAGGTGGGATTGCCATGAACCAGTTCGAGCCGAGCGATGTGGTCGACCAGCTGTTCTTCGGCTGGTCCCCCAGCGGCGGCCAGAAGATTCTGGCCGACTCCTTCGACAGCCTCGACGAAGTCGACCGATGGTCCAACCGGCTGAAGACCCACGTCCGGCTGCACCCGGTCCCGGGTACCGAGCTGCCGCGCGAAGCCCTGTCGTACTTCAGCTTCGACGACAGCACCGCGGCGGTCCTGCGCCGTGTCGCGGGCGGTCCGTCGAGCGCGCGCAACTACTCCCACGCCATGGTCGGCTCGGTGGCCGCGCTGGACTTCCCGGTGGCCCTCAGCCTGCAGAAGTGGCGGGGCTGGCGGGAGATACCGCCTCCGGACGAACGGATGAACCAGCTGCCCGCCCGGACGCTCAGTGAAGCGGCCGTGGCGGCGAACGACCGCCTGTTGCGCCCGCGAGCGATGCACCTGGAACGGCGTCTGGTCCTGGTTCTCAGCCGCCTCCTCGACGATCCCGGCCGGCCGCTCAGCATCATCGGCTGCCCAGCGGAGGACCGGCTGGCGATCGTGTGGGGCCTGCGCGAGGCCGCCGACGACCATCTGCGTTCGCTGGGCTGGGGAGCACGGCGCTGGTCCTTCTCGACTTACGAGCACAAGCACGACGTGAGCCGCGTGGGCCTGCCGGAAGTCGTTTTCCTGCCGGCGAACCCGGTCGACGCCGCGGTCGTGGACCGGACAACCGTCGATCTGGGCGGTGAGCTCCCGGAGAACAGCAGCTCGGTGCTCGCGGGCCAGCTCGTCGCGCACGTTTTCCGCGGCACGCCGCGGCCGGCGATCACCCCCGTCTCCAGCCGGCCCGGCAAAGACACCCTTTCGCCGCCCACCCGGCCAACACAGGCCACCTCCTACGAGCCCCCGGGCGCCGTGGACGGGTCCTGGCCGCAGGGCCAGGCGCGCCGGGAGCCGGGCCACCGAGGCCTGGGCCACTTGGCCAAACGCGGCGGGGACGAGCAGATACGGGCCTTGCTCACCGCCACGTCGGTGCGGGAGTTCGAGGAACGGCTGTGCACGCTCGAAGCGGCCGCCGGAGGCCCGCAGGCACGGGCGATGCTGCGTTCCGCGCTCGACGTCGACGCCGTGGATTCAGCCACCCGGTTCGCGGAGGTCACGGCGCGCGAGGAGTTCTTCGGACGCCTGCTCCAGGCCGCGTACGGGAAGAAGTTCGAAGACCTCCGCGAACCGGCCGCGCGGGACCACGCCGCGGAGCTGGTCCTGGAAAGCCGGTCCGACCAGCTCGCCATGATGGTCGGCGAGTACGCCGTCAAGGCCGGCAGCGATCGGAAGAGCAGCGAGAAGCTCCGTGACGCGGCCTTCCGGCGCTGGGTGGCGGCCGGGCGATCGGAGCCGCTCCCCCCGACGGGGTCGATCGCCCGCGCCCTGCAGGCGGCTCGCCGTGGCGCGCGACTGCCCGTGGCCATCGTGATCGCGACCCTCACGCTCGCCGCGGCCGTATTCCTGGCCGGGATCCTCGTCGAACGCCCGGCGGCGACCGTGCCGGCTGTGAACAACGCCGTCCCCGCGCCGACGCCGGCCACGACTTCCGCGCCGCCCTCGCCCGCCCCGTCGATCGTCTACCTCTTCCGAGACCTCGGCAACGGCACCTACGAGCCCCTGAATCTGTCAAAGCAACGAACGCCACCCGCCAACTTGCCTTACGTGGCCATCGCGATACCGGCGGACCAGCTGGACCAGGTGCAGAAAAAAGCCGGCCAAAACGAGGGCGGAATGACGTATGACCCGAGATGGGGACCGATCATGCAAGTCGGCTCAGTCCGCTGAGGGCCTCGTCCCCGTACCTCGGCGCAGGAGCTCCGCCCCCGTCATGACCCGCACTGTGCCGCCGAAGTCGCTCCACCGACACGTAATCCCCGACCGGGCCGCAAGCCATCCCGCCCAGCAGTTGCTCCACGACGAGTGCCGGGGGATCGGACACCGAAAGCAGGCGGGCCACCAGCTCACGCCCTTCGGCGACGTCGTGCACCGCGTAGGTGTGCCGGCTTCCCTGACCGTGCAGGGGCTTGACGATCGCGGGCAGACCGACCTCGGCGACCGCCGCGGGCCAATCGCCGGCCCGGCGAAGCGGCACGCAGCGCGTGTCGTCGGCACCGGCCGCACGCAGCTGTGCGCGTTGCGCGGCCTTGTCGGTCAGCAGCCGCACAGTCGTCGAGTCGTGGAACGGCAAGCCCAGCGCCTCGGCGAGCCGGGACGTCGCCACGAGCATCGGCTCGCTGAACGTGAGAATCGCCGAGGGCGCGTGAGCCCGCAGCACGGCCGCGTCCGTTGCGGTGTCACCGGTCAGCTCGACCATCCGCCCCAGGTGCCCCAGCATCCCGCGCACGCCGGCCACGTGCGCGGAGTTCCCGAGGGCGAACACCACGTCCGCGAGATCCGCCAGACCCAGCGCGATGTCCGAACCGGAGGCGGCGCCGCGGTCGTAGGCGACGACGGTCGTGGGCCGGCTCATGCCGTGCTCACCCGGACCGGCGCGCTGGTCAGCCCGCGCACGAAGTTCGACCGCCTCAGCATCGCGAGCCTGTTACGCCGGCTGAGGCGCGTCCTCAGTAGACGTCACGGACGTATCGCTTGTCGCTGCTGAGCTTCTTGACATAGGCGTCCGCCGCGTCGGGGGTGAGGTGCCCGTGCTGGACGACTATGTCGCGCAGCGTGCGGTCGACGTCCTTGGCCATGCGGCTCGCGTCGCCGCAGACGTAGAAGTGCGCGCCGTCCTGCAGCCAGGACCAGAGCTTCGCGCCGTGCTCCCGCATCCGGTCCGTCACGTACACCTTGGCGCGCTGGTCGCGGGAGAACGCGAGGTCCAGCTCGGTGAGGACGCCCTCGCGGTGCAGGCCGGTCAGCTCATCGTGATAGTAGAAGTCGGTGGCCCGGTGCTGTTCGCCGAAGAACAGCCAGTTGGGCGCCCGGTCGCCGCGGGCGCGGCGCTGGTCGAGGAAGCCGAGGAACGGTGCGACGCCGATCCCGGGCCCGATCATGACCATCGGCGCGGCCGGGTCGGCGGGCGGCCGGAAGTGCGGGGACGGCTGGATGGTGACGGGGACGGGGTGCCCGGCCGGGGCACCGGCCAGGTAGGTCGAGCAGACGCCCTTGCGGAGGCGGCCGCCCGGGGTCTCGTAGCGAACGACCGAGACCGTGATGCTGACCTCGGCGGGGCTGGTCAGCGGACTCGAGGAGATCGAATACAGCCGCGGCTGGAGCTTCTTGAACACGTCCGTCCACTCTTGCGCGGTGGCCCGCACGGGGAACTCGGCGACCACGTCCACGGCCTGCCTGCCCCAGGCCCACTTGGCCAGCTCGCCCTTGTTGTCCGTGCGCAGCAACGTTTTCAGGTCCCGGTCCTGGTTTCGCTCGGCCACGAACCGCAGGAGATCGGCGGTGATCCGGGTGATGTCCAGGGAGACGGCGAGAGCTTCACCGAACGGGACCGTGTCCCCGCCCGGCAGCGTGACGTCCGTGTCCGGATCCAGTCCGATGACGCCCAGCAGCTCCTCCACCAGAGCCGGGCAGTTGCGCGGGAGCACGCTGAGCGCGTCACCCACCTCGTAGGTCAGGCCGGTGCCGGTGAAGTCGAAGGTGAACTGACGGACTTCCTTCTCGGCGCCGGGCAGGCTGAGCAGGCGGTTGCCGACCAGCGGGGCCGTCACGGGTTCGGGCTTGCGGGGCGGTGTGCTCGCGGGGACGGCCGGGGTCGCCAGGAGACCGGCCACCGTGTCCAGCCACTGCCGGGCGGCCTCGTCGTAGTCCGGCTCGCAGTCCACCCGGCCGGTGAGCGGTTCGGCGCCGAGCTCGCGCAGCCGGTCGTCCAGACGCCGTCCGTGACCGCAGAAGTCGTCGTAGTTCGAATCGCCGAAGGCGAGCACCGCGTACCGGCTGCCGGTGAGCGTGCCGGGCTCGGCGGCAGCGAGCGACTCCCAGAAAGCGCCGCCGTTGTCGGGCGCGTCCCCGTCGCCGAAGGTGCTGGTGATGACGAGCAGGTCGGCGTCGCGGGGCAGGGCGTCGACCGTGACGTCGTTCATGCACAGCACGGTGTGGGCGCGGTCGAGCTGGGCGACCCGGGTGGCGGTGGCGCCGGTGGCGAAGTCCTCGGCATTGCCGGTCTGGGACGCCCAGAGCACGACGACCTGCCGGCCGGGCGCGGCCGGGGCGGGCGCCGCGGGTTGGCGGGAGAACATCCCGGCGAGCACGCCGTTGACCCACAACGCGTTCCCCGGTTCGAACGGCGCGTTCGACGGCAGCACCGGAATCGCGCCGTCCGGGGGCCGGGCTTCGACGCCGGTGAGGAACCCGGCCAGGTACCGGCGTTCGTCGTCGGCCAGGACCGGCGCCGGTGTGCTGGGCAGCCCGAACGCCCCGGCCGGCGGGGCCGCTTCGGGACGCGGGGTGGCGGCGACCTTGGCCAGCGCCACGGCGCACACCTTGAACTCGGGTTGGAAGGACACCGGGTCGACCGCGTCGCTGGTGACGGCGTTGACGCTCAGGTCCTCCCCGTGGAGGTCGTTCCAGTGGAACGGCGCGAAGGTGTTCCCCGGCCGGACCCGGTCGGTCACGACGGCGGGCAGCACGGCCCGGCCCCGCCGGGACGTCACCTCGACCGGATCGCCCTCGACGACGTCCAGCTTCGCGGCATCCGCCGGGTGGATCTCCACGAACGGGCCGGGATTCAGCTTGGCCAGCTTGGCGACCGTGCCGGTCTTGGTCAGGGTGTGCCACTGGTGCTGCACCCGGCCGGTGTTCAACGCGAACGGGTACTCGTCGTCCGGCATCTCGGCGGCGGCCATGTGCGGCCGGGCGAAGAACACGGCCCGGCCGCTCGCCGTGGCGAACGCAAGCCGCGGGCGGGTGCCGTCGGGCCGCTCGACCAGCTGCCGGCTGACCCCGTCGTTGACGTAGCGGATCGGGTTGCGGCCGTCGCCGTCGACCGACGCGCTGGGCCACTGCACCGGCGTCTCCCGCAGCCGATCGTAGGTGACGCCGCGCAGGTCGTAACCGGTCTCGGGGTTCCAGCAGCGCCGGATCTCCTCGAAGACCTCCTCGGCGCTGTCGTAGCCGAAGCCGTCTTCGAAGCCCATCTCGCACGCGACGCGGGCGATGAGCCGCCAGTCCGGCAACGCCTCCCCCGGCGGCGGCACCACCTGCGGCACGAGCGTGAGGTTCCGCTCCGAGTTGACCATCACGCCGTCGCCTTCCACCCACATGGCGGCGGGCAGCACGACGTCGGCGTAGGAGTTGGTCTCGGTCTCGGCGAACACGTCCTGGGTGATCACCAGCTCGGCGGCCTCCAGGCCGGCGATCACCGCCTTGCGGTTGGCGACCGAGGCGACCGGGTTCGTGCAGATGATCCAGCAGGCCTTGATCTTGCCGTCGGCGAGCTGCTCGAACATCTCGACGGTCCCGCGGCCGACGTCGGTGCGCAGCGTGTCCGGCGGCAGCCCCCACAGGTCCTCGACGAACGCCCGGTCCTCCGGCACCAGCACCGACCGCTGACCGGGCAGCCCCGGCCCCAGGTACCCCATCTCGCGGCCGCCCATCGCGTTCGGCTGCCCGGTCAAGGAAAACGGGCCGCTGCCGGAACGGCAGATCGCGCCGGTGGCCAGGTGCAGGTTGACCAGCGCGTTGGTGTTCCAGGTCCCGTGCGTGCTCTGGTTGAGGCCCATCGTCCAGCAGCTCATCCAGTTTCCCGCCTCGCCGAGCCACCGGGCGGCCTGCCGCAGGTCGGCCTCCGGGATGCCGGTGATCTCCGCGACCGTGGCGGGCGGGTAGTCGGCGAGGAAAGCGGGCATGTCCGCCCAGCCCTCGGTGTGCTCGGCGATGAACTCCTGGTCGATGTGGCCGTTCTCGACCAGCAGGTGCAGCACCCCGTTCAGCAGAGCCAGATCCGTGCCCGGCTTGATCTGCAGGTACAGGTCCGCCTTGTCGGCGGTGGCGGTCCGCCGTGGATCCACCACGATCAGCTTGGCCCCCGCCTTCACCCGGTCCATCATGCGCAGGAACAGAACCGGGTGGCAGTCGGCCATGTTCGCGCCGATCACGAAGAAGGTGTCGGCGTGGTCGAAGTCCTGATAGGACCCCGGCGGACCGTCGGCGCCGAGCGAAAGCCGGTAGCCGGCGCCCGCGCTGGCCATGCACAACCGCGAGTTCGACTCGATCTGGTTGGTCCGGACGAAACCCTTCGCCAGCTTGTTCGCCAGATACTGAGCTTCGAGGGTCAGCTGGCCCGACACGTAGAAGGACAGCGCGTCGGGGCCGTGCTCGTCCAGGATCGCGCGCAACCGCCGCGCCGTCTCGGTGACGGCGTCGTCCACGGATCGGGCGACCGGCTCCACACCACGCTCCGGCCGGACCAGTGCCGTGGTCAGCCGTCCCGGGGCCGCGAACAGCTCCGCACTGGTCGCGCCCTTGGTGCACAACCGGCCGGCGTTGGCGGGATGCGCCTTGTCCCCCGCGGCCTTGAGCACCGCGGGCCGCCCGTCGGCTCCCACGCCGACGTCGAGCACGATGCCGCAGCCGACGCCGCAGTACGTGCACACCGTCCGCGCCGCACCGGCCACGCCCGCGCTCCTCTCGTCCTCCCGCGGGGACGCCGGAAATCGGTGTGACGCCTGCCCGCGCCTCTCCGAGTGTGCGACCGTGCTACCGGGCAGTGTCACCGGACGGCGTTGGATAAGTCAGGTCTGCCGACGGTGTGCCAGTACGGCGCTGGTCAGCGCTTCCCCGAGCCGGTGTGCCCGAAATCTTCGGCGAAGGACCACTCGTGCGGCGGGGGCAGTTCGAGCAGGGCGGCGATCACCGACAAGGTGTCGCCGCCCTGGCTCCACACGGCCTGCTCGGCCGAATCGGCTCTGGTGCGGGCCGCCGACGCCTTGTGCTCGCCGTGGATTTCGATGCGGTCGCTGAACCCCGGCCAGCCGTACGTGCCCACGATGATCGTCAGCTCGCCGTGGCCGTCGGCGATGTGCTGGAAGCGGAACCCGCGGGCGACGAGCGCGTGCAGCCCGTCTTCGATGGTGGTCACCGGCGGCTCCGCTCGCCCGTGCCTTGCCGGGCGGTTCCGGTGGGCGCGCCGTCCGGGCGCGCGGGTGCGGCCTGCTCCGACCGGACGCGGTCGTGCGGGGTCCCGCCGCCGCGGGTGTTTTCGACCCAGCGCACGGTCATGACCGCCGCCGCGGGCCGGTACCAGCGGTGTCACGGGACACGGATCCTCCAGTTGGCTCGACGCGGCGGACCAGCATTCCCGACTTGCCCGGCCGCGCGGATTCCCGCCGGAGGGGAGTTTTCGCCGGAGTTTCCGGGTGATCTCGCGGTGCTGCGGCGGACGGCGGGGATGCGCTACGGTGACCGACCGTCGGCGGTGGGGTGGATCACCTATTCGGTCTCGGAGCGGCGTCATGGGAACCAGCGGATCGAAGCCCGGGAGCAAACCCGAGCGGGAACGGCTCCGGCACCAGCTGCTCGCCGGCGGCTGCGGCCCGGCCCGGATCGCGGCCGAGATGGCCGGCCGCTGGCAGTTCAACCCGCGCCAGGCCTGGCGGTACACCCACGGCCTGTCCCAGACGGCGGTCGCGGCGCGCTGCAACGACCTGCTCGGCGACGGCCGGGCCCCGATGACCGGGAAACGGATCAGCGAATACGAGGCGTGGCCGCAGCGGGGCGTCCGGCCGACCGTCCACGTCCTGGCCCTGCTCGCACGGGTCTACGGCACGGTGCCCCGGGCCCTGCTCGGCGAGGACGAACTGCCACTGCTGCCCGAGCCGGAGCGGCTCGTGCTCGACCAGCTTCCGCCGGCCGGGCAGGACGTGGCTCCCGCGTCACCCGAACCCGGACGGCTCGACGCCGCCGCGGTCCGCGCCGCCGCCCACGCGTCCGGGGCGCACGCCGAACGCGCCGAAGTCACCGAGGTCGGCGCGATCACGCTCGAGCAGCTCGACCACGACGTCGTCGAGCTCGCGCGCACCTCGATCCTCACCCAGCCCGCCGAGATCTTCGGCGAGCTGGTCCGCGTGCGCGACCGCGTCTACCAGGCGCTGCAGCGGCGCGCCCACCCGGCTCAGCAGTCGCACCTCTACCTGCTCGCCGGCCAGACGTGCGGGCTGCTGGCCAACGCCAGCATGGAGCTGGGCTGCTACGGCGCCGCCGCCGAACAGTCGCGCGCCGCCTGGGTCTACGCCGAGATCATCGGCCACAACGGACTCAAAGCGTGGCTGCGCGGCACCCAGGCGCTCATCGCGTTCTGGTCGGGAAACCCGCGGGAGGCGGCGCACCTGGCGAAGGCCGGCCGCGAATACCTGCGGCACGGCACCGGCTTCGTCCGGCTGTGCAACATCGAAAGCCGCGCCTGGGCCTACCTCGGTGACGTCCGCGAGACCCAGAAGGTCATCGGGATGGGACACCACGCGCGTGAGCACGTCACCGAGCCCGACGAGCTGCACGACCTCGTCGGCGGCGAATTCGGGTTCGACGAGGCACGGCAGTCCTTCTGCAACGCCGGCGCCTGGGTGCAGGTGGGCAAGCCGACACTGGCGATCGAGGCCGCCGAACGCGCACTGCGCCTCTACGCGACGGACGCCGAACGCAACCGCCGCTACGGCGGCGAGGCGTCCGCCCGGCTGGAGATGACCGACGGATACCTGGCCACCCGGGAACTGGACGCCGCCGACGTCGCGCTCGACCCGGTGATCAGCACGTCCGCCACCGCCGGCGTCGCCCACCTGGCCACCCGCCTGTCCGACATCTGCGCGACGCTGGACACCCCGCCCTACCGGAATTCCCGCGAAGCCAAGGAACTCGCCGAGCGGATCCGCGCCCACCCGGCCCTCACCACCGGCTGACTACGTCGAGGCCGGGCGGTAGGAAACAACGGGCACCGGTCACGGTGCCCCGCAAGTGCGTCCCGATCGCCGGATCAGCGCCGTCGGCCGAACGGCCGGGGCCGGCCGTTCGCCGAGACCGCTGTCGTGGTGCCCGGAATGGTGAACCGGTGCTTCGCCGTGGAAGCGCTGAGCCGAGTCCGATCGCGGTGGCGGGCTCCGGAGGTTCGCCAGCGCGTGCGGCGCTGGCGGGTTCCCACCTGAGCTGAATTCAGTTAGTCTCTGTCGTCGCCGTCGCGAAGGAGACTCGGATGTCGTTCGTGCTGATCCATGGCGCCGCCTGCGGAGCCGCTTGCTGGGACCCGCTGATCCCGCTGCTCGACGGCGACACCCTGGCCGTGGACCTGCCCGGCCGCGGCCGCCGGGGCGACGTCGACGTCAGGACCGTCACCCTGGACGACTGCGGCAAGGCTGTCGCGGCCGACATCCTCGAGCGCGACCTCACGGACATCGTGCTGGTCGGCCACTCGTTCGGTGGTGTCACCGTCCCGCGCGTGATGGCGCTGCTGCCCGAGCGGATCCGGCACGTCGTGCTGTTGTCGGCCGTGGTGCCCGAAGACCGGACACGGGTGCTCGACCAGATCGACCCGGACGTCCGGACCGCCGTCGAAGCAGGCATCGGCGGTGGCGTCTACTCGATCGGCGCCGACGCCGCACAGGTCATGCTGTGCAACGACGCCGACGAAGAGCAGACCGAGTTCATCCTCGGCGGACTGGTCGACGACGCGGCGGCACTGCTCGCCGAACCCGTGGACCTCGCGGGGTACGAACTCCCCATCCCCCGGACCTACATCCACCTGGCCGACGACCAGTGCTACCCGCCCGAGCTGCAAGCCCGCTCGAGCGAACGCATCGGCGCCGACACCGTCACACTCCACGCCGGCCACATGGCGATGGTGACCATGCCCGACGAGGTCGCCGCCATCCTGACCGCCGCGGCCATGAACTGAAATCGGTTTGCCTCACCGCGGAGTCAGCGAGGTTCGGAGTCCGCCCGGTCCGGGGTTTCGGCACGCAGGCCGCTCGCGTTCCCGCGCAGGTTCACCACCATGGCCACCCCCGCCGACAGGACGGCCCCCACCGCGTACGGAAGCCACGCCCCGACGTCGAACAGGGCACCTGAGCCGAGTGGTCCCAACGCTCTCGCAGCCGCGGCAGCCGACTGCCCCTGGCCCATCCTCGCGCCGCGCTGCTCCGGCGGGCCCGCTCCCGCCAGCATGCTCGCCACCGTCGCCGTGACGAGACCGTTGCCCGCCGACAGCACCACCACCGCCACCACGAAGAACGGCAGCGGGGCAAACGGCAGCACACCCAGGCCGACGGCCATCGCCACCGCCCCCGCCAGCGCGACCCGCGCCTCGCCCCACCGGCGTGACGCCCGCGCCACCAGAAGACCTTGCACCAGGAACAACGCCGCTCCCGCCAGGCACAGCAGAACCCCGACGAACGCGGGGCCGGCCCCGAACCGCCCGGCGGCGAGGAAGGCCAGTGTCGTCTCCATCCCGACGAAGGCCGCCATCGTGGCGAAACCCGCGACCAGCAGCGGCCACGGCGCGATCACCCCACGCTCGGACGTCTTCGTCCCAGTGGCCGGTGCCGGCCGTCCCGCGGGCAGGGTCCGCCAGGCCAACACCAGGTTTCCTGCTGCCAAAGCCGCCGCGATGTACGCGGTGACGTCGAAACCCAGGGGCGTCGCGAGCGCACCCAGCGCGGGGCCGACCGTGAAGGCCAGGCCGATCGCGGCACCCACCAGGCCCATCGCCTTCGTCCGGCGTTCCGGGCCGCTCAGGTCCGCGGCGAAGGCCTGCGCGACGCCGATGCTGCCGCCGCAGATCCCGGCCACCACGCGCGCCAGCAGCAGAACCCACAGACTCCCGGCCGCGCCCAGCACGGCCAGCGAGACCGCCGACCCGGCCAGGCTCAGCAACAGGAGACGACGGCGCCCGTGCCGGTCGGCCAGCCCGCCCAGGACCGGCGCCGCGGCCGCCTGTGTCACCGAGTAGCTGGTCAGCAGCACGCCGAGCCAGATCCCGCCGCCCCCGAGCACGCCGACCTGGAACGGCAGCGACGGCAATACCAGGGTGAAGCTGAGCAAGTCGACGAACACGGTGGCGCACAGGGCCGGCAGGGCGTTCTTGCGGGGAATCTTCGGCTCCTCACGGCTTCCGGGTGGTCTGTCTACTACAGCGCGTCATGCTACGCCATGTAGTAGACAGACCGTCGGCTACTCCCAGCGGAACCAGCGGACCGCCGCGGCGATCCCCGCCGCCGCCCAGATCAGCAGGCCGAGCCAGCTCGACAGCGGCGCGGGACCGCCGCCGGAGAGCGTCGCGCGAAGTCCTTCGGTGAGCGCCGGCAGCGGCAGCACGTACCCCGTCCAGGCTGCCTGCGGCACCGGGAACATCACGCCACCGGCCACCAGCAGGACCAGGTAGACCAGCGTCGCCGCGCCCGCGGTGGCCTGCGCGGGCAGGGTTCCCGCGATCAGCAGGCCGAAGCTCGAGAACGCCGCCGTGGCGAGCAGGACGAGCCCGAGCGCGGTCGCCAGCTGCCCCGGGTGCGGCCGCCAGCCCAGCAGCAGCCCGGCCCCGGCGAGCAGTACCAGCTGGAGCCCGATCACCGCCAGCACGCCCGCCGTCTTGGCCACCAGCAGCCCCCACCGGGTCAGCGGCGAGCCGCCGAGCCGTTTGAGCACGCCGTACGCGCGTTCGTACCCGGTGTTGATCGCCTGGCCGGTGAACGCGGTCGACATCACCGCCAGCCCGATCACCCCGGGCACCACGAAGCCGAGCCGGTCGTCCGTGGGCAGCCGGACCACGTCGGTGAGCCCGGCACCGAGCAGGGCGGCCAGCGGCACCAGCACGTTCAGCACGAGGGTCTCCCCGCGCCGCAGGATGAGGGAAACCTCCAGCCGCGACTGGCGGCGCAGGATGCCCGCCAGCCCCGCCCGCGCGGGCGCCGGGGCGAACATGCCGGTCATCGCCGTTCCTTTCCGCCGGTGAGGGTGAGGAACACGTCCTCGAGCGTGCGCCGTTCGGTGCGGAGGCTGGTCACTCCCGCGTCCTCGGCCGCGCACCACGCCGCGACCAGCGCCAGTCCCCGGGTGTCCAGTACCCCGGTCAGCAGGTAGTCGCCCGGCGCCGTCTCGGCCGCCGTCAGCTCGCCCGGGAACCGCGCGAGCAGGTCGGCCAGCGGCAGTCCCGGTCGGGCCCGGATCGTCACCCGGTCGATCCCCGCGGCCGCGGTCAGCTCGCGCGGCGAGCCCGACGCGAGCACCCGGCCACGGTCCACGATGACGACGTCGTCGGCGAGCCGCTCGGCTTCGTCCAGCAGGTGGGTGGTGAGCAGCACCGCCACGCCGTCCGCGCGCAGCTCGCTCACCAGCTCCCAGGTGGCGTGCCGGGCCTGCAGGTCCATCCCGGCGGTCGGCTCGTCGAGGAACACCACCTCGGGCCGGCCGACCAGTGCGAGGGCCATGCCGAGCCGCTGCTTCTCGCCGCCGGAGAGGCGCAGGTAGGGCGTCCGGGCGAACCTGGTGAGCCCCATGCGCTCGATCAGCACGCCGACGTCGAGCGGATGGGCGGCGAACGACGCGAACAGGGCGAGCATGTCGGCCGGCGTCACCCGGGGGTAGACACCGCCGGACTGGAGCATGATGCCGATGCGGGGCATCAGCCGGTCGTGGTGCGCGCCCGGGTCCAGGCCGAGGATCCGGACCGTTCCCCCGGCCGCGGCGCGATAGCCCTCGCAGCATTCGACGATCGAGGTCTTCCCCGCGCCGTTCGGGCCGAGCAGGGCGAGCACCTGCCCGCGGGCGAGGGAGAACGACACGCCGTCCACCGCGGTCTTGCCGCCGTAGCGGACGACGAGCTCGTCCACTTCGATCGCCGCGGCGTCCACCGCGACCGGCCGGGCCGAGACCGCCGCGTTCACCGGCCCGTACCGAGGATCTCGCCGGCCACCCGCCGCGCGTCGCGGACACAGTCGTTGATGCCCACGCCGTGGTAGGTGTTCCCGGCGACGTGCAGGCCGCCGAGACCGGCGATCGCCGCGAGGCCGGCGTCGATCCGGGCGCGGTGGCCGACCTGGTACTCCGGGATCGCCCGGCGCCACAGGTGGTCGAAGGAGAACACGGGCGCACCGCGGACGCCGAAGATCCGCCGCAGGTCGTCGTGGATGACTTCGACCGCCTCCGCGGACGACAGCTCGGCGAACCCCCGGTCCTGCACCCCGCCCGCCAGCGTCCGGATCAGCACGGTGTCCGGTGGCGCCTGCTCGGGGAAGATCGTCGACGTGTGGATGGTGCCGAGGATGTGCGTGCGCTCGGTGGGGATGGTGAGGAAACCGATGCCGTCGGGCTGGACGGCGAGGTCGGCTCGCCGGTACCCGATCCCCACCACCCGCACGTCGGGGTGCGGGATCTCGGTCAGCGTGGCGGCGAACCGCGGCAGGTGCGCCTCCAGCAGCGCCGCCGCCCGGTACGCCGGCAGGGCCAGCACCACGTGCCGCGCCTCGAGGACCTCGCCACCGGAAACCCTTACCCGCCAAGCACTGCCATCCCGATCGACGCCGTCTACCCGGCTGCCGAGCCGGACGTGCTCGGTGACCGCCTTCTCCAGCACGTCGATCAGCCGTTGCATACCCTGCCCGCGGAAGCTGAACAGGTTCGCGCCGAACTCCTCGAACTTCGGCAGCCTCGGCAGCCGCCGCCCGGCCGCGCGCTGCTGCTTCCAGGTCTCCTTGAGCGCGCCGAGCAGGATGCTGCGGTGGTCGCGCTCCAGCTGCCGGATGAACGGGAACTTCGCGTCCACGCTGAGGTTCCGGGCGTCGCCGCCGGTCACGCCGAGCACCGCGGGCACCGCCAGCGCCCGCGCGGCCCGCACCCCGAACCGGCGTGCGGTGAAGTGGAAGAACGGTTCCTCCTCGGTTCGCCGCGGCACGAAGATCTCGGCGGCCACCCGCGCCTTACCCCGCGCGTCGAGCAGAGACGACCGCAGGAAGCTCGGCACCGATGTCGGCATCGGCACCAGGCGCCGGTCGTCGCTGAGCAGGAACAACCGCTGTGCGGGGTCTTCCGCGACCATCATCTCGTCACCGAGACCCAGTTCCCGGGCCAGGTCGGCGACCCCGCCGGGGCCGTAGACGACGAACCCGTGCGGCCCGGTGTCGACGGTGAAGCCGTCCCGCCGGTAGGAGCCGACGATGCCGCCGACGCGCTCGCCCGCTTCCAGCAGAGTGAAACTGGTCCCGGGGGACCTGGCGGACAACTGCTGGGCGACGGTCAGCCCGGTTATCCCACCGCCGACGATGACCACGTCGAATTGTTTAGCCACGATGAGCCACCTTTTCTCTGCCGATGTCGATGACGAAGCCGTAATGGCGAGGACGGCACGCTAACAGGACCAACCTCGCCTGGTGGGGCCAAGTGCGGTTGACGCACCGGGTGCCCGGATAACTGCGGTTGCCGTCGGAAAGCGTTGATTCCACGCGATTCCCGCGCCTACTGTCCGGTCGCACACCACTTTCGAAGAACGGCGGCGACCCATGACAATTCTTGCCATCGGTGCCTGTTACAAAACCGCGGCAACCGCACTGCTCGAGCGCCTGTCCGTGGGCACCGACGAGCTCGCGGCGACCCTCCGGCACCTGCACGGCAGCACGGCCATCTCCGAGGTCATGGTGCTGTCGACCTGCAACCGCACCGAGGTGTACGTGGCGACCACAGCCTCCCCGCGGCAGGCGGCGCATTCACTCGAGCACTTCTTCGCCGCCCGCGGCGGCTTGTCCATCAGCGAGGTCCTCGGGTTCCTCCAGATCCGGCAGGAAGCCGAAGCCGTGACGCACCTGTGCGCCGTCGCCTGCGGACTGGACTCGATGGCGACCGGCGAGGAGCACATCGTCGCCCAGCTCCGCGCCGCGCTGCAGGCGGCCCAGTCCGCCGGGACGGCCCGCGGGCTGCTCACCTCCGCGGTCGACACCGCCTTGCGCGCCAGCAAGCGCGCCAGGACCGAGACCCGGATCGGCACCGCGACCCCCTCACTGCTCAGCGCCGGGCTGGAACTGGGCAGCGCGATGCTCGGCGGCCTGGCCGGCCGGACCGCGGTGCTGATCGGCTCCGGTTCCATCGGCTCGCTGGCCGCGAAGACGCTGCGGGCCGAAGGGATCGAGGAGATCCTGGTGAACAGCCGCACGCAGGCGAACGCGGTCCGTCTCGCCGAACTGGTCGACGGGGTCGCGGTGGGACCTGGCGAGCTGACCGAGGCCCTGGCTCGGTGCAGTGTGCTGGTGACCGCGACCGGCGCGGCCGAACCGGTGGTCGGCTCCGAAGTGCTCCACGCGGCGCGGCGCGCGGCCGGCTTCGCCCCGATGTTCTGCCTCGACCTGGCGATGCCCCGGGACATCGAACGGGCCTGCCGGGACATCGACGGCGTCAGCCTGGTCGACCTCGAAATCCTCGGCGGGTTCCTGGCCGGCCGCGGCGAACCGTCCGAACTGGACGCGGCGTGGAAGATCGTGGCCGAGGAGTCGGCGGGCTTCACCAGCGCCCGCCGCACCGCCGTCGCCGCTCCCCTCATCTCGGCGCTGCATTCGCACGCCACCGACCTCGTCAAGACCGAGTTCAGCAGGCTGCGGACCCGCCTTCCGAAGCTGGGCACCCAGGAACAGGCGGAGACCGAGGCCGCGCTCAACCGGGTCGTGCGGAAGCTCCTGCACACCCCGACCATCCGCGTCAAGGAACTCTCCCGGGCGGCCGACGGCGGGGTGTACGTCGAGGCGCTGTCCCTGCTTTTCGACCTCGAACTCCAGTCCACAGCAGACAACAGTGAGGTGAGCCGATGACGAACAGCACCCCGGACACGCCGCCCCTGCGGCTCGGCACCCGCCGGAGCAAGCTGGCCACGGTCCAGGCGCAGTGGGTGGCGGACGAAATCACCGCCGCGACCGGACGCCCGGTGCGGCTGGTGCCGCTGTCGTCGGCGGGCGACGAAAGCAGCGCCCCCATCGCGACCTTCGGCAGCACCGGCGTGTTCGTCACGGCGCTGCGGGACGCGTTGCTGCGTGGCGAAGTCGACTTCGTCGTGCACTCGTTCAAGGACCTGCCCACCGCCCCGGAACCCGGGCTGCGGCTGGCCGCCGTGCCCGTCCGCGAAGACCCGCGTGACGCGCTGGTGTGGCGGGACGGCGAAATCCGGCCGGCCGCGGTGCCCGCCGGGACGCGGATCGGCACCGGTTCCCCGCGGCGCGGGGCGCAGCTGCTCGCGCTGGCACCGGACGTCGAAGTCGTGCCCGTGCGCGGCAACGTCGACAGCCGGCTGGCGATGGTCACCTCCGGCGCCCTCGACGGCGTCGTGCTGGCGACCGCCGGGCTGGCGCGGCTCGGCCTGCTGAGCCCGGCCGTGACCCCGATCCCCGCGGACACGCTCGTCCCCGCACCGGCCCAAGGCGCGCTGGCGGTCGAATGCCGCGCGGGCGACGACGCCGTGGCCGCCGTGCTGGCCCGGATCGACCACGCGCCGACGCGGACCGTCGTCGACGCGGAGCGCACCGTGCTGCGCGAGCTCGACGCCGGCTGCACCGCCCCGGTCGGCGCGTACGCCGAGTGGGTCTCCGGCGGCGACGCCCGGCGGCTGCGGCTGACCGGGATGGTCGCCGCGCCCGACGGGTCGGCCGTGCTGCGCCGAAGCGCCACCGGCACCGGCGACGCGCCGGCCGACCTCGGCGGCCGCGTCGCCGCCGCGCTGCTCGCCGCCGGAGCGGCGACGGTGCTCGGCGCGGCCTCCCCGCACGGCACGCCCGCCGACCCGCGCACCCCGCCCCGCGTTCCGCAACCCCACTGACCCGCCGGCGACCTCGGCGACCGCGCCGCCGCCGCGTTGTTCGCCGCCGGGTCGGCGACCGTGCTCGCCGACCCGCCGGGCGACCTCGGAGACCGCGCCGCTGCCGCGCCCCGCGTTCCGCAACCCGGCAGACCCGCCGAACCCAGGAGGTAACGACCATGTCCGTCATCCCGCCCGGCCCGCCACGGGTGCGGCCCCGGCGCCTGCGGCGCACCGCCGCCCTGCGGCGTCTCGTCACCGAGACCCACGTGCGTCCGCAGCACCTCGTCCTGCCGCTGTTCGTCAAGGAGAGCCTCACCGAACCCGTGCCCGTCCCGTCGCTGCCGGGCGTCGTGCAGCACACGCGGGATTCGGTGCGCAAGGCCGCGCACGCCGCGGTCTCGGCCGGCGTCGGCGGCCTGATGTTGTTCGCCGTGCCGCGGCGGCGCGACCCGTCCGGCTCGGCGGCCACCGACCCGGACGGCATCCTCAACACCGTCGTCCGGGACGTGGTGTCCGAGGTCGGGGACGCCGGTGTCGTGATGGCCGACCTCTGCCTGGACGAGTTCACCGACCACGGCCACTGCGGAGTGCTCACCCCGGACGGCGCCGTCGACAACGACGCCACCCTCGTGCGCTACGCCGAGATGGGGGTGGCCCTCGCCGAGGCGGGCGTGGACGTGGTCGGTCCCAGCGGCATGATGGACGGCCAGGTGGCCGCCATCAGGTCCACTTTGGACGACCACGGGCACACCGGCGTCGCCGTACTCGCCTACACCGCCAAGTACGCCTCCGCGTTCTTCGGTCCCTTCCGGGACGCCGTCGACTCGCAGCTGACGGGCGACCGCAAGACCTACCAGATGGATCCCGGCAACGGCCTCGAAGCGGCCCGCGAGCTCGAACTGGACCTGGCCGAGGGCGCGGACATGGTGATGGTCAAGCCCGCCATGTCCTATCTGGACATCGTGCGCCGGGTGGCGGACACGGTGTCCGTGCCGGTCGCGGCCTACCAGGTGTCCGGCGAGTTCGCGATGGTGGAGGCCGCCGCCCGGCGCGGCTGGCTCGAGCGGGACCGGGTGATCGTCGAAACGCTCACCTCGATCCGCCGGGCCGGGGCATCGGTCATCCTGACCTACTGGGCCACCGAAGCCGCGGAGCGGCTGCTGTGAGCGCCCTGTTCCTCGACGCGGCCTGGGGCAGGCCGACGTCCACGGTGCCGATCTGGCTGATGCGGCAGGCGGGCCGCTACCTGCCCGAATACCGGAAACTCAAGGAGCGGCACGGGTTCTGGGAGATGGTGCGCCGGCCCGAGCTCGCCGTGGAGATCACGTTGCAGCCGGTGCGGCGGTTCCCGCTGGACGCGGCGATCCTGTTCAGCGACATCATGACGCCGCTGCCGTCGATGGGTCTCGACATCGAGTTCACGCCCGGGCCGGTGCTCGCGCGGCCGGTGCGGACGCGGGCCGACGTCCGGCGCCTCGTGCTGCCCGAGGCCGGGGAGCTCGCGCCGTTCGTCATGCAGGCCTGCCGCCAGCTGCGGGAAGAGTCACCGGTGCCGCTCATCGGGTTCGCGGGCGCGCCGCTGACGCTGGCCACCTACGTGGTGCAGGGTGGCGGCGCGAACGACCACGGCGAGCTGCGCGCGTGGCTGCGGCGGGAACCGGCCGCGGCCCACGAGCTGCTCGACAAGCTGACCAAGACGACCATCCGCTACCTGCGCGCCCAGATCGACGCCGGGGTGCAGGCGGTCCAGCTGTTCGACAGCTGGGCGGGCGTCCACGACAGCGAGGGCTACGGGACCTACGGCCTGCCCTACGCCCGACGCGTGCTGGACGCGCTCGCCGGGCTCGGCGTCCCGCGGATCTACCTCGCCGTCGGGGCTTCGCACCTGTACCCGCGAATCGCGACGCTCCCGGCCGAAGTGATCAGCGTGGACTGGCGGACCTCGCTCGCCGTGTGCCGCGAGCAGCTGCCGGGCAAGGTGCTCCAAGGCAACCTCGACCCCGGGCTGCTGCTCGCCTCGCCGCGGGCGGCGGTCTCCGGCGCGAACGCGGTGCTCGAAGCGGGACTGGGTGGCCCGCACATCTTCAACCTCGGGCACGGCGTCCTCCAGCAGACCCCGCCGGACACGGTGGCGCGGCTGGTCGACGCGGTGCACGAGTTCCGGCGTGACGACGAAGGGGGACCGAACCGGTGAATCTGAGCGACGCGATGGCCGAACTGTTCTACGGCGGGCAAAGCCGGCTGGTGAGGGCGTTCGAAGACTACGACGGTGAGGCGTCGTTTCGGCGCGAACCCTGGCAGCGGGCCGGGCTCGGCGGCGGACGGGTCTGCACCCTGGAGGGAGGCCGGGTCTTCGAACGTGCCGGAGTGAACGTCTCCGCCGTGTCCGGCGCCCAGGTCCCGCCCTCGGTCGGCGCCCAGCTGCCCGAGACGGCCGGGAAACCGTTCCGGGCGACCGGGATCTCGATGGTGCTGCACCCGCTCAACCCGTACGCGCCGTCGTTCCACGCGAACTTCCGCTTCTTCGAGACGGGCGACGCCTGGTGGTTCGGCGGCGGGCTCGACCTGACGCCGATGTACGGCTTCGACGACGACGCCGTGCACTTCCACCGGACGCTGCGCGACTGGTGCGACCGCCACCCCGGCACCGCGGACCACGAGAAGTGGAAGTCCGCCTGCGACAGCTACTTCACCATCGAGCACCGCGGTGAAATGCGCGGGATCGGCGGCGTGTTCTTCGACCACCTCACCGCGACCGGCCCGGACGGCTTCGCGGCGCACCGCGCCCTCGTCGCCGACGGGCTGGACACGATCCTGGCCGCCTACCGGCCGATCCTCGATCGGCGCACCGAGCTGCCCTACGGGGAAGCCGAGCGGCGCTGGCAGCTGATCCGGCGCGGGCGTTACGCGGAGTTCAACCTGGTGTACGACCGCGGCACGATGTTCGGCCTGCAGACGAAGGGCAACATCGAGGCCATCCTGATCTCGATGCCGCCGATGGCGAGCTGGGCCTACGACGTCCGGCCCGAGCCGCGGTCTCCCGAAGCGGACCTGAGCCGGTTCCTCCAGCCCCGCGACTGGGCCGGAGCGCGGGCGCCGCAGGTGAAGGAGCTGTCCCGATGACAGCCTCCGTTCCCGTCATCCACCCGTTCGGGGCTCCGGCCGCCGAAGCGCTCTTCGACCGTGCGAAGGCCGTGATCCCGGGCGGGGTCAACTCCCCCGTCCGCGCCTTCCAGGCCGTCGGCGGAACACCCCGGTTCCCGGTCCGGGGCTCGGGTCCCCACCTGACCGACGCCGACGGCCGGGAGTACGTCGACCTGGTGAACTCCTGGGGCGCCCTGCTGCTCGGGCACGCCCATCCCGCGGTGGTCGAGGCGGTCACCGCCGCCGCGGCCAAGGGCACGTCCTTCGGCGCACCGACCGAAGGCGAGGTCCTGCTGGCCGAGGAGATCGTGCGCCGGGTGCCCGCGGTGGAGCAGGTACGCCTGGTCAGTTCCGGTACCGAGGCGACGATGTCGGCGATCCGGCTGGCGCGCGCGGCGACCGGACGCGCCAAGGTGGTCAAGTTCGCCGGCTGCTACCACGGGCACGTCGACGCGCTGCTGGCTTCGGCGGGCTCCGGCCTGCTGACGCTGGCGCTGCCGGACAGCGACGGCGTCAGCGGCGCCCAGGTGACCGACACCATCGTGCTGCCGTACGGGGATCTCGGCGTCGTGCGGGAACTCTTCGCCCGGCACGGCGGCGAAATCGCCTGCCTGATCACCGAGGCGGTCCCGGCGAACATGGGCGTCGTCCCACCGCCGCCGGGTTTCACCGCCGCGCTGGCGGAGATCTGCCGGGACCACGGCGCGCTCTTCGTCGCCGACGAGGTGATCACCGGCTTCCGCGTGGGACCCGGTGGCTGGTCGCGGGTGGAGGGCGTGCGTCCGGACCTGCTGACCTTCGGCAAGACGATGGGCGGTGGTGTCCCCGCCGCGGCTTTCGGCGGGCGTGCCGACCTGATGGGCCTGCTGGCTCCGGCCGGCCCGGTGTACCAGGCCGGGACGCTCTCGGGCAATCCGCTGGCGACGGCGGCCGGGCTGGCGACCTTGAGCCAGGCGACCGGCGAGCTCTACGCCCGGCTGGACCGGATCGCCGCCGACCTGCGCGCGGCGGTGTCCGCCGCGCTGAGCCGTGAAGGCGTGCCGCACCGCGTGCAACACGCGGGCAGCCTCTTTTCGGTCTTCTTCACCGCGGACGAGGTCACGGACCAGACGAGCGCGCTCGGCCAGGACACCGCCGCGTACCGCGCGTTCTTCCACGCGATGCTCGCCCGGGGCGTCTACCTGCCGCCGTCCGCCTTCGAGGCGTGGTTCGTGTCGGCCGCGCTGGACGACTCCGCGCTGTCGCGCGTGTACGAGGCGCTTGCGCCGGCGGCCGCGGCGGCCGGGCAGGCTTCCGGACCCACCCGAGGAGGCACCCGTGCGTCCGACTAGACCCGCCGTTCTGCTGGCCGCCTGCCTGCTGGCCGGCTCGACGGCGCTCACCGCCTGCGGCGATCCGGCGCCCGCACCGGCCGACGGCAAGCCGCAGGTGGTCACCACGGTGGCGCCCCTGACCAGCATCGTGGCCTCGGTCGTCGGCGACCGGGCCGACGTGCACGGGCTGGTGCCCGAGGGGACCAACAGCCACACCTTCGACCCGCCGCCGAGCGCCGGCCGGGTGCTCGGCGAGGCCGACGTCGTCTTCCTCAACGGCCTGCAGCTGGAGGAGCCGACGAAGAAGCTCGCCGAGAGCACCAAGCGCGCCGACGCGCGGATCGTCGAACTGGGGCCCGCGGTCCTGCCGGAACGCGACTACATCTACGACTTCTCCTTTCCCAAGGAAGAGGGCAAGCCGAACCCGCACCTGTGGACCGACCCGACGTATGCGGTGAAGTACGCCGACACCGTCCGGGACACCATGATCCAGCTCGATCCGGGGAACGCGGCGACCTACCGGCGCAACGCCGAAGCCTTCGACCGCAAGGCGAACGCGCTCGCCGGCGCCCTGCGCGCCGACCAGCGTTCGATCCCGGAGGACCGGCGGGAGCTGCTCACCTACCACGACGCCTACGCCTACTTCGCCAGGACATTCGGCTGGAAGGTCGTCGGCGCGATCCAGCCGAAGAACTTCGAGGACCCCACCCCGCAGGAGATCGCCGGCCTGATCGAGCAGGTGAAACGGGACAAGGTCACGGCGATCTTCGGGTCCGAGGTCTTCCCGTCGAAGGTGCTCGAACAGATCGGCGCCGCCACCGGCGTCCGGTACGTCGACGTCCTCCGCGACGACGACCTGCCCGGCTCACCCGGCGCCCCCGAGCACTCCTGGCTGGGCCTGATGCGGTTCGACTACGTGACCATCGTGGAGTCCCTCGGCGGCACGGCGCCGGCGCTGAAAGCCCTCGACACCCACGAAGACACGGTGAGCCATGCTGACTACCCGCAGTAGCCCGGCCGGGACGGTGCTCGCCGAGCTGCGCCGGGTGGACGCCGGCTACGGCGGCAAGATCGCCCTGCGCGCGGTCGACCTGACGGTGCGTCCGGGAACCTTCACCGGCGTGGTCGGCCCCTCCGGCTCCGGCAAGACCACCCTGCTGCGGCTGCTGCTGGGCACGGTCACACCGGCGCGGGGCCGGCTCGAGCGGGCGCGGGACCTGTCGGTCGGCTACGTGCCGCAGCTGGAGACCATCAACTGGGACTTCCCGATCACCGTGCGCGAATGCGTGCTGATGGCCCGCCGCCAAAGCAGGCCGTGGCCGTGGCCGAGCCGGGCCGAACGGCACGACGTCGAAGAGGTGCTCGACCGGCTGGCCATCGGGGAGACCGCCGGACGGCGGATCCGCGAGCTCTCGGGCGGCCAGCAACAGCGGATGTTCCTGGCGCGGGCGCTGCTGCGGCGGCCGCGGCTGCTGCTGCTCGACGAACCGACCAGCGGCCTGGACGTGGCCACCCGCCACGACATCCTGCACCTGCTGGGCCGGCTCAACGCCGAGGGCATGGCGATCCTGCTGACCACCCACGACCTCAACGGGATCGTCACCCACCTGCCGCACGTCGTCTGCCTGCGCGAACGGGTGGTCGCGGCGGGCGCGCCCGTCGAAGTCATCCGGCCGGACGTGCTGGAACGCACCTTCGGCGCGCGCATGGAGGTGCTGGAGCACTCGGGTCTGCTCGTGGTCGTGGACCGCCGTATCCCCGGGCTGGAGCGGCACGAGGAGGTGCGGCCGTGAGCTGGCTCCACGTCCTGCTCGACCCGTTCCGCTACCAGTTCTTCGTCAACGGCTGCCTGATCGCGACCGTCGCCGGCGCGCTGTGCGGGCTCACCGGCGTGTACATCACCCTGCGCGGGATGTCCTACCTCGGGCACGGGCTGTCCCACTCGGTGTTCGGCGGCTTCGCCGCGGCCTCGATCGTCGAGGTGAACTACTACGTGGGTGCGGGCGTCTGGGGGCTGTTCAGCGCGCTGCTGATCAACCGGGTCGCCCGCAGCCGGGGAATCGGCTCGGACGCCGCCATCGGGGTGATCACCACGGCTTCGTTCGCGCTGGGCGTCGCCCTGCTCACCGTGTTCGGCAGCCGGGGGCCGTCGTTCGACGCGGCGCTGTTCGGCTCCATCGTCGGCGTGCGGACCACCGACGTGGTGGTCGTCGGCGTCGTCGCGGCGCTGACCGGCGTCGCGGTGCTGGTGCGGTACCGGGCCCTGCAGTTCACCACCTTCGACCCGGAGGTGGCGACGGCCTCGGGGGTGGCCGTGGCCCGGATGGACGTGCTGCTGATGTCCGTGCTGTCGCTCGCGGTCCTCACCACGCTGACCGTCATCGGCGTGACCCTGGTCGCCGCGGCGCTCGTCGTGCCGGCGGTGATCGCCCGGATGATCGCGCGGCCGTTCGCGAAGGTGCTGCCGCTCGCGGCGGGCATCGGGGCGGTCACCGGGTTCGCCGGGATGAACCTGAGCTACCACGTCGACGTGCCCAGCGGCACGACGATCGTCCTCGTCGGCGCCGCGCTGTTCGCGCTCACATACCTGGTCACCGGCCGTCGCCGCGGCGCGGGCCGGCGAGCCGGTGACCGGGCTCCGGATGACCGGATCATCAACCGCACTTATCCGGAGGGACATATAGAACCCGAGTAGATTGGAAGGCCGAGTACCGGGGAAGAAGGCAGCGTACTTCTGGGGCGGGGGAAAGCAATGGATTCATCTGGGGACGGCTCACGACGCCCACTTGAATTGCTCGATGATTTGCACAGCTATATCAAACCGCGTTTCGCGCGCGCGGAACCGAGAGAACGGGCCAGGACGTTTCTCCACGGGCTGCTGAGCCCGGTCCGGCGCCGAACCGGGTGGCAGCTGGCCGCGCAGGGCGGAGAGAAATATCCCGACGGGATGCAACGGCTCCTGAGCTCCGCGCATTGGAACGCCGACCACGTCAGGGACGATGTGAGAAACTTCGTGCTCGGCTATGCCGCCGAGCGGGACGCCGCTTTGGTGATCGACCAATGGCGATTCCGGAAACGGGGCAGCAGATCGGTCGGCGTCCACGAACACAGAACCGGAAAGGGCAGGCGGACCGAAAACGTCCAGCGAGGACTGTTTCTCACCTATGCGTCCACGAGCGGGCGGTTCCTGATCGACCGCGAACTGTATCTCCCGTCCTCCTGGACCGAAGACGCGTCCAGGAGGACGGCCGCCAGGGTGCCGGACGAGATCACCCACCGCACGCCGTCCGAGCTCGCCGCGGCGATGGTGGCCAGGACCTTCATCGCCCGGACCCCGGCCCGGTGGGTCACCGCGACCGAGGAGTTCGCCGCCGACCAGCGGCTGCGGACCTTCCTGGAGCGCAACCAGGTGTGGTTCGTGCTGGGCTGGTCCCCGGACCGCGTCCTGCCGTTCGCCGGGGACGGCCGGGCGCAGCAGCACACCGCGGCGACCGCGGCGGGCCTGCTCCCGGAACAGGCGTGGGTGCCCGGCCGGGAGCTGGACGGCGTGTCCGGCACCCACCTGTGGGCCCGGCTCCCCACGCCGCCGCCCGGCCCCGGCCGGCTCGCGCACTGGCTGCTCCTGCGCCGCGGCCCGGCGGGCCACGGCGACCTGCGCAGCTACCTCTGCGGCAGCTCGCCGGCGACCTCGCTGGCCGAGCTGGCGCGGGTGGCGAGCCTGGCCGAGGACAACGTCGCGGTCCTGGCCTCGGCCTGCGAGAACACCGGGCTCGACCAGTACGAGGTCCGCCACTGGACCAGCTGGTACCGCTACACGACGCTCTCGCTCGCCGCGCACAACTGCGTCGCGCTGGCAGGCGACCCCCGCGACTGGACACCACCGGAACCGGCGCGGCCCGAAGACCCGCCCCGGCCGCGCCGGGCAGCCGGCCCGGTCCGGCGCACCCCGTCCGCCCGCACCCCGTCCGCCAACACCAAGGAGGAACAACCGTGTCCCCAGCACAGGCAGCCGGCGCCACGCCGGCCGAGCACGCCCTGCAGGCCATGTGCGACCAGGTCCGCGCCTACCTCGAACTCCGGCGAAAGCACGGTGCCGCCGAGGCCGAAGAGCTATCACTGGCCGGTCTGCCGGAACGCCAGCGCGGCCGAATCGGGCCACTGATCGAGCACGGCCGGCTGGCGGACGGCCTGGCCAAGGCCGTGCCCGGCCTCGACGCCATCGGCATCTCGACCGAGTTCGTCGACGTCTCCACCGAAGACGAGGACGCCGCGCTGGAAGTGATGCTCACCTGCAGCTGCCTCGCGGCCGCCGAGCGGCTCGGCCTCGAGCCCGCCGAACCGGTGGTCTGCGGGCTCGACCTCACCGCCACCGAGCGCGCGTTCCCGGACCTCACCGTGCGCACCCTTTCCCGGCAGACCGAGGGCAGAAAACTCTGCGTCTTCCGTTTTTCCCGTCCCGCACGCGACGACGGGACCGCCGTCGCCGACACCAAGGAGATGAAGTGACCAGCAAGCGCAACTGGCCGGCCAAGGCGAAGGACGCCCTGGCCGGAACCGCCCGGCAGGCGCGGGTTTTCCTGGCCGTCACCGGATTTCTCTTCCTCCACATTCCGGTGGTGCTCACGAGGGCCAACGCCAGCCGGGGAAAGGCGCCGAGACTCCCGGACGGCAACATTTCGTTCGCTTTCTACGGGGACATCGACGAACCGGGCGAAACCCGCAGCGTGCGCGCCGACCTGCGCGCGGACCAGAACCTGTTCGTCGAGCTGCTCATTCCGAAACTGAGCCCGGAACAGGACCTCACGGAGGCGGAGCTGCCCACGCTGACGATCGAGTCGCCCTCCGGGCGGAAGCAGGTGCTGACCGCGAGCAAGCGGGAGACGTTCGACGAGCCGTACACCAACACGTCGTACCTCAGCTACCTGACCGGGCGGTTCCCGGCGGAAAAAGGCACCTACACGCTGACGGTGTCCGGACGGGCGAAGGCGCGGTTCGTGCTCGCCGTCGGTGACGACGAGCGCCCCGGTGACGTGTTCGAGGGCGTGATCGGCTCGGTCGCCGACGTGCACCGGTGGTACGGCGCCGAGCCCTCCACCGCGCGTTGACGGTCCCTGCGGGCAGGACTCGGCTGCTCGGCCGCTTCCCCGGCCGAGCAGCCGAGCTTCCCCTCGCCGATTTCCGCCTTGACAACCATTCGGCGGGTCCATTCTACTACGCCGTGTAATCCTACGCTGTGTAGTAAAATTCCGGGGACCCCATGATCGACACTCTCGCCACCGCCCTGACCTTCGCGGCCCTCGCCGCCGCCGTCTGGGCGCTGGTGCTGATCGCGCTCAACCGGCCGGTGGGCCTGCGCCGGCCCGACGGCCGGGCACTACTCGGCCTGCTGGCCCTGATCGAACTGGGCCTGCTGGTCCAGGCCGTGGTCGGCGTCGTGAACCTGGTCACCGCGGACCGCGAGTTCGAGCACCTCACGTTCGGCGCGTACCTGATCGGCCTGCTGTTCGTCCTGCCGCTGGCGACCGTGTGGTCGATGGCGGAGCGGACCCGCTGGGGCCCCGGGGTGCTCGTCATCGGCGCCGTCGCCGTCCCGGTGATGATCCTGCGGCTTTCCCAGGTGTGGGCCGGCACCGCCTGACCTCCCGGCGAGTACTACAGCCTGAAGTACTACAGTGCGTCGGAGAAAGACCGCGTCCTGTGTCGGAAGGCGTCACCCATGCCCCTCCTCGCCATGTACAGCGACTGGCTGTTCATCAGCGCGTACGGCATCTACATGCTGGCGGCCCTGCTGGCCGCCGCCGAGTACGCCGTCGGGCGGTACCCGGTCGGCCGGCGGGAACCCGCGGAACAGCTCGTGATGTCCGGCGCCGGTGCGCCACCCCCGCCCACCGGCTACGGGCCGGTGCGGCCGGATCGGCGGTCGATCCCGGAACGGTGCGGCCGCACCGCGGTGGCGCTGACCGTGCTGGGCGCGATCCTGCACGGGGGTTCGGTGGTCCTGCGCGGCGTGGCGACGTCGCGGGTGCCCTGGGGCAACATGTACGAGTACATGTCCATGGTCGGCTTGGTGGCCGTCATCGGCTGGCTGTACGTGCTGCGGAAGCACCCCGTGCGCAAAGCGGCGGTCTTCGTGCTGCTGCCGATCTCCCTGCTGCTGTTCCTGGCGGGGAACGTGCTCTACACCGAAGCCGCGCCGGTCCAGCCCAGCCTGCGCTCGTACTGGATCCTGATCCACGTGGCGGCCGCGATCATGGCGAGCGGCGTCTTCCTGATCTCCGGCATCACCAGCGCCCTGCACCTGGTCAGCACGAGGCACGCCACCGAGCCTGACCGCGAGCCGAGCCCGGCGACCGGCAAGGGCACGCGCGCGACCCGCCTGCCGTCGCCGGAGTTCCTCGACAAGCTCGCGTACCGGACCGGCGTGTTCGGGTTCGCCACCATGACGTTCGCGATCATCACCGGCGCGGTCTGGGCCGAATCGGCGTGGGGCCGCTACTGGGCCTGGGACCCGAAGGAGACCGCGGCTTTCGTCTCGTGGGTCTGCTACGCGGCCTACCTGCACGCCCGCTCGACGCCCAGCTGGCGCAAGCGCCGCGCGGCCTGGGTCAACCTCGTCGGGCTGGTGGCCGTGCTGTTCAACCTGTTCTTCGTCAACCTGGCCGTGTCGGGACTGCATTCCTACGCGGGAGTCAACTGACGGTCATTCCCACCGGAACCACAGCACCACCGAGACCAGGCCGAGCACCGCCCACAGGCCCAGCAGGCTCCAGTAGCCGACCGGCACCCCGGCGCCGGCCGACAGCGCGGACCTCAGCCCTTCGGCCAGCGCGGTGACGGGCAGCAGCTGGGTCCAGTCGACCACCCGGGTCGGGAGGGGGAAGACCACGTCGCCGAACACGATCATAACCAGGTACGCCAGGTTGGCGGCCCCGGACGTCGTTTCGGCCCGCAGCCGGCCCGCCATGATCAGGCCCACCCCGGCGAACGCCGCGGTCGCCAGTGCGACGAGCCCCACCGCGCCGAGGAGGCCGTCGCCGTGCGGCCGCCAGCCGAGGAGCACGCCGAGGCCCGCCAACACCACCACCTGCGCCTCGATCACCACCACCGCGGCGGCCATTTTCGCCAGGAGCAGCCCCCAGGTCGGCAGCGCACTGGCGCCGAGCCGCTTGAGCACGCCGTGGCCGCGTTCGTAGCCGGTGGAAACCGCGAGGCCGACGAAGGCCGACGCCATCACCGCCAGCGCGATGGCCCCGGGCACGGCGAACCCCAGCCGGTCGGCGGTCGGCAGCCGGATCACGTCGGAAACCCCGACGCCGAACAAGGCGAGCACCGGCGGGACCGTCATCACGACCAGGCTGTCGATCCGCCGGGACAACAGCCGCAGTTCCATGGCCGCCTGGCGCGCGATGAGCGCGGGCAACGGCGCACGCCCGGTGCCCGGGCTCAGGTCCAGGAGCGGGCCGTCGGCGGTCACGGCGTCTTCCTCGCGGTCACGGCGAGGAAGACGTCCTCCAGGCTCGGCCGCACCGCCCGGACGTCGGTGACGACCGCGTCCTGCCCCACGCACCAGGCCAGCGCGGTGCCGATGACCGCGCCCAGCTCGCCCTGCCGCAGATTCCCGATCTCGTACTCCCCGTCGCCCGGTTCGGTCACCGTCGCCCTGGCCGGCAATTCCGGCCGCAACCGCTCCAGCGGCAGGTGCGGGCGGGAGCGCACGCGCACCCGGTCGAGGGACGCCGCCGACGTCAGCTCCGCGGGCGAGCCGGCGAGGGCGACGCGGCCGGCGCGCATGATCACCACCTGGTCCGCCAGCCGCTCCGCCTCGTCGAGCAGGTGCGTCGTCAGCAGCACGGTGACCCCGGCCGCCCGCGCCTGTTCGATCAGCGTCCAGGTGGCGTGCCGTCCCGCCACGTCCATGCCCGCGGTCGGTTCGTCCAGGAACAGCACCGCCGGGCGTCCGACCATCGCCATGGCGAGGTGGAGCCGTTGCTTCTCGCCGCCGGAGAGCCGGCGGCATTCGGTGTGCAGGACGCCGGTGAGGCCGAGCCGTTCGGCGAGCGCGTCCACCGGCAGGGGCTGCGCGGCGAAGGAGGCCAGCAGCTTCAGCGCCTCGCCCGCTCGCGCCGCCGGGTGGACGCCGCCGGCTTGCAGCATCACGCCCACGTGCGGCATCACCACGTCGTGGTCCGTCCACGGGTCCCGGCGCAGGACGCGGACCCGGCCGCCGGAAGGGGGCCAGAAGCCCTCGCAAACCTCCACAGTGGACGTCTTGCCCGCGCCGTTCGGCCCCAGCAGCGCGAGCACGCTGCCCCACGGGACCGCGAACGACACGCCGTCCACGGCGGTGACCGAGCCGTACCGCACCACCAGGTCGGTCACTTCGACGGCGGGGACCCGCTCCGCCAAGGGCGTTTCCAGGTCCTGCGCGGCGCCTGCCTGCCCGGTCATCACATCCCCCGATTCGCCCTGGACAAGGCCACCCGGGGCCCGCGCTTCTACTACACGTCGTAGGATTACTGCCCGTAGTAGAACGTGGTCGTCCACGCGCTGTCAAGCCGTGACCGGACGAAGGGAACCGACCGGATGCAGTGGCCCCGGCAAGTCTTGCAACGCAGGCTGGCGATCGCCGCGCTGATCGCCAACGCGGGGATCGCGGTGACCGGCTGCGTCGTGCGGGTGACCGGGTCGGGCCTCGGCTGCCCGACCTGGCCGCAGTGCGTCCCGGGCAGCCTCACCCCGGTCGCTCACCCCGAGGCGGCACCGCTGCACCAGTGGATCGAGTACGGCAACCGGATGCTGACCGTCGTGGTCGGCCTCGTCGTCGCGGGCAGCGTGCTGGCGGCGTGGGGAGCCCGTCGCCAGTCGCCGAGGCCGCTGGTCCTGTCCTCGGTCATGCTCGGCGGCGTGGTCGCGCAGGCGGTGCTCGGCGGAGTCACCGTCCTCACCGGACTGTCGTGGTGGACCGTCGCCGCGCACCTGCTGGCGTCGACCGCCCTGGTCTGGCTGTCGCTGCTCCTGCTCGACGCGATCGACCACCCCGCGTCCGGCACCCGCGCCCACCCGGCGGTCGCCGTGCTGTTCGGCATCCTGGTGGCCGTCCTGTCCGCGACGCTCGTCGCCGGGACGCTCGTAACCGCCGCGGGCCCGCACGCCGGAAGCGAAGACACCCCGCGCCTCGGCCTGCCCGTCGAGCCCTTGGCGCATACGCACGCGTCGCTGCTGTTCCTGTTCCTGGGCTTGCTGATCGGCCTCGGCGGCGTCCTCCGCCTGCGCACCCCGGACCCGCGGATCTGGCGGCGTTACCTGCTCCTGGTCGGGTTGGTGCTGCTCCAGGGCGGCCTGGGCCTGGTCCAGTTCCTGACCGGGGTGCCCGCGACCCTGGTGGCCCTGCACGTCCTCGGCGCCATGGTCATCACCGCCACCACGGCGAGCGTCTGGTGCACGGTGCACCGGACCCCGCGGGTGGCCGTTGGGTCATAGCGCCGTCAAAAGGGGGCGACGAAGAGGCTGAGCGGGGTCGCGAGCAACGTGACGGCGGCCGCGATCGCGAGCGCGGCGGTGAGACCGCGCGTGGCGACGGGCCGGTCGCGGAGGCGGTCGATCCGGTCCGGCAGGGGCGTCCCGCCCGCGGCCATCGTCCCGGCCGGGACGTCTCCGCCGCCGGAGACGCGGAACTTCTCCAGCGCGCCGATGAGCACCTGGCGGCCGTGCCGCCGCGCCGCGTAGTCGTCGGCGCACATCTCGGTCAGCAGGCCCACCGCCGCCGTCACCTTGCCCAGCGCCCGCCAGCGGGGGAACAGCTGGGCGAGCGCGTTGAAGGGGGACAGCACGAGGTGGTGACGTTCCCGCAGATGGGCCTGTTCGTGCGCCAGCACGGCGTCGAGCTCGTCCCGGCTGAGCAGCCGTCGCGTGCCGGCGCTCACCACCACCCGCGGGTCGCGGCCGGGCAGGCAGTAGGCCACCACGGCCGGGTGGTCGAGTTCGAGGATCCGGCCTCCCCGCGCGACCAGGGCGAGCAGATCCCGGTGCCGCGCGCGCTGCCGCGCCACCCGGACGGTCGACCGGACCTGGTGGACGAGCAGCCAGCCCCCGACGGCCAGCCCGGCGGCGACCGCGAGAACCTGCGGCAGGTTCCGGGGATCGGCGAGGAACGAGCGCATCCCCGGCACGATCCCCTGCCGGTACGGTGCCAGCCCCAGCGCGAGCAGCCCGCCGACGAACGACACCACGATCGTCAGCGCGGTGACCTGCCACAACACGACCGCCAGCCGGGGCCGCCGGCGCGTCCAAGCGGCACCGAGCAGGTACCGCGCGACTCCCAGCGCGAGCACCAGCGCGATCCCGTGGTGCAGGGCGTAGATCACGAGCGCCGCCGCCGCGGCAGGGCTTTGCGCAGGAGTTCGGCCTCCTCCTCGGAGACCGAACCCGCGAACCTGGCGAGCGCCGCACCGCGGTCACCGGTCTGCCCGAGCGCTTCCATCATCAGCTCGGCGACGTACTGCTCACGCCCACCCGACGCGGCGTACAGCCAGGCCCGCCCATCCCGTTCGCGGCGCACGAAACCCTTGTCGGCCAGCCGGGAAAGCACGGTCATCACCGTGGTGTACGCCAGCCCGCGCTCGGCGAGCTCGTCGTACACCTTCCGCACGGTCACCCAGTCGTCGCAGGACCACAGGGTCTCCATGACGGCCCGCTCCAGCTCCCCCAACCTGCCCATGGTGCCTCCGACGTCGAATTGCCCGCCGCGATTCTACCCAACGTAGTAGACGCCGGCCGATGGCGTCCGCGCGGCGGGCCTCAGTCGGTGCGGAGTTCGACCGCGGCCGACGCGGAAGAGGTGACGGCGAGCGCGGCCACGGCGGCGATTCCCAGAGCGGCGATCGAGCTTTTCCCTGATTTCACGACGGTTCCGGACCGCCGTAGCGGTCCTGTTGAAGGCGCTTCACGAGGCGTATTCGTCCGAGATCTCGGTGGCGTAGTTCTTCCAGAGCGGTTTCATGGTCTCGGCGTTGACCGGCTGCCCGGAATCGATCATGGCCTTGAAGTCGCGGAAGTACTGCACGTACAGGTCCGGCGTGAAGGTGTTCAGCATGACCGCGTTCTCGTCGCCGATGTTGGCGAACGTGTGCGGCGCCCCAGTCGGCACGATGACCCAGGTGCCCGGCCCGGCGTCGTAGTGGTCCTCGCCGACGGTGAACCGGAAAGTTCCCGCCAGCACGTAGAAGCCCTCGTCGTGCTGGGCGTGGCGATGCTGCAACGGGCTCGGGGTGCCCGGCGGAATGGTGACCTCGGCGAACCCCAGCCGGTGGTCGGTGTGCTCGCCGTTCTCCAGGATGCGGATCTGCTGTGCCCCGCTGCCGAGGATCTCGCCCTCACCGGGGCGGACGATGTTCACCTTCGCCACGACTTCTCCTATCGCTGTTGGTCACCACCATCCTTTCCCGGGCCGGCTGCGCGCGTCTTGGTCGTCGGTGCACGGTTGCTGGTCATCAGTGCGCGGGCGGTGTAGCCGTACGTCGCCTTGAAGAGCTTGCTGAAATGGGTGGGATCGGAGAACCCCCACCGGGCGGCCACGGCGGTGACCGTACGTCCGCTTCCGGTCAGCTCGGCTCGGCAGCGCTCCAGGCGGCGACGGCGGATCAGGGCCGCGACGGTGAGCGGCTGGTCCTCGAACAGCTTGTGCAGCCGGCGTACCGAGATGTGGTGGGCGGCGGCGATCCCGGACGGGGACAGCTCGGGATCGGCCAGCCGGGCCTCGATGTAGCCGGTGATCCGGTCCCGCAGCCGCTCGTCCGGGGCCGGTCGTCCGTCGCCGAGCCGGGCCTCCAGTGCGACCGCGATCAGCTCGACGACGGCCGCCGCCGATCGCAGCGCCTCCGCCTCGCGGAACTCGGTCGCCGACCGCGCCGACTCCCGGGCCAGCACGGAGACGAGCGCGCCCGGGCCGTGGCTGCCGTCGATGCGTACGCCGACGAGCCGGTCGATCTGCGCGGGCCGGATCCGGAGCTCCCGGCGCGGAACCAGGATGGTGACGTGCGCCGCGGCGGTGCTCTCGAACCGGAGCGGACGCGTGGGATCGAGCAGCACCAGGTCGGCCGGCCCGAGTTCGGCGTCGCCGCGCCCTTGCGAGATCCGCGTCCGGCCCCGGGTCATCACCTTGACCGCCAGGTTCTCGCCGCCGGCGGCGTCGCGCTCCCGCCCGATGCAGGCGCTCTCCGGCGTGTCGAGGGAGACCAGCCGCAGCGGCCCGAGGTCGCAGGTGGCGATCCGGCCCCGGAAGCCGGCCCCGGCCAGCTTGTTGACCAGCGGCGGAAACCCGCTGGCGGCCAGCTCGTCCTGGAACGTCTCAAGGTTGCCGATCACCGGTCAACGATAACGGCGGCACTTCTGCTCGAGGTCAGGGTGACGGGGGCGGGACGTCGGTGAGGCGGTGGCGGTCGATCTTGCCGTTGAGGCTCAGCGGCATGGTCGCGCGGTGTTCGAAGTGGCGCGGGAGCATGTAGAGCGGGACGCGGGACCGCAGCCACTGGTGCAGCGCGGCGGCCGGCAGGGGGCCGCCGGTGTAGACGGCGGTCAGGGCCGGTTCGCCGTCGGTCAGCGGGGCGAGCACGACGACCTGGTCGATCTGCGGGTGGGCGCGCAGGGCGGCTTCGACCTCGCCGAGCTCGACGCGGTGGCCGCGGATCTTCACCTGCTGGTCGAGGCGGCCGCGGTGGACGATCTCGCCGCCTTCCCAGCGGACGCGGTCGCCGGTGCGGTACCAGAACGCGTCCGTGAGCGGCCGCGAGCCGTCGTACTCGGCGGCCGGGCCGGTGCCGTCGAAGAAGGTGAACCGGCCGATGTCGTCGCGGGGGTCGAGGTAGCCGTCGAACCGCTGGGGGCCGCGGACGCACAGTTCCCCCTCGGTGGCGGGGAGCCCGTCCTCACCGAGCACGACTACGTCCAGGTGCGGGTACGGGCGGCCGATCGGCACCGTGCCATTCGAGGTGTCCGGCCAGGCCGGGCGTTCGGCCGGGAGGCGGTAGCCGGTCACGGTGACGGTGAGTTCGGTGGGCCCGTAGATGTTGCCGATGGTGCTCGCCGGGGCGACCTCCGCCCAGAGCGCAGCCAGCTCGCGGGTGAGCGGTTCGGCGGCGAACAGGCTGTGCCGCAGGGTGCCCGCCGCTCCGGTGGGCAGGTTGCCCAGCTGCCGCGCGACGCCGGCCACGGACGGGACGGAGAACCAGTGGGTCAGGCGGGCCCGCCGGACGTAGGCGACCGGGGTGAGCAGTTCCCCCGGATCGGGAGCGACCACGGTCGCCCCCGCCGCCCAGGCGACGAACAGGTCGAACACCGACGGGTCGAAACCCAGCCCGAACGTCTGCGAAACCCGGCAGCCCGGCCCCAGCTCGAACGCCTTTACCCAGTAGGGCACGTAGTCCGCGAAGTTGCGGTGCCGGATCGGCACGCCCTTGGGCCGTCCGGTCGAGCCGGAGGTGAACAGCACGTAGGCCTCGTCGTCGGGACGGCCGGAATACTCCGGTAGCGCCCCTTCCTCGGCGACGACCGGCAGCGGTAGCACGCGCGGCGCCCAGTCCGCGGGCTCGGCCGCGAGGACCAGCTCCAGGCCGGCCAGCTCGGCGATGTGCCGTAGACGGCGTTCGGGCAGCCGCGGATCGAGGGGCACGACCGCGGCACCGAGCCGCAGCACGGCGAGGTAGCCCGCGTACGCCTCGATGCCGCGGGCCGCGAGGAGGCCGATCCGCCGCGGGACCCGGCCGTGGCGGGCCAGGACGGCCCCGGCCACGCCGTCGGCCAGCCGGTGCAACTCGCGATACGTCCAGCACTGGCCGTCGGTTTCGAGCGCGACGGCGTCCGGCCACCGGGCCGCGGTCTCGGCGAAGAACCGGTACAGCGTCATGCGGTGCCCACCCTTCCGGACGCCATCCGCAGCACCGGCCGGGCGGCGACCAGGGCCAGCAGCAGGATTCCCGCGCCGGCCGCGAGGAACGGCGCCCGCAGGCCCTGCGTGCCGGCGAGCGCACCGGCCGCGAGGGCGCCCAAGGGCGCCGTCCCGGTGCCGATCAGCCGATATACGCCGTTGACGCGGCCGAGCAGTTCCGATGGCACGTCCGCTTGCCGGAACGACACGGTCAGCGTCTGGTACACCGCCGTGCCGAAGCCGAAGACCGCGAACCCGGCCACCGCGGTGGCCGTCCAGGCGACGAGACCGAGCAGCAGGACCGCCGCACCGGCGAACGCGAGCGAAGTCAACGCGGCGCGGAACAGGCCCAGCCGGGCGGCGAGCCTGCCGCTGAGCAGGGCGCCCGCGATGCCGCCCAAGGCGACCGCGGCCAGGAAGACGCCGAACACCGCCTTCGGCAGTCCCAGCTCCTGCACGACGTAGAGCACCTCCACCGCGGCGATGCCGGTGACGCAGAAGTTCGCCACGCCGAGCATCACGGCGAGGGTGCTGAGCAGCCGGTCGGCCTTCAGGTAGCGGATGCCTTCGGCGAGCATCGCCCGCCAGGAAACCCGCGGCGCGGACACGGGCGCCGCGGTGGGCCGCACGGCCAGCAACAGGAGCACGCCGAGGGCGAACGAGGTGCCGTCGAGCAGGAACGGCAGCGCCGCGAACAAGACGAACACGACTCCCCCGCCCGCCTGGCCGATCGAGTCGCGGAACACGAGCTGGGCGATGTGCAGCCGGCCGTTCGCCGCGGTGAGCCCCGCCGGGGGCACGACCTCCGGCAGGAACGACTGCGCGCCGACAGCGAACACGGCCTCGCCGAGACCGAGCAGGGCCGCCGCGACGCAGACGAGCGCGAGGTTCGCCGTGCCGGTCAGCACCAGCAGCGCCAGCGCGGTGACGACCGCGGCGCGCGCGAGGTCGACGCCGATGAGCAGCCGGCGGCGGTCCACCATGTCCGCGAGCACCCCGGCCAGTGCCGAAAACAGCAGCGGGACGGCCATGGCGACCGTGACGAGCGCGAGCCGGAACGGGTCGGTGGTGAACGACAGCGCGAGCAGCGGGATCGCGGTGTAGCGGACGCCGTCGCCGAACGCCGAGATCGCGGTCGCCAGCCACAACCGGGAGAAGTCACCGCGGACCGCCGTCGTGGACCCCGTCACGACACGACCGTCCACTCGGGACCGAGCACGGTCATCACCGCCGACGCCGGCTGCGGCCGCGGAACCAGGTGGAACCGTTCGATCCCGATGTCACCGGCCAGCGCGTCCGCACAGGCGCAGCCGGCCGGGGCGAACCCGGCGAAGCGGTAGCCGATCTCCATGATCCGGTTGCGGTCGGTGCGCCGGAAGTCGGCCACCAGGTGGACGTCCGCGGCGGCGGCCCGGTCGGCCAACCAGCGAAGGACGACCGCGCCGACCCCGCAGGAGACCACCCGGCACGACGTGGCGAGCAGCTTCAGGTGCCAGACGCGGGGGTGCCGGTGCACCAGGGCCAGCCCGACCGCGCCCGACGGGCCGAACCGGTCGGTCAGGGTCAGCACGAGCACGTCGTGGTCCGGCTCGGCCAGCAGGGCCCGGAGGGCGGCTTCGGAATACGGCACGCCGGTCGCGTTCATCTGGCTGGTCCGGCGGGTCAGCTCTTCGAGCCGCGCGAGATCCGCCTCGGTCGCGTGGTCGATCCGGAGGACGATGCCGAGCGAGCGGAGGAAGTCGTCGTCGGGCCCGGCGAACTCGGCCCGCGCGGAGTCGCGCCGGAAGGCCGCCTGGTAGCGCTCGCGGCGGTGGCGGGCGTCCTCGGTGATCACGGCCGGGCTGAACTCGGGCCGCTGCAACAGCTTCGCGGCTTCATCCGCCGGGTAGGTGCGCACCTCCGGCAGCTCGAAGGCGACTTCGGCCAGTTCCGTCGGGCGGTCGTCGACGAAGGCCATCGCGCGGTGGGCGAAGCCCAGCTCGTCCGCCACCGCGCGGACGGCGTCGGACTTGCGGCCCCAGCCGATCTGCGGCAGCACGAAGTAGGAGTCCAGGCCGAACGCGGCGAGCCGCGCCATCGCCGGCTCGTGGTCGTTGCGGCTGGCGACCGACTGCAGGATGCCGCGGGCGTCGAGGCCGCGGACGACGTCGGCCACATCGGGCAGCAACGCGACGTCGTCCCCCTCGGCCAGGGTGCCCCGCCACAGCGTGTCGTCGAGGTCCCAGACCAGGCACTTGACCGTCTCCACGCTCAGACCTCCCAGAGGGTCACGGCCCAGGCCGCGACCGGGCTGTTGTTGAGCACCAGCACCAGGTCCCCTTCGGTCAGCTCGCCGGTGGCGAGCAGGCGGTCGAGGTTGAGCACGACGTCCATCGCCCCGAGGTGGCCGTACGCGTTCAGGTGCTCGGCGCAGACCGGGTGGATCGGCAGGCCCAGCAGCGCGGTGTAGAACTCGTACGCCGACGCGGTGACGTTCTGCATGACGGTCGCGCGGACGCGGGAGCGATCCACTCCGGCGTCCGCGAGCACCTGCTCGACCAGCCGCGCCATCCGTTCCCGGCCGCGCAGCGCCAGTTCGAACCGGTAGCGGTCGGGCGAGCCGCACTCCTCACGCCACTCGTACCAGGGTGTCTTGCGGTAGTCGACGCGGAAGAGGTCGTGGAACGACCCGTCCGTCTCCGCCCGGTGCGCGCGCAGCACCGGACGGCCACCGCGGACCACAGCCGTCGCGTACGCGCCGTCCCCGATCACCGTCACGGGGTACCGGACGCGGTCGAGCCCGGTGGGCCGGCTGGCGTGCGCGATCAGCACGCACTGCCGGGACGCGTCGGCGCGCAACAGGTCGGCCGCCAGCGCCCAGGCCGCGCTCGACCCGGTGCAGCCCAGCCCGTCGAGGGTGAACGGGAACGCCCGCCCCAGCCCGGCGGCGGCCTGGACGCGGGTGACGTCCGATCCGAGCAGCACCTCGGGTGCGCGTGGCGCGACCAGCACCAGGACGTCGGGTTCGGGGATGTCGTGGTGCGCCAGGAGTTCGCGGCAGGCCAGGGCGGCCAGGTCCGCGGCGGGCTCGTCCAGCACGCCCACCTCGGTGATCCCGCAGCCGGCGGCGAACTCCGCGGCGGCGCGGTCCAGGTCGGCGAACTCCGGCAGCCGGGTCACCTTCACGAACTCCCGCGGCAGCACGCAGTGCACCACACCGATCCCGGGCGCGGTCACGGCAGCACCGCCAGCGCGTGTTCGGCCAGCAGCAGCTGGCAGATCTCGGTACTGCCCTCGATGATTTCCATCAGCTTCGCGTCCCGGTACGCCCGAGCCACCACGTGGTCGTCACGGGCCCCGGCCGAGGCCAGGACCTGCGCGGCCCGCGCCGCGCTCTCGGCCGCCTGCCGCGCCGCGACCTGCTTGGCCAGCACCGCGGCGACCGCCTGGTCCGGCGCGCCTTCGTCCCACCGGGTGCTGGCGTGCGCGCAGGCGAGCGTGGCCAGGTGCTCGGCGGTCACCAGCTCGGCCAGGTGCCGGGCGACCAGCTGGTGGCCGGACAGCGACCGTCCGAACTGGACGCGCCCGGCGGCGTGCCGCACCGCGGCGGTCCGGCAGGCCCGGACCAGCCCGGCACAGCCCCACGCGACCGACAACCTGCCGTAGGTCAACGCGGCGGTGACCAGCATCGCCGGCGGCGCCCCGCTGGCCGCGAGCAGGTGGCTCGCGGGGAGCCGGACGTGCTCGAGGCGGACGTCGGCGTGCCCCGCCGCGCGGCAGCCGAACGGGTCGCCGATCGGCGAGATCGTCACCCCGGGCGTCCCGGCCGGGACCACGGCGACGCCGGCGCCGCGTTCGTAGGTGCCGAACACGACGAGCAGGTCGGCGTAGGCCGCGCCGGTGACCCAGACCTTCGCGCCGTCGACCACGATCGCGTCGCCGTCGGCGCGAATCGCGGTCTCCATCCCCGACAGGTCACTGCCTGCGCCCGGCTCGCTCATGGCGACCCCCGCCAGCGTGCCACCGGCCAGTTTCGGCAGGAACTCTTCGCGCTGCGTGGGACGTCCGAGGCGCTGCACGGTCCAGGCCGCCATGCCCTGGGACGTCTGCAGGCTCCGCAACGAGCCGCAGAAGCTGCCGGTGTGCGCGGTCAGCTCCCCGTTGTCCCGGCTGCTGAACCCGAGCCCGCCGTATTCGGCCGGGACCTGGGCGCACAGGAGCCCGCCGCGGGAGAGCTCCCGCACGAGCGGCTCGGGAATCCGGCCCGCCCGGTCCCACGCGGACGCGTCGGTGCCGGCCGCCGCGGTCACGGCGGCGAGTGCGTCGGCGAGGATGGCCATCAGGACCGCAGCCGCCGGACGAGCCGAGCCATCGCCTCGGCCGTGCGGAAGTTGTCCAGGCTGAGCTCGTCCCCTTCGACGGTGATCCCGTACCGGCGCTCGACGTGCACGACGAGTTCCAGCGCCATCAGCGAAGACAGCCCGCCCGCGGCGAACAGGTCCTCGTCCGGCGCGTGCTCGGCCTTGGTCAGCCCCGTCAGGAAGCCGAGGAGGTCGACCACGACCGGGTCGGTCGTTTCCGAAGCCGTCACGAGACACTCCCGTAGTCGTAGAACCCGGCGCCGCTCTTGCGGCCGAGGTTTCCGGTCCGCACGCGGGCGAGGAGCTCCTCGTCGGCGCGGTAGGCCTCTTCGCCGGTCCGGTCGTACAAAACCGCCAGGGTGTCGACGACGTTGTCGAGCCCGATCAGGTCGGCGGTGGCCAGCGGGCCGGTGCGGTGGCCGAGGCAGGCGGTGAACACCTCGTCGACGCGCTCGGCGGCGGCCCGGCCCTCGGTGACCAGCCGCGCGGCGTCGTTGATCATCCGCATCAGCACGTGGTTCGACACGAACCCCGGCCCGTCGCCGACGAGGATCGCGCGCCTGCCCAGCACCGCGAACAGCGAGCCGAGCGCGGCCATCGCCGCGTCGCCGGTGTCCGGTCCGCGGACGACTTCGACCGCGTCGATGAGGTAGGGCGGGTTCATGAAGTGGGTGCCGGCCAGCTCGGCCGGACGGGCGGTCGCGGCGGCGAGCTCGCCGACCGGGATCGCCGAGGTGTTGGTGGCCAGCAGCGTCCCCGGAGTGACCACAGTGGACACCTCGGCCAGCACTTTCGCCTTGGTGTCCGGGAGTTCCGTGACCGCTTCGACGACCGCGGCGGCGCCGGCGACCGCGGTGACCGACGTGCTGGTCCGCAGTTCGGCGGCGACCCCGGCGGCGGGCAGCTTGCGCAGCAGCGCGCCGATACGCGTCTGGTTCCGGACCGCGTCAGGGGCGAGCGCCAGCCGGTCCGGATCGATGTCCACCAGCGTGACCGGCACGCCGTGGGCGAGTGCCAGCGCGGCGATGCCGACGCCCATCACCCCGGCCCCGACCACCGCGATTCCGCTGGTGTGCCAAGGATCTGTCATGAGTGTCCCCCGTTCTCGCCGGCAGCGACGTCGACGTCCGCGATCGGCACCAGCCCGGCGAACTCGGGCTGCCCGGCCAGGTAGCCGAGGCTGCGCACCAGCTGGGCGGCGTCGACCCGGGCGTGACGGCCGGTCCGCCGCAGCCAGTCCTGCCAGTGTTCGCACTCGACGTCGTCGTCTCCGGTGTCCAAGCGGTCCAGGTCGTAGAGGGCGATGCTGGCCAGCACCGGATCTCCGGTCTCCAGCGCCCGTTCGGCCACGCGCTCGAACCAGGCGGCGACCGGCAGGGCTTCGGTCGGGTGGCCGGCTTCGGCCAGCAGCCCGAACAGCCGCGGCAGCGTGGGGGCCACCCGGTCGACGAGGTGGTAGGGGCGGCCGGTGGCCTCGTCGGCTCCGGCGAGGCCCACCACGGCTTCGGCGACCACGTCGACCGGGGCCAGCGGCATCGGGCGCGGGTCGAGCGGGTGCGCGCCGACGGCGAGGCCCGCGGCCAGCAGCCGGAACAGCATGTCCCGGGTGTTGCACGCCCCGGTCGCGGTGGCGCCGCTGATCAGCCCGGGCCGGAACACCCGGACCCGCAGGCCGTCGCGCTCGGCCCGTTCCAGCAGCCGTTCCGCCGCCCACTTCGACGCGCCGTAGCCGCCGGTGCGCGGGTCGAGCGGCTGGGCGCGCCGCTCGGTGCGGCGGTCACCGGTGCCGACGTCGGGGCCGGTCGCGGCGAGGGTGCTGACCTGGCTGAACTCGGTGATGCCCGCCTCACGCGCCCAGCGCACCAGTTCGAGCACCGGCAGCACGTTGTCGGTGCGCAGCACCCGGTAGGGCTCGGTGAACACCACCCGGGCCGCGCTGTGCAGGATGTGCCCGACCCGGCGGGTGAGCTCGCCGTCGCGGAAGCCACGGCAGACGTCGCCGGCGGCCCGGAGGTCACCCGGGACCGCCACCACCCGCCGGGGGTCAGGGACAGGCAGCCGGAACCGGGTCGCGGCCGCGGCCAGCCGCGCCAGGCCGGCGGCTTCGTCTTCGGCCCGCACCAGGCAGTACACCCGGTGGCCGGTCTGGCGGAGCAGTTCGTGCAGCAGGAACGCGCCGACGTAACCGGTGGCTCCGGTGAGCAGGACGTCGGTGCCCGTGGCCGGCCGGGCCGCGATCGGGCCCAGCCCGGCGGCGAGGTCGGCGTCGATCAGCGCACTGTCCCCGTCCGCGGCTTCGCCGGCCGCGCCGCTCGCCGCGACGGCCTCGGCGACCCGCCGGACGGTGGCCCGGCTGCCGCCCACGCGGTGCAGGTTGATCAGCACGCCGTGGCGCTGCTGGACCCGCAACGCCATCCGCACGGACAGCAGCGACGTCCCGCCGAGCGCGCCGAACTCGTCGTCCGGCCCGATCGAGGAGATCCCGAACAGCTCTCGCCACAGGGAAAGCACCTGCGTCTGGATCGGGCCGGACGCCGGTTCGGCATCGGTGGCCACGTCGTCGAAGGCGAGATCGTCGAGGGCCCAGTAGCGGCGGCGCGGGAACGGGTAGGTCGGCAGGGGAACGCGCACGGCGTCACCCGGCGGCTGGTGCTCCCCCACCCGGACACCGTGCAGCCACGCGGTGTCCAGCGCTTCTTCGAGCGCGTCGGTGTCCCCGGACTCGTCGGCGAACAGCACGAACACGTCGTCGGGGACCACCGGGGGCGGCGCCGGGACGACCTCGGTGTCCGCGCCGAGTGCCGCGATCAGCCGCGCGCACCGCGGCTGCGCCGGGTCGGCGGCGACGACCAGGGGCCGTCGTTCGCCGGTGCGCCGGGTGCGGACCTGGCCGGGCCGGGGCAGCCGCAGTGCGGCCGCGAGCCGTTCGGGCGCTGCCGTCACGACCCGGCGTTCGGCGAAGTCACGGCGGCCGGTCCGGAGCGTGAAGGCGACGTCGGTGTGGCGGAGCGTGCCGCGATCGAGTTCGTCGGCCAGCCGGGTGGAAGCGTCGTCGAGTTCGGCGCGGTTGCGGGCCGACAGCCGCAGCCGCACGATCGCGGGAGCCGGGCCGGCGGGCCGCGGTGCCGGTGGCGGGCCGACCACCACCGCGGCGTTGGTGCCGCCGAGTCCCATCGAGTTGACCAGCACGTGCCGGTCGGCGCCGGTGGCCCGGCCGGCCGCGGCGGCCAGGGTGAACGGGCTGTCCGCGAGCAGCCCTTCGTCCCGCGGCCGCTCGAACAGCGGATGCGGGGGCAGTATCCCGGTCGCGGCGATGCGCACCGCCTTGATCAGGCCGGCGACGCCTGCCGCCGCACCGGCGTGTCCGATGTTGACCTTCACCGAACCCAGCGCGCAGAACCCCTTGGCACCGCTGGAGATCCGCAGCCCGTCGGTGAGGCCGCGCAGCTCGACGTGGTCGCCGAGCGGTGTGCCCGAGCCGTGCGCCTCGGTGTAGCAGAGCAGATCGGCGCCGACGTCCGCCGTGTACAGCGCCGCGGCGACGACGTCGGCGGGGCCGTCCGGCGTGGGCGCGGTGAACCCCGGCCGCCGGGCGCCGTCGTTGCCGACCGCGCTGCCGCGCAGCACGGCGAGCACCGGGTCGCGGTCGGCGAGCGCGTCCGCCAGCCGCCGCAGCGCGACGACACCGACCCCGGACCCGACCGCCGTGCCCGACGAGCGGGCGTCGAACGCCCGGCAGTAGCCGTCGTCGGACAGGATGCCCCCGGGCTCGAACCGGTAGCCCGCGGCGGGTTCGGCGAGCCCGGCACCCCCGGCGAGCGCGAGGTCGCACTCCCCGGACAGCAGGCTGAGCACGGCGTAGTGCACTGCGGTCAGCGAAGACGAGCAGGCCGTCTGCACGCCCACGGACGGCCCGCGCAGGCCGAGCTTGTGCGCCACCCGGGCAGGGCCGAAGTCGGCCATCCCGCCGAGCTGCAGCGACAGGTGGTCGAGCCCGGCCGTTCCGCCCCGCCGCGTCCGCGCGGCCTGCAGCGCGGCGACGTATCCGCTCGGGCTCATCCCGGCGAAGACGCCGACCCGCTGGTCACCTTCGCCGCCGGGCGGGTATCCGGCCTGTTCCAGTGCCTCCCAGCAGGTCTCGAGGAACAGCCGCTGCTGCGGGTCGATCAGCTCCGCTTCGGCCGGGGGAACGCCGAAGAACTCCGCCGCGAACAGCCCCGGCCCGGCCAGGGTGGCGATCCGGCGCACGTAGTCCGCGCCGGCGGACACCTCCGGTCCGACGCCCGCGGCACGCAGCTCGTCGTCGGTCAGTTCGCGCATGCCGAGCACCCCGGCTTCGAGTCCGGCCCAGAACTGCGCGGGGGTGTCCGCGCCCGGAAACCGGCAGCCGATGCCGACGACGGCGATCGCCGTGTCCGCGCTCACCGGCCGGACGTCCCCGGCGCCGGGCGGCGGGCCACGCCGAGCAGCCGTTGCCGGTTCTGCTCGCGCGGCACGGGCGCGGAGTCGTCGTCCCCGGCGAGCAGCCGCGCCTGGCTCGAGACGGTGTTGCAGCGGAACAGGTCGGCGACGGTGAGTTCGCGCGTGGTCAGCGGCGCCAGCCGGTCGAGCAGCATGATGAGCAGCAACGAGGTGCCGCCCGCGTCGAAGAAGCTGGTCTCGGTGTCCACGTCGGCGCGGGCGAGCACGTCGGCCCAGGCCCGGCGGACAGTGTCCACTGTGGACTGGGCGGGTGGTCCGGGCACGGTCGCCTCCAGGGATCGCACGAGCTCCAGCGCCAGCCCGCGCAGATCGGCCAGCAGTGTGGTGACGGTGGCGCGGTCGAACAGGCCGGTCACGTAGTCGGCGTACAGCCGCAGCTCTTCCGGGTGCTCGATCCCGACGAGCGCGAGCTCGTACTTCACGTGCGCCGCGTCCCGGATCTCGACCCGCCCCTGCACGTCCTCGCCGAGGACGGGCGCGGCCAGCGGCGCGTCGAGCACGCTGACCATCACCGGCGTGACCGGCGGCCGGCTGAGGTCCCGCCCCGGGTCCAGCGCCGCGGCGATGGCGTCGAACGGAACGTCCGCGTGGGCGAACGCCGCGGTGGCGGCGCGGCGGACCCGGCCGAGCAGCTCGTCCCAGCCCGGTTCACCGCGCAGGTCGGCGCGCACGAGCAGGGTGCCGGCGAACATGCCGACCGCGTTCGCCCGGCCCGGGTCGTCCCGGCCGGCCCAGGGGAAGGCGAACAGGAAGTCGCGCTGCCCGCCGCGTTCGGCCAGCGCGGCCGCGAGCAGCGCGACGAGCACCATGAAACTCGAGCAGCCGTGCGCCGCGGCGACCGCTCGCAGCCGCGCGGTCAGCTCGGAGCCCAGCCCGAGGACGGCGGTGGCGCCCTCGGTGCGCTGTTCGGTCCCGCGCGGGCGATCCCGCGGAAGGTCCACGTCGAGCGGGGCTTCTTCGAGCGCCGCGAGCACCTCGGCCAGCCGGTCCTTTCCCGGCTCGACGGCTACTGTTGTGCGTCCGAGGTTCGGTGACGCCGGCTCGGCGATGCGCCCCAATGTGGCGTTCGGTGCGTCCAACGCCGGAGCCGTCCTTCGCCACGACGACGTTCGCCGCCGCCGCGCCTGCCGGCGGAGCGGCCAGCGACGCGCCCGCGAGCACCGACGCGACGAGCA
>NZ_JBFACT010000014.1:0-170908 GCF_040640995.1 Amycolatopsis sp. NPDC021455 | reverse complement strand
CGCGAATGAGTCATCGGGGACCTCGCAAGTCCCGAATGACTCATTCGCGACACCGGCCGGCCGCCCCCGGCGGTGCGTCGCGCCCCCACGGGCGTCGGTGGGCGTGGCAGGCTGTGCGGGTGACCGGATCCCTTGCCCTGCTCGACTCCGCGAGCCTGTACTTCCGTTCGTTCTTCGCCCTGCCCGACTCGATGCGCGCCGCGGACGGGACACAGGTGAACGCCGTGCGCGGGTTCGCCGACACGATCGCCCGCATCCTCACCGACCGGCGCCCGGCCCGGCTCGTGTGCTGCCTGGACGCGGACTGGCGGCCGAAGTTCCGCACCGACCTGCTGCCGAGCTACAAGGCGCACCGGGTGGCCGAGGAGACGAGCAGCGGCCCGGACGTCGAAGAGGTCCCCGACACCCTCACCCCGCAGGTGCCGATCATCCTCGACGTGCTGGAGGCGTTCGGGTTCGCCACCGCGGAAGCGGCCGGCTACGAGGCCGACGACGTCATCGGCGCGCTGACGCACCGCGAGAAGACCGACCCGGTCGAGGTGATCACCGGTGACCGGGACCTGTTCCAGCTGGTGCGCACCGAGCCGTCGCCGGCGTCGGTGATCTACGTCGGCAAAGGCTGGGCCAAGGCCGAGGTGCTGGGCCCGGCCGAGATCGCCGAGCGCTACGCCCTCCCCCGCGAGACCGCCGGACCGGCCTACGCGGACATGGCGGCCCTGCGCGGCGACCCCTCCGACGGGCTGCCCGGCGTCGCCGGGATCGGCGAGAAGACCGCGGCGAAGCTGATCACGCAGTTCGGGTCGCTCGAGGGCCTGCTGGAAGCCTCCTCGGCCGGGGACTCGCGGGTGCCGCTGAAGACCCGGCTGCGGCTGTCGGAAGCCGCCGACTACCTCGCCGTCGCCCCGACCGTGGTCAAGGTCGCCGTCGACGCCCCGGTGGAACAGTCCCGCCCCGACACCGTGCCGGCCACCCCGGCCGACCCGGAGCGGGTCGCCGAACTGGCCGAGCGGTGGAACCTCGGCAACTCGATCGAGCGCCTGCTGAAGGCCCTGCCCGGCGCCGGCTGAGTCCCGGCAGCTCGTCCGGCGTCTTGAACGACTCGTTCCTGTCATCCGACGACAGGAACGAGTCGTTCAAGACAACCGGCACCTAGAAGTGCGTGCCGCACCACGGCGCGGTGACCGTGGTGAACAGCTCGTCCGCCCGGGCCACGGCCGCCTCGTCACGGACTTCGATCCGGCCGGCGTGCGCCAGCGCGGTGACGCTCCACTGCCCGAGGTAGAGCATGCCGAGGGTGTCCACGTCGAGGGCCAGGCCCGCGGCCGCGTCGGTGCGCCGGACGCCGTCCGGGCCGACCTCGTAGTGCCCGGTGTTGGCCGGCAGCGTCCGGTCGGCCACCGCGAGCACCACGGCCCCGGCCGCGCGGTAGGTGCGGGCGCCGAGCGCGGCCTCGACGTCGACCGGACGCAGCCACAGGTCGTCCTCGACGGCGAGGGTGGCGGCGTGCCGGTGGTCGGTCAGCATCACCGCGAGGGGCTCGTCGACCGGCCGGTGCCGCGCGTGCACGCCGGAGACCAGGTCGACCGAAAGCAGGAACCGCCAGAGCCCGGCCAGCGCGGCCGGGCCTGCGCCGTGCAGGTCGTGGACCTTCAGCACGGCACCTTCGTCCGGGGAGTCGAGCGACCGGCGGCTGATCGTGTCGTACACGACGAAACCGTCGTCACCATCGGGTCCACTGTGGACGGCAACGAGATGGGAGGCGTCCGGGCCCGCGTAGTGCGCATGCCCGACCGGCCACCACAGGTCCGGACGCCCGATCATGCCCGGCCGGTGCAACCCGACACGCTCATACAGCGCGGGAAGCTCCTTCACCGCCTCCTCGGACGTGAGCATCCGGACCTCACCGACGGCCGGGACGCGCTCGTGCAAGCGCGCCGCCGGCCGCGCCACCCGCAGGGTCTTGCCGAGCGCGGCCGAGCCGTACCCGAACCGGCCGTAGATCGTCGGTTCACTGGCGTGCAGCACGGCCAACGGCACCCCGCGCACGGCGAAGTCCCCCAGCTGGGTGGCCATCATCGCGCTGAGCACCCCGCGCCGGGTCCGGTCGGCCCGCACACCGACGCCGTCCACCGCCGCGACCGGCACGGCCTGCCCACCGGGCACGGCGATCTCGGTGTCGAACGAGCTGACGACCCCGATCGGAGTGCGGCCGTCGAACGCGCCGAACTTGTGCGTGGCGGGCCACGCCTCCCCAGTCCGGGACCAGGCGTCGTCGCTGATCCGCGGGGCGTGCAGCGACCGGCGCAGCACGTCCAGCGTGCCGCGGCGCTCGTCTTCGGTGATCGGGCGGACGTCCAAGGCGCTCATCCCCCCGATCTTGCCGCCCGCCACCGGAACGGGCACCCGGTTTTAGAAGTAAGTACCGCTCCAGGACGCGACACGGGTGCCGAACAGCACGTCCGCGGCCGCCGGAGCGGCCGGGTCATGCACCTCGATCCGGCCCGCGTCGGCCAGCGCCGAAACCCGCCAGGTACCGAAGTAGGCCATGGCGAGCGTGGTGACGTCGAGGCGCAACGCGGCAGGCTCGTCAGTCCGCTCGGCACCATCCGACGTGACCCGGTAGGCACCGCTGTTGCCGGGCAGCAACGGGTCGGCCACCTCCAGGACAACCGCGTCGGCGTGCCCGTACGAGCGGGCGGCCAGCGCCTTCGGGACGTCGACGAGCCGGATCCAATGCTCGTCGGCGACCCGCTCGACGGAGGCGTGGCGGTGGTCGGCGAGGAGCAGCTCGATCGGCTCGTCGAGCGCGCGTTCCTCCGCCACGACCCGGTCCACCAGATCGACACCCAGCAGGAACCGCCACAACCCGGCGAACGCCGCCGGGGAACCGGCGAACAGGTCCGTCACCTCCAGCTTCGACTGACCGTGCCCGCCTTCGACGAAGTACCGGACAAACCCGTCGGGCCCGTCCGGACCGTGGTGCACCACCGTCTTCATCGGCTGCGTCCGGCGGCGCGCCTGGGTCTCGTACAGCCGCCACAGCACCTCCGGACGGGTCATGCCCCCTGGCCGATGCCGCAGACGGTCGTAGACACCCGGGCAGACCTCGAAAGCCCGGTCGATCTCCAGCAGCTCGATCTCACCGCCCGCCGGCACGTCCGGGCGCAACCGCGCCCGATACCGGTCGACGGCGTACGTGCGGCACCGCGTCGCCAAGCCATAACCGAACCGGCCGTAGATGCCGGCTTCGGAAGCGAGCAGGTTCGCGAACACCACCCCACGAGCGGCGAAGTCCTCCAGCTGCGCCGTCATCAACGCCCGCAAGATCCCACGCCGGGTCCGGTCGGCACGAACGCCGACACTGGTCACACCCGCCATCGGCAGCCGCGCCCCACCGGGAACGGTCAGCTCCGCGTCGAAGAACCGCGCCGTGCCGACGAACTCGGGATCGAACGCCCCGATCGCCCCACCCGGCTGGTACGCCCGGGCCGAGCGCTCCCACTCGGTGTCGTCGGCGGGCGGAAAGTGCACGGTGCCGCGGAACAAGTCACTCGCGGCGCGGTGCTCGTCGGTGGCCAGCGTCCGGATCTCGAAGTCGCTCATCCCCGGATCATCTCCGGAGACGACGAGGTCCGGCCACCGGAATTCCCGGCGGCCGGACCTGGAGTCACGTCACTTGGAAGCGGGCGGGGAAACCTCGTAGTTGCCGCCGTCGCCCTTCACCGTGATCGGCACCTGCTGCTGCTTGCCGGCGATCGTCGCGGTGCACTCGAACTTCGCCCCGTCCTCGACCTTCTGCTCGGCCGGGCACGTGACGGCGGTGACACCGTCGATCTTGTAGGTCTCGGTGAGCAGCTTCTGGACGTCAGTCTGCATCTGCGTGTTGTTGAACACCTGCGTCTTGAAGAACCCGGGCGCCACGAAACCCAGCACCCCGACCACCGCGAGCACCACGACCAGCGCGAGGACCCCGATCAACAGGCCCTTCTTCGACTTCGCCGGCTGCTCCCCCTCCGGCGCGCCCTGCCCCGGGAACTGCTGCTGGCCGTAGTCGTACTGACCCTGCTGCGGCTGCCCGTACTGCGGCTGCGCCTGGGGACCACTCTGCGGATACTGCCCGCCGGCCGGCTGACCGTACTGCGGCTGCGCCTGCGGCCCGCTCTGCGGATACCCCGGCTGCTGCTGACCGTACGGCGGGGGCTGCTGGCCCCACTGCGGCTGCTGCGGCGGGCTGTACCCACCCGGCTGCTGACCCCATTGCTGCGGCTGCTGGGGCTGCTGCGGCTGGCCCCACTGCTGCTGGTTCGGGTCGTAGGAAGGCGGCTGCTGACCCCACTGGGGCTGTTCCTGCTGGCCGCTCGGCGGGTACGCGCCGCCCGGCTGCTGCCCGTACTGGGGCTGCTGTGGGTCGTTGCCGCCATACGGCGTGCTCATCGTCTGCCTCCGCCTGCTTCGATCATGTCGCTGTCCACCCCGAAACCGCCGTCGTGCCGCATACGCACGGTGTCGAGGGCGATCCAACCACAGGTCGGACCCGAGCACACGTGTCCACGCTCACCCCGTCCGCCGTCCGGAGCAGGGCTTACACGAAGTTCACGCCGCTCCAGCGGCCACGACACCCCGGCGCAGCGCCTTCACCGCGTCCGCGGCCGCCGCCCCGACCGGATCACCCTTCCCGAGCACGTCCCGGATCTGGTCGAGCAGGTCGATCACCTGCCGTGACCACCGCACGAAGTCACCCGCCGACAGCTCCTGACCGTTCGCCTCGGCCGCCGTGAGCACCTTCTCCAAGGATTCACCCCGGGCCCACCGATAAACCGGCCACGCGAACCCGGCATCGGGCTCCCGCGTCCGGTCCAGCCGGTGCCGCCGCTCGTCCTCGGTCAGCTCCACCCACAACCGCGCCGTCTCCTGCCACGCCTCCGGCACCGCACCACCCGGCAACCGCGGCTCACCCGCGGTGTCCCGGCGCGCCTCGAACACCAGCGTCGACACCACCGCGGCCAGCTCCGCCGGATTCAGCTTCCGCCACACCCCGTGCCGGATGCACTCCGCCGCCAGCAGATCCGACTCGCTGTACAGCCGCGTCAGCCGCCTCCCGTGCTCGGTGACCCGATCCTCACCATCCCCGGCCGACTCCGGCCCCGATCCATCCATGCCCCCGCCACCACCCTCAACGGAGGCGCTTCGCGCCGCTGCCAGATATCCGCGCTCACCCAAAAGAGCCAGGATCCGGTCGAACGCCCGCGCCAGCGAGTGCGTCGTCGCGGCCACCTTCCGCTCCAGCTGCTGCGTCTCCGCCGCCAGCCGCTGATACCGCTCGACCCACCGCAGGTTCGCCTCCCGCTCGGCCAGCCCGTGACACGGATGCGCCCGCAACGCCCGCCGCAACGCCGCCAGCTCACCGTCCTCGTTCGCCCCGGACCGCCGCTTCTGCTTGCCCGGCAACGAAATCCCGGCATTCCGCAACGTCGAAGCGATGTCCCGACGCGTCTTCGGCGACCGCAGCTCCACGTGCTTCGGCAGCTTGATCCGGCCCAGCGCCTCCACCGGCGCCGGGAAGTCCGCCACCGACAACGGCCCCGACCAGCGATCCTCCGTCACCACCACCGGCCGCGGCTCCCGGATCGGATCCAGCCCCGGGTCGACGACCACCGCGAGCCCCGCCCGCCGCCCCGCCGGCACCGCGATCACATCGCCCTTCCGCAGCTTCTCCAGCGACTCCGCCGTCCCCGCCCGCCGCACCGCGGTGTTCTGCCGCGACAACGCCTTCTCCCGCGCCGAAATCTTCGCCCGCAGCTCGACGTACTCCAGCATCTCGTCGAAATCCCCGGTCACCGCGGCCGCATAGCCCTTCAGGGCCTCCTTGTTCCGCTCGATCCGGCGCGCCGTACCGACCACCGACCGGTCCGCCTGGAACTGCGCGAACGACTGCTCCAGCAGCTCACGCGCCTCCGCCGCGCCGACCTGCGCGACCAGGTTCACCGCCATGTTGTACCCCGGCCGGAACGACGACCGCAGCGGATACGTCCGCGTCGACGCCAGCCCCGCCACCTGCTTCGGATCCACCCCCGGCTGCCACGCCACGACGGCGTGCCCCTCGACGTCGATCCCCCGCCGCCCGGCCCGCCCGGTCAGCTGCGTGTACTCCCCCGGCGTCAGGTCCACGTGCGCCTCGCCGTTGTACTTCACCAGCCGTTCCAGCACGACCGTCCGAGCCGGCATGTTGATCCCCAGCGCCAGCGTCTCGGTCGCGAACACGACCTTCACCAGCCCCCGGACGAACAGCTCCTCGACCGTCTCCTTGAACGCCGGCAGCAACCCGGCGTGGTGCCCGGCGATCCCGCGCTCCAAAGCCTCCCGCCACTCCCAGTAACCCAGCACGCCGAGGTCACCCTCGGGCAGGTCGGCCGTGCGCTCCTCGATCACCCGGCGGATCTCCTCGACCTCACCCGGCCCGTTCAGCCGCAACCCCGACCGCACGCACTGCGCCACCGCCGCATCGCACCCGGCCCGCGAAAAGATGAACACGATCGCCGGCAGCAACCCCGCCCGGTCCAGCTGCTCGACCACGTCCACCCGCGACGGCGGCCGGAACCGCGGCATCCGCGCCGGCACCCCCCGCCGCCCACGCGGGCCGCGGAAACCCGCGGGCGCGTACTGGCGGCCGATCTCCTCGGTACGGCGCAGCAAGGTCGGGTTGATCCGCAGCTCGGTGCCCGGCGTGTGGACGTCCTCGCCGGCGAACAGGTCCAGCAGGCGGTTCCCGACGAGCATGTGCTGCCACAACGGCACCGGCCGGTGCTCGTCGACGACCACGGTCGTGTCCCCGCGCACCTCGACCAGCCACTCGCCGAACTCCTCGGCGTTGCTGACCGTGGCCGACAACCCCACCACGCGGACGTGCTCGGGCAGGTGCAGGATCACCTCCTCCCAGACCGCCCCCCGGAACCGGTCGGCGAGGTAGTGCACCTCGTCCATGACCACGTACCCGAGATCGGTGATGGTGGAGGAACCGGCGTAGAGCATGTTGCGCAGCACCTCGGTGGTCATCACGACCACCTGGGCGTTCCCGTTGATCGAGGTGTCCCCCGTCAGCAGGCCGACGGCGTCGGTGCCGTACCGGGCGACCAGGTCGGCGTACTTCTGGTTCGACAACGCCTTGATCGGCGTCGTGTAGAAGCACTTGCGGCCCTCGGCCAGCGCAAGGTGCACGGCGAACTCGCCCACCACGGTCTTACCCGCCCCGGTGGGCGCGCAGACGAGCACGCCGTGACCGCCCTCGAGCGCCTCGCACCCGCGGATCTGGAACTCGTCGAACTCGAAGGACGCCTCCGCGGCGAAGCGGGTCAGCTGGGGGTACTTCCCGCGGCGCGTGGAGGCCGCATAGGCCTCGGCCGGGGAGGGAGAAGGGCTACTGGCCACCTCGTCAGGGTTTCACATCCCCCCGGCAGTCCGCACGCCGCGTGACCGACGGCGTGGCTCGCCCGGTCCGTGCTTCTTTTCAGCCGCGACCCGGCAACTTGTTGATCAAGAAAATTGGCCCGGCGTATAGGTCATTATACACTTTGCTGTTCCCGGAACCGGGTTGTGGTGGGGTGCGTCGGATGCGGCATGACGGAGCCGTGTCCGGGTTGTGGGCTGCTGGATCGGGTGCAGCGGGTGCCTGCGGTGTATCAGGGTGGTCACTCGTTTTACCGGGGTCAGGGCGCGTCGGTGGTCGTGCCGGCCGGTGAGGGTGTGGTGGTGTCCACGAGTGGCCAGGTGAGCGGGGTGTCGGTGTCCGCGGTCGCGCGGGCGCTGGATCCCTTCCCTCCCCCGCGCCGCCGTGGTGGCCTGTTGGTGGCGGTGGTCGTGCTGGTGCTGGTCGGGAGTTGTTTTCTGCTGTTGCCGTTGGCGGCGTTCGACGATCCTCCGCCTGGGGGCGCGGGGTCGAAGGTGGTCGGCGTCGCGGTTGTCTCGTTGCCCGCGTTGTGCGTGTACGTCGCGGCCGGGGTGCTGGTCTGGTTGTACGTGCGGCGGGTGCGGGCGGATCGGCGGCAGCGGCGTGGGGTGCCGGCGGCGCGGCAGGTGTGGGAGCAGGGCTGGTTCTGCCATCGCTGCGGCGGTGTGTACTTCGCCGATGCGGGACGGCTGCTGACGCCGGCGCATTTCCGCCAGCTGGTGGCGCGGGCGGGCGGGTACGAGCGTTAGGCCAGGACCGTCAGGGCGTTGGGGACGCAGCTGACCGTCACCGGGACGCTTCCCTGCGGCTCGCCGTCGGCGTAGGCGGGCCAGGAGTTGCCGGAGAGGGTCACCTCGCGGGCGCGGAGGGTGCGGACCGCCGGGTGGGTGAGGTGTTTGCCGGTGCGGAGGCCGGGGAGCAGGCGGATGAGGGCGCGGCGGGTGGCGTGGCCGATGACGGTGACGTCGAAGACGCCGTCCTCGGGGTCGGCCGTGGGGCAGATCGGGACGCCGCCGCCGTAGAAGGGGGTGTTGCCGATCGCGACGAGGGTGGCGTCGAGCTCGAGGCGTTCGGTGCCGGTGTCGATGACGACCGGGCGGGGGCGGAGCGCCACCAGTTCGGCGAGGATCGCCAGGTCGTAGCGGCGTGGCCCGGACGGCCAGCGCATCCGGTTGGCGCGTTCGTTGACGCTCGCGTCGAAGCCCGCGCACAGTACCGTGGCGAACCAGGTGTCGGCGGCGCGGCCGAGGTCGATCCGCCGCCGGGCGCCCGAGCGCAGGGCGGCCACCAGTGCGTCGACGGCGGGCAGCGGCTCGCCGGGGACGCCGAGGGCGCGGGCGAAGTCGTTGCCGGTGCCCGCCGGGACGAGGCCGAGCGCGACGTCGTGGTTCGCGCAGAACTGGACGCCCTGGTGGGCGGCGCCGTCGCCGCCGAGCACGATCAGGACGTCGAGGCCGGCGTGGTGGGAGGTCCGCATCAGCGCGCGGGACTCCTCGACGGAGTGGGCGACCAGGACGTCGAGGCGGTCCACGGCGGCGCGCAGCCGCTCGGCGACGGTGTCGGCGATCCGGGCGGCCGCGCCGTGCCCCGACGCCGGGTGGACGGCGAGCGCGGCGTGGATCCCCACTAGGTGACGTCGTCGGTGCTCGAGCGGCCGCCGGACGCGGTCGGGGTGGACGGCTCGTCGTCGATCGTGCTGGGCGTGTAGTCGAACGGCGCGGCCTCGTCGTCGGCGAGCTGGTCCCAGCCCTCGTCCTGGCGCTCGCGGTCCTTCTTGCGGTCGTGGATCCGCGCGATCTGGACGGCGATCTCGAACAGCACCGTCAGCGCGCCGGCCAGGCCGAGCATCGAGAACGGGTCGGAACCCGGGGTCGCGAAGGCGGCGAAGACGAACAGGGCGAACACGATGCCGCGACGCCACTTCTTCAGCTGCCGGTACTTCACGACGCCGACCCGGTTGAGCATCACCACCAGCAGCGGCAGTTCGAAGCTGATCCCGAAGATGATCAGCAGCGACAGCATGAAGGAGATGTACTTGTCCGCCGTCAGCGCGGTGATGAACTCGCCCTGGCCGAACCCCATGAGCAGCTGCAGCGCGTGCGGGAACAGGATGTAGGCCAGGACGGCGCCGCCGGCGAACAGCACCGACGCGAACCCGACGAACGTCAGCGCGTACTTGCGTTCCTTGGAGTACAGGCCGGGGGCGATGAAGGCCCAGATCTGGTACAGCCACACCGGCGAGAACAGCACCGCGCCGGCGGCGAGGCCGACCTTCAGCTGGATCATGAACGCTTCGAACGGCACGGTCTGCAGCAGCTGGCAGCCCTGGGCGCCGTTGAGCCGCCGCTCCGGCGGGATGGCGCAGTAGGGGTCCTTGATGATCTCGCCGAGCGACGGGATCACGCCCACCTTCGTGCTGAACCAGAAGAACCCGAGGATGCCGCCGATCACGACCGCGAGCAGCGCGAAGCCCAGGCGGCGGCGGAACTCGTAGATGTGCTCGATGAGCGTCATCGTGCCGTCGGGGTTGGCGCGACGGCTGCGCCTGCGCCGCTTCGACCGGCGGCTGTCACCGTTTCCGGAGGCGGATTCCGCCACGGGTTGTTCCGTTCTCGTCGGAGCCCACCGGAGCGCGCCGGCTGGGGCGCGCTCCGTGGACCAGGGACCGGGTGTGGCCTACTTGCCGCTCAGCTGGCGTTCTTTTGCGGCTGGTTCTGCGTCTGGTCGGCGGCCTGCTGCTTCTTGAGCTCGTCGAGCTGCCGCTGCAGGTCGGCGACCTGCTGGTCGGTCGTGGCCGCGGGGGCGGGCGTCGCCGGGATCTGCTTGGTCTCGACGGGCTCGGCGTCCTCGTGCGAGGCGCTCTTGTCGCCCGCGAGGTCCTTGGTCTCGGCCTTGAAGATCTTCATGGACTTGCCGATCGACCGCGCCGCATCGGGAAGCCGCTTGGCCCCGAACAGCAGCACGACGAGCAGCACCAAGATGATCAAATGCCATCCTTGCAATCCGTTGGCGAACAAGATGGCCTCCTATCTGCGTCTGGTAGGGATGTTACTGGTTTTCCGGTTTCCGGCGGCGCTGCTCGAACGCGACGCGCAGCGCTGCCGTCCGGGCGCGGATCAACCCCGCCCGGTCCTGGGTGTTCGTAGCCACCATGCTTGCGGTCTGCTTGAAACCACGCAAGACCCGGGTGGTCCGCACCAGCAGGACGACGAGGAGCAGCAGTCCCGCCGCGGCGAGGACGATGGTGGGCAGGTAGGGCACTCGACCAGCCTAGTGGTCGCAGGTTGACGGAAGGTGACGGGCTCGGGCCACGGCGCCGGCGGCCCGGCGACCGACGTCGGACGCGAGGTCGGCCGGGCTCTCCACCAGCGCTTCTCCGCCCAGCCCCAGGACGAGGCGCACCATCCAGGACTGGTCGGCGTAGCGCATCCGGATCCGCAGCCGTCCCCCGTCGAGCTCGTCGAGCTCCTCGCACGGGTAGTACTCGGCTACCCAGCGTGCGTCCGGGTCGAGGACCAGGACCGCCTCCCGCTGGTCGGGACGTTCGCGGAAAACGCCCTCGGAGATGTCGGTGGGGTGGGCGTGGGCGGGCGGCCGGGACGGCTCGTCGAGGACCGTCAGCTCGTCGATCCGGTCGAGCCGGAACAGCCGGACGCCTTCGGCGCGGCGGCACCAGGCCTCGAGGTAGCCGACCGCCTGGACGATCAGCAGCCGCATCGGGTCGACCGTGCGCTCGGTGATCTGGTCCTTGGAGGCGGTGTAGTAGCGGATCCGCAGCGCCCGCCCGTCCCGCAGGGCCCGGGCGACCTCCTCGCGGGTCCGCGCGGTCTTCTTGCCTTCGCGCACTCCCCCGCCGACGACCACGCCGGCGGGCTGGGCCTGCCCGGCGGCGGCTTCGATCTTGGCGATGGAGCGGCGGACGGCGTCGCCGTCGACCACGCCCGGCGTTTCGGCCAGCGCGCGCAGGGCCACCAGCAGCGCGGTCGCCTCGCCGCCGGTGAGGCGCAGCGGGCGGTTCATCCCGGCGTCGTGGGTGACGACGATCGTGTCGCCTTCGAAGGACAGGTCGATCAGGTCGCCCGGGCCGTAGCCGGGCAGCCCGCACATCCACAGCAGCTCGAGGTCCTTGCGCAGCTGTTTCGGCGTGACGTCGAAGTCCTGCGCCGCGTCGTCGATGCGGATGCCCGGGCGCGCCAGCAGGTAGGGCACCAGCGCGAGCAGCCTCGGCATCCGGTCGGTGGAGGCGCTCACCGGCCGCTCCCCTGCCGGGCCACGACGGCTTCGAGCCGGTCCTGGACGGTCTTGGCCAGCACGTCGGGTTCGAGCACGACGACGTCGGGGCCCTGCGCGGTGATCCAGTCGGCCGCCGACTCCGGGAAGTAGAGCCCGATCTCGACGAGGTCGCCTTCTTCGCCGTCGACGGTGTACCGGCCGACGACGGTGCCGCGGCGGCGGACCCCGGCGGCCCGGCCGTCGGCGACCCACAGCCGGGCGGTGGTCACCGGCGACTGCTCGGCGTCGCCGGTCGCCGTGACGAGCTTCAGCAGGTTGACGCCTTCGGGCCGGTGGACCTCGCCGGGTTTCCCGACGGTGCGGACCTGGCCGGTGACCCGCGAGAGGCGGAAGCAGCGGGTGGCCCCGCGGTCGCGGTCGTGCCCGACGACGTACCAGCGGCCCTTCCACGACACCACGCCCCACGGTTCGAGGGTGCGCATGATCCGCTCGGGCGAGCCGCTGCGGCGGTATTCGAACCGCACCGCCTGGCCGTTCTGGACCGCGGCCAGCAGCGGCCCGAACGCCGGCTCCGCGCGCACGCGCGGCTCGACGACGGTGGGCGCCTGGTCGTCGACCTCCAGGCCGGCGGCGCGCAGCTTCACGAGCGCGCCGTGGGCCTGCCCGGTCAGCTCCGGGGAGTCCCACAGCCGGGACGCCAGCGCGACCGCGGCGGCTTCGTCCGGGGCGAGGTCGATCTCGCCGAGCTCGTAGTCGCGGCGGGCGATGCGGTAGCCCTCGATGGCGTCGAAGGCCGAGTTGCGGCCGGTCTCGAGCGGGATGCCGAGCTCCCGCAGCTCGGTCTTGTCCCGCTCGAACGTCCGGAAGAAGGCGTCGTCGCTGGCCGCGTCGCCGTAGCCGGGCACGATGCCGCGGATCCGCTCGGCAGTGAGGTACTGCCGGGTGGACAGGAGGGCCAGCACCAGATTGACCAGCCGTTCGGCGCGTGCGGTGGACACCCGGTAGAGCCTAGCCCGAGCCGCCCGGCTCGATCGTGAGGTCCGGTGTACGCGCGTCGTAGTCGGCGCGGGCGGCGTCGACGGCGTCGAAGTTGGCCTCCGCCCAGTCCTTGAACCCGGCCACCAGCGCGCGCAGGGATTCCCCCAGCGGCGTAAGGGAATAGTCGACGCGGACGGGTACCGAGGGGGTGACCTCGCGGTGGATGAGACCGTCCCGTTCCAGCACCCTCAGGGTCTGGGTGAGCATCTTCTGGCTGACCCCGGCGATGCGCCGCGAAAGGTCGCTGTAGCGCCGCGGGCCGTCACCGAGCGCGACGAGGACGAGGCTGACCCACTTGCCGGCGATCTCGTCCAGGAGCTTCCGCGTGGGACAGGCCGCGAGATAGGCGTCGTAGGCGGCTTTTTCGGCCTGCCGCCGCTGTTCCGCCGTGCGCGTGGGCACCGGGCGTACCTCCTGGTGGGGTGGGCACCTGCGAGTGCGTACTTCCCGCTGGAGAGTAGCTCCCCGTACGTTCGCGGGGAAGGTTTTCGGGGAACGGAGGAGCAGATGCGTGCGACGGTGGTCCGCCGGTTCGGCGGTCCGGAGGTCCTGGAGCCCGTCGAGGTGCCGGTGCCGGAGCCCGGTCCGGGCCAGGTGCGGATCCGGGTGGCGGCGGCCGCGGTGAACCCGGTCGACCTCGCCACCCGCGCCGGGATCCTGACGGCGGCCGGGGTGGTTCCGCCGCGCGAGGTGCTCGGCCTGGGCTGGGACGTCGCCGGGGTGGTCGACACCCGTGGCGGGCGTTTCGCCGAGGGCGACGCCGTGATCGGCCTGCGCGACCGGATCGCCACCCCGCTCGGCGCGTACGCGGAGTGGATCGTGCTGGACGCGTCGGCGGTCGCCCCGGCCCCGGCGGGCGTCTCGTTTCCCGAGGCCGCGACGCTGCCGCTCAACGCGCTGACCGCGGCGCAGGCCCTCGATCTGGTGGAAACCACCGGGACCGTGCTCGTGACCGGGGCGGCGGGCGCGGTCGGCGGGTACGCCGTCGCCCTGGCCAAAGTGCGCGGGCTGCGGGTGGTGGCGGTCGCCTCCGCCGCCGACGAAGGGCTGGTGCGGGGGTTCGGCGCGGACGAGTTCGTGCCGCGCGGGCCCGCGCTCGGCGATCGGGTGCGTGCGCTGGTGCCGGGCGGGGTGGACGCGGCCCTGGACCCGGCGCTGCTGGGCCTGGAGGCACTCGACGCGGTCCGCGGGGGCGGGGAGTTGGTCGCGTTCGCGGCGGGTGCCGCGCCGCTGCCGTTGCGCGGGGTGAGGGTGAGCAGCGTCTGGATCAGGGCGGACGGCGAGCGGCTGGCCGAGCTGTCCGGGTTGGCCTCGAAAGGGGTGCTCCCGCTGCGAGTGGCGGAGGTGCTGCCGCTGTCGGAGGCGGCGGCCGCCCACGAGCGCCTGGACGCGGGCGGCCTCCGCGGCCGGCTGGTGCTGACCCCGTAGGCCCGAGCGTCCCAATGCCACATTGGGTGCGTCCAGCGCACCCAATGTGGCGTTCGGTGCGCCCCAACGCACCCAATGTGGCGTTCGGTGCGCCCCAACGCACCCAATGTGGCGTTCGGTGCGCCCAACGCACCCAATGTGGCATTGGGTGCGCCCAACGCACCCAATGTGGCGTTCGGTGCATCCAACGCACCCAATGTGACATTGGGTGCGCCCAACGCACCCAATGCGGCGTTCGGTGCATCCAACGCACCCAATGTGGCGTTCGGGGCCGCGATCAGCGCACTAGCCTGAGCCGCATGGATGATCGCGTTCTCCTCGTCACCGGTGCCTCCCGCGGTCTCGGCGCCGCGACCGCGCGGCTGGCCGCCGCCTCCGGCTTCAAAGTCGCTCTCGTCGCCCGCAAGGCCCAGTCCGTCGCCGCCCTCGCGGCCGAACTCGGTGAGGACCGGGCCCTCGCCCTGGGCGCCGATGTCGGTGACTGGCCGGAAATCTCGGCCGCCGTCGGGCGGACCGTCGAGCGGTTCGGGCGGCTCGACGCCGCCTTCGCCAACGCCGGGGTCGGGGTCGGGACCTCCTTCTTCGGCGACGACGATCCCGATCCACGGGCCTGGGAAGAGATGGTCCGCACCAACGTCCTCGGCGCGGCCTACACCGCCCGCGCCGCCCTGCCCGCGCTGCGGGAGTCGTCCGGGCACCTGCTGATCACCGGCTCGGTCGCCGGCCGGTACATCCGCAACGCCAGCATGTACTCGGTGACCAAGTGGGCCGTGACCGGGATGGCCGGGGCGATCCGCGAGGAGGCCGTCGGCACCGGTGTGCGCGTCACGCTGATCAACCCCGGCATGACCGACACCGACATCCTCAGCGACGAACAACGCAAGAAGCCCATGCTGCAGCCGGACGACATCGCCCGCGCCGTGCTCTACGCGCTGTCCCAGCCGCCGTCGGTGGACGTCAACGAGATCCTCGTCCGCCCCACCGGCCAAGTGCTCTAGCCGAACCGAAGGTGGGCCACGCGCCCCTGCGCGCCGCTCGCCCAGCAGCTCGTCCCCGCGCAGTCCACCGAGTCGAAGCTGCCGGTGTCGAACGGCGTCCAGTGCCGGCCGCCGTCGGGGCTGTAGTCGCTGCCGCCCGGGCCGACCGCCAGCACCGCGCCGCCGCGCCAGGCCAGCCCGGAGCGGTAGCCGGCCGGGTACTGCGCCGGGGTGTGCCAGGTGCGGCCGCGATCCCGGGTCAGCGCGACCGCGGGGCCGGGTGCGGCCGGGTTCGCGTAGTCGCCGCCGATCGCGATCCCCTGGCCCGGCGTGCGGAAGGCGACCGCGAACACGCCGGCGGACGCGCTGCTCGGCAACGGCGTGTCGGAGACGCTCCAGTGGCGGCCGCCGTCGCCGGAGTGCAGGACGCGGGCCGTCGTGCCGCCGCCGGTGGCCAGCCAGGCGTCGAACGGGCCCGCCGTGGTGACGCACTGACCGCTGGCCGCGAACCCCGCCTCGCCGGGCAGCGCGGGCGGGAAGCCGCTCTCGGGCACCTGGCGCCAGCTGCGGCCGCCGTCGAACGTCGCCTGCACGCGGAACCGGCCGTCGACCGGGTCGCTCATCGCCAGCCCGCGCCACGGGTCGAAGAAGGCCAGGCAGTCGTAGAACGCCGCGGCGTCGGTGTTCTGGAAGGTCTGGCGCCAGTGCGCGCCGCCGTCGTCGGTCCGGTAGACGCGGGAGTCGGTCCCCGAGCCGATGGAGAGGACCACGGCGTGGTCGGCGTCGAACGCCTCGATGTCGCGGAACTGGAGCGACTCGGTCCCGGGCGGGCCGACGGACTGCCAGGTCGCCCCGCCGTCGGTGGTCCGCAGGACGGTGCCTTGCGTCCCGCTGACCCACGCCACCCGGGCGCTGACGGCGGACAGGCCGCGGAACTGGGCGGTGACGCCGGTCGGCGTCGGCTCCCACTTCGGCAGGCGCTCCCCCGCCGACGCGGGCACGGCGACCGACAGCAGCAGGGCGACCACGAGGAGCACGACACGCATGCCGCGATCCTGCCGCACCCCGCACCCGACTTTCGTCGCGTCCCCGGAAACGCCGTGAAGGCCTCCTTCCCGGCTCTTATGGCCGGGAAGGAGGCCTTCACGGACTTCGTCAGAGCGAGCTGATCAGGCGTTCCACGCGTTCGTCGACCGAGCGGAACGGGTCCTTGCACAGGACCGTGCGCTGGGCCTGGTCGTTCAGCTTCAGGTGCACCCAGTCGACCGTGAAGTCGCGGCCCGCGGCCTGGGCGGCGGCGATGAAGTCGCCGCGCAGCTTCGCGCGGGTCGTCTGGGGCGGGGTGTCCTTGGCCGCCTCGATCTCGCCGTCGTCGGTGACGCGGCGGACCAGGCCCTTGCGCTGCAGCAGGTCGAAGATGCCCCGGCCACGGCGGATGTCGTGGTAGGCCAGGTCGAGCTGCGCGATCCGCGGGCTGGACAGGTCGAGGTCGTGCTTGTGCCGGTAGCGCTCGACCAGCCGGTGCTTGATCGCCCAGTCGATCTCGGTGTCGATCTTGGCGAAGTCCTGCTGCTCGACCGCGTCCAGCGCACGGCCCCACAGCTCGACGACGCGCTCGTTCGCCGCCGTCGAGCCGTTGTCCTTGATGTGCTGGACCGCGCGGGCGTGGTACTCGCGCTGGATGTCCAGCGCGGAGGCCTCGCGCCCGCCGGCCAGCCGCACCTGGCGGCGGCCGGTGAGGTCGTGGCTGATCTCGCGGATCGCCCGGATCGGGTTGTCCAGGGTGAAGTCGCGGAACTGGACGCCGGCCTCGATCATCTCGAGCACCAGGTTCGCCGAGCCGACCTTGAGCATGGTCGTCGGCTCGGCCATGTTCGAGTCGCCCACGATGACGTGCAGCCGCCGGTAGCGCTCGGCGTCGGCGTGCGGCTCGTCGCGGGTGTTGATGATGGGCCGCGAGCGCGTGGTCGCGCTCGACACGCCCTCCCAGATGTGCTCGGCACGCTGGGAGAGGCAGTAGACCGCGCCCCGCGGGGTCTGCAGCACCTTGCCGGCGCCGCAGATGAGCTGGCGGGTCACCAGGAACGGCAGGAGCACGTCCGCGATCCGGGAGAACTCCCCCGCCCGGGTCACGAGGTAGTTCTCGTGGCAGCCGTAGGAGTTGCCCGCCGAGTCGGTGTTGTTCTTGAAGAGGAAGATGTCGCCGCCGATGCCTTCGTCGGCGAGCCGCCGTTCGGCGTCGACCAGCAGGTCCTCGAGGATCCGCTCACCGGCCTTGTCGTGTGTGACGAGCTGGACCAGATCGTCACATTCGGCCGTCGCGTACTCGGGGTGCGAGCCGACGTCGAGGTAGAGCCGGGAGCCGTTCGACAGGAACACGTTGGAGGAGCGTCCCCACGACACGACCCGCCTGAACAGGTACCGCGCCACTTCGTCGGGCGAGAGCCTGCGCTGTCCGTGGAAGGTGCACGTGACCCCGAACTCGGTCTCGATGCCAAAGATCCGCCGCTGCATCCCACCAGAGTAGGCGCTGCACCCCCTCCGACGGTGCGCCGTTCGGGCGTCGACACGCCCCCTGTCTGCCACAGACGGTGAAAACTCGCCGAATCAGGCACGATTGGAGCACGGCTCTTGACGGCACGCGGAAGGCGGACCTCTTGGCACACCAGCTCATCCGGACGTTCCGGCGGGTCGGCCGGACCGATCGCGCGCTGATGCGCCGCAGCGCCTCGCTGCCGGCCTCGCGGGCGGACGACGCGCTGATGGCCCTGTCGAGGTCGGCGAACAAGTCCCGCCTGTGGTGGGGCGTCGCCGCGCTGCTGGCCACCCGCAAGGGCGCGACCCGCCGGGGCGCGCTGCGCGGGGTCGTCGCGATCGCCGGGGCGAGCGCCGCCGCCAACCTCGTCGGCAAGCCGCTCTTCCCCCGCCGCCGCCCGGCCGAGGAAGAGGTGCCGGTGCACCGCCGCCTGCGGAAACGGCCCACGTCCTCGTCGTTCCCCTCAGGACACTCCGCGTCCGCGGCCGCTTTCGCGACGGCGGTGACGATGGAGTCGCCCCGCGCCGGTCTCGCCGTCATCCCGGTGGCGCTGGCCGTGGCGTACTCGCGCGTCCACACGGGCGTCCACTGGCCCTCCGACGTCGGTGTCGGACTGGGGATCGGCGTCGGTGTCGGCCTGGCCACCCGGCACTGGTGGCCGCTGCACGACGACGTCCCGGGCCGTACGGCCCACGACGCGGACGCCCCCGAGATGGTCGACGGCGACGACATGCTCGCCGTGGTCAACCCGAACTCCGGGGTGGCCGGGCAGGACCCGACCGAGGACGTCCGCTTCGCCTGGCCCAAGGCCACCCTCCTCTACCCCGACCCCCAGCAGGACCTCCGCGCCCAGCTCGAAGCCGAGATCGACGCCCGCGGCACGGTCCGCGCGCTCGGCGTGGCGGGCGGGGACGGCACCGTCGCCGCCGTCGCGGCGGTCGCCGCCGAACGCGACCTGCCGCTCGCCCTCGTCCCGGCGGGCACGCTCAACCACTTCGCCCGGGACGTCGGCGTCAGCTCCATGCCGGACGCCGACGCGGCGACCGAGGTCGGCAACGCCGTCCGCGTCGACCTGGGCGAAGTCGAGATCTCCGGCGCCGACGGCACCGCCCACCGCTGGTTCGTCAACACCGCCAGCCTGGGCGGCTACCCGGAGATGGTGCGGCTGCGCGAGAAGCTGCAACAGCGGCACCCCAAGTGGCCCTCGGCCGCGATCGCGCTGGCCCGGACGCTGCGGCACGCCAAGCCGCTGACCGTCCGGCTCAACGGCAAGCGCACCCAGGTCTGGCTGCTGTTCGTCGGCAACGGCACGTACGCGCCGAAGGGCTTCGCGCCCAGCCGGCGGCCCGCACTCGACACCGGCCTGCTCGACATCCGCTACCTGCGCGCCGACCTGCCCTACTCCCGCGCCCGGTTCCTGCTCGCGATGATCACCCGCAGCCTCGCCGCCAGCCACGTCTACCACGAGCTGGACCTGCCGGAGCTGGAGGTCGAGCTGCTCGACGGCAACCGCCGCGTCGCCACCGACGGCGAGGTCGGCCCGCTCGGCAACCGGTTCCGCTTCCGGTCGCGCCCCAGCGCCCTCACCCTCTACCGGCTTTAACGGCTCTTTACCTTCACTCAGCGAACCCACAGCCACTCCCCGCTAGCTTCGCGTTGGAGTTGCGGGCAACCATGCCCGCGACCAGGGGTGAGCGGGGAATCGATGCACGGGTACGGCCTGGCGAGCGTCATCCACCGGGCCGGGACCGATCCGGTGCTGCCCGGCGACGTCACCGCCCGCGCCCGCGACCTCGGCCCGCTCGAGTCGCCGCTCATCTGGCTCGCCTTCGCTTCGGCCGCCGTGGCCGTCCTCGCCGTCGTCGTCGCGCTCTGGTATCGCCGCCGCGTCCGGCGCTGGGGGTTCACCGCGTTCGGCGTGCTCCTGCTGCTGGCCGCGGTCACCGCGCTGAACAGCTACGTCGGGTACGTCCGCACTTCCGACGACCTCGCCCGGCTGCTGCAGCGCGGCCCCGGCGTCGTCCACCTCGCCGGCCGCCTGCTCGACGACGACAAGGAAGCCCCCGAACCGTCCTCGGACACGTCGTCGGGTTCGTCGGATTCGCCGTCCGCGTCGCACGGGGGTACGGGCAAGGCCGCCGCCGGCCAGCGGATCGACGTCGTCAACCTCCCCGATCCCGCTCACGGTGTCCCGTCGGGCAGCAACTACGTCATCCTCCCGCCCGGGTACGACACCGACACCGCCCGCCGCTACCCCGTCGTGTACCTGATCCACGGCTACCCGTTCGGCGGCCCCCGCGACTGGCTCACCTCCGGCGACGCCCCCGGCACGCTCTCGGCGCTGCAGCAGGCCAACGTCATCGCCCCGATGATCGTGGTCAGCGTGGACATGACCGCGGGCAACCCCGCCACCGACTGGGAATGCCTCAACGTCCCCGGCGGCCCCCAGCTGGAGACCTACCTCGCCTCGACCGTCGTCCCGGCCGTCGACCACCGCTACCGCACCTTCGCCGACCGCGCCCACCGCGCGCTCGGCGGCATGTCCGGCGGCGGCTTCGGCGCGCTCAACATCGGCCTCCACCACGTCGACGAGTTCGCCACCCTGGTGATCGCCCTGCCCTACGACGACCTCAACGACTCCATCGGCATCCTCGACGGCAACCAGGCCGCGATCGCCGCCAACACCCCCCGCCGCTACCTGCCGGGCATGAAGTTCAGCGCACCGATCTCGGTGATGCTCGCCGTCGGCACCGGCGCCCCCACCGACGTCGTCACCGCCCGCCGGATCGCCGACGCGCTGCGCGCCCGCGGCCAGGAGGCGGTGGTCCACGCCGAACGCGGCTTCAACCACACCTGGCACACCGCCCGCGCCACGCTGCCGTACCTGCTGGCCTTCGCCGACCAGAACTTCCGGGCCACGCCTGCGACATCCTGACCGCATGGATCTCGAGACGCACTACGCGACCGGCCCCGCCGAGCACACCCGGCTCGCGCGCACCCCGCACGGCAGGCTCGAGTACCTGCGCACCCGCGAACTGCTCCGCCGCTTCCTGCCCGAGCCCGCCCGCGTCCTCGACGTCGGCGGCGGCACCGGCATCCACGCCGAGTGGCTGGCCGCCGAAGGGCACGCCGTCCACCTGGTCGACCTCGTGCCGGACCACGTCGCGCACGCCGCCGGCCTGCCCGGTGTCACGGCCGAGACCGGCGACGCCCGGGACCTCACCGCGCCGGACGCCGCTTTCGACGCCGTGCTGCTCCTCGGCCCGCTCTACCACCTCGTCGACGCCACCGACCGGGCCCGCGCCCTCGCCGAAGCACGGCGCGTTCTGCGCCCGGGTGGGCTGCTCGCGGCCGCGGGCATCAGCCGCTACCTCTCGCTGCTGGAAACGGCCGCCGCCGGAACCCTCACCGCCGAACAGGTGGCCCCGATCAGCAGGGTGATCGAGACCGGCGAGTACGACGGTCACGTCGGCTTCGTCCCCGCGCACTGGCACACCGGGACGGAACTCCGAGACGAGGTCGCTACCGCGGGCTTTCCCGACGTGCGCGTGTACGGCGTGGAAGGTCCGGCCTGGCCCGCCCTCGACGCCGCCGGGCTCGACCGGTTCGGCACCCTGGCCGAAGCCGCCCTGCGCGCCGCGCGGATCGCCGAACAGGACCCGCAGGTCATCGACGTCAGCGCTCACCTGCTCGCCGTCGCCCACCGGCCGCACTGACGAAAGCGGGGGGCGCATCCGCGCCCCCCGCTTCGGGAAAGAACTACTCGCCTTCCGGCTTGGCCTCCGGCTCCTCGCCCTTCGGGTCCGGGACCGGCAGCAGCGTGTCCAGCGCCGCCCCGGTCAGCCGCCGGAACGACCGCCGCGGGCGGTCGCGGTCCAGGACCGCCACCTCCAGCTTGATCGGGTCCGCGTCGCCGTTCCCGTTCGCCGCGGCGTTCGAGGACGAAGACCCGCTCGACGAAGACGCCGGCGCCGGCTGGCTCGGCGCCCGCAGCGCGGCCACCGCCACGCCCAGCGCCGCCTGCAGCTCCATGCCGTCCTCGAACGTCTCCTTCAGCTTCGCGGAGATCTTGTCGGTCTGCCCGCCCATCACCACGTACTGCGGCTCGTCGAAGATCGACCCGTCGTAGGTCAGCCGGTACAGCTGGTCCTCCGCCGAGCTCGCCCCCACCTCCGCCACGCAGATCTCCACCTCGAACGGCTTCAGCTGCTCGGTGAAGATGCTGCCCAGCGTCGCCGCGTAGGCGTTCGCCAGCGCCCGCGCGCTCACGTCACGCCGGTCGTACTGGTAGCCCTTCAGGTCCGCGTGCCGGATGCCCGCGACCCGCAGGTTCTCGAACTCGCTGTAGCGGCCGACCGCCGCGAACCCGATCCGGTCGTAGATCTCGGAGACCTTGTGCAGCGTCGCCGACGGGTTCTCCGCCACGAACAGCACGCCACCCGCGTACTTCAGCACCACCACGCTCCGGCCACGCGCGATGCCCTTGCGCGCCAGCTCGGAACGCTCCCGCATCAGCTGTTCGGGAGAGGCATACAACGGCATCGTCACGGTGTGCGCTCCAGGTCTTTCGGTGTTCCAACGTTCACTGTCGTCCGGCTCCGGTCACTACGCCCGGCGCTGGTGGCGCTCGATCCGCCCCGCCACCACGGCTTCGGCCACCGCCGCCGCCTCGGCCTCCGGCAGCTGCACGGCGCCGTGCTCCGCGGTGACCGTCACGACGGTCGGGAAGATCCGGCGCACCAGGTCCGGGCCGCCCGACGCGGTGTCGTCGTCCGCCGCGTCGAACAGCGCCTCCACCGCGACCCGCACCGCGCCCTCGGCGTCGGCGTCCGGGTCGTGCAGCTTCTTCAACGCCGATTTCGCGAACAGCGAACCCGAACCGATCGACGCGTACCCGCCGTTCTCCTCGTACCGCCCGCCCGCGGCGTCGTACGAGACGATCCGCCCGGCGTGCTTGGCGTCCTCGGCCTCCAGGTCGTACCCCACGAACAACGGGATCGCCGCCAGCCCGGCCATCGCCATCTCGAGGTTCGCCTTGACCATCCCGGCCAGCTTGTTCGTCTTGCCGTCCAGCGACAGCGAAACGCCCTCGATCTTCTCGTAGTGCGCCAGCTCCACCGCGTACAGCCGCACCATCTCCACGGCCAGCCCCGCCGTGCCCGCGATGCCGACCGCCGAGTACTCGTCGGTGACGTGCACCTTCTCCATGTCGCGGCTCGCGATCAGGTTCCCCGACGTCGCCCGCCGGTCACCCGCGATCAGCACCCCGCCGGCGAAGGTGCACGCGACGATCGTCGTCCCGTGCGGCACACCCAGCTCCGCCGCGCCACCGGCCACCCGCCGCTCCGGAAGCAGCTCCGGCGCCTGCACCCGCAGAAAGTCCGAAAACGACGACGTCGCCGAAGAGAAGTACGCGGCAGGCAGCGCGGGACCCGAGATGCCCCTGGTGTTGTCCATACGTGCTCAAAAATCCCATCTGTGCGGGCCAGGCGAGCCGGAGTCCCGCGCGGCGGCCGCTACGGCCGCCACCACGCGGAACCCCGGCCGCCGGCTGAACGGTCGGCAAGGGCGCGGGGCCCCAGGCGGCTATTCGCCGCCCTTCTGCACGTAGGCCCGGACGAAGTCCTCGGCGTTCTCTTCGAGCACGTCGTCGATCTCGTCGAGGATCGTGTCGACGTCCTCGCCGAGCTTCTCGCGCCGCTCCTGACCCGCCGCGCCGGTGTCCTCGAACTCCTCGTCGGAGTCACCACCGCCGTGCTTTTCGATCTTTTCCTGGGCCATCTCGCCTCCCGGTGTGGCTGATGTTTCCTAGCCTACCCAGCGGCCCCGACATTCGGGGTACTGTGCCGATCGTTACTAATCCGATCACAGTCACGGCCGGATGGCTTCGTAGCAGCTGTTACGTGCCGTTCGAGGTCCGGCCTACTTCTGACCGGATTAGTAACACCGCGATCGCTGGTGCGTCCCGCCTAGTCCGAACCGGTGAGCGCCTCCACGAGCTCCTCCGCCGTCGCCGCGTTGTCCAGCAACTTGCCGACGTGCGCCTTCGTCCCCCGCAGCGGCTCCAGGGTCGGGATCCGCACCAGCGACTCCTTGCCCACGTCGAAGATGACCGAATCCCACGAAGCCGCCGCAATCGACGTCGCGTACTTCTCCAGCGCCCGGCCCCGGAAGTAGGCCCGCGTGTCCGACGGCGGCGTCGTCACCGCGGCCAGCACCTCTTCCTCCGAAACCAGCCGCTTCATCGACCCGCGCGTCACCAGGCGGTTGTACAGGCCCTTCGCCAGCCGCACGTCCGAATACTGCAGGTCGACCAGCCGCAGCCGCGGCGCGCCCCAGGCGAGGTTGTCCCGCTGCCGGTAGCCCTCCAGCAGCCGCAGCTTCGCCGGCCAGTCCAGCCGGTCCGCGCACTCCTGCGGATCCCGCGCCAGCGCGTCCAGCACCTCGCCCCAGACCCGCAGGACCTCCTTCGACGCCTGGTCCGCGCCCGTGCGCTCCAGGTTCTGCGAAGCGATCTCGTGGTAGGCGAACTGCAGGTCCAGGCCGGTGTACTTCTTCCCGTTCGCCAGCGCGACCTGCGTCTTCAGCGTCGGGTCGTGGCTGATCTGGTGGACCGCCTTGACCGGCTCGTCCAGCTTCAGGTCGTCGAACCGGATGCCCGACTCGATCAGGTCCAGCACCAGCGCCGTCGTCCCGACCTTCAGGTACGTCGAGTACTCCGACATGTTCGCGTCGCCGATGATGACGTGCAGCCGCCGGTACTTGTCCGCGTCCGCGTGCGGCTCGTCGCGGGTGTTGATGATCCCGCGCTTCAGCGTCGTCTCCAGGCCGACCTCGACCTCGATGTAGTCCGCACGCTGGGAGAGCTGGAACCCGGCCTCCTCGCTCTGCTGCCCGAGCCCGACCCGGCCCGAACCGGTCACGACCTGCCGCGACACGAAGAACGGCGTCAACCCCGCGATCACCGCCGTGAACGGCGTCGAGCGCGCCATCAGGTAGTTCTCGTGCGTGCCGTAGCTCGCGCCCTTGCCGTCGACGTTGTTCTTGTACAGCTGCAACGGCGGCTGCCCCGGCACGGAAGCGGCCTTCATCGCCGCCTCCTCCATCACCCGTTCGCCCGCCTTGTCCCAGATGACCGCGTCCCGCGCGTTCGTCACCTCGGGCGCCGAGTACTCGGGGTGCGCGTGGTCGACGTACAACCGCGCGCCGTTGGTCAGGATGACGTTCGCCGCCCCCAGGTCCTCGACGTCCGGGTCGTGCCCCGGACCGCCCGGCCCGGTCAGGTCGAACCCGCGCGCGTCCCGCAGCGGGCTCTCCACCTCGTAGTCCCACCGCGCCCGCCGGGCGCGCGGGATGTCGGCCGCCGCCGCGTACGCCAGCACGACCTGGGTGGAGGTGAGTACCGGGTTCGCCGTCGCGTCGCCCGGCACGGAGATGCCGTACTCGACTTCGGTTCCCATGATCCGCCGCATATGCCCACCCTACGGGGTCGTCCCAGTGGAACGATGCACCCATGCCAGGCAGTGACGAACTCGTTGCCCTCTATGACCAGGCCGGCGCGGTGGTCGGCACGACCACCCGCGCCCGCGTCCGCGCCGAGGCCCTGTGGCACGCCGCCGGCGTCGTCCTGGTCCGTTCGGGTGACGGCAAGGCCGTTTACGTGCACCTCCGCACCCCCGGGAAGGACGTCTTCCCGTCGACCTGGGACTGCTGGGCCGGCGGCGTGGTCGCCGCCGGCGAGACCCCGGCCGAGTGTGCCCGCCGCGAACTCGCCGAAGAGCTCGGCGTCCAGGGAGTGGAACCCGTCCCGCTGTTCACCAAGGTCTACGACGACGGCCGCAACCGCTGCCACAACTTCGCCTTCGAGGTCCGCTGGGACGGCCCGATCCGCCACCAGGCCGAAGAGATCGCCGAAGGCCGCTGGATCACTCTGGAGGACCTCCGCGCCTGGGTCGACGACCCGGCCCCGGAACTGCCATTCATCCCGGACGGCCGCGAAGGCGTCCAGGAATGGTTCCGCCGCTACGGCTGAGCCGTCAGCTTCGCCGTCATCGCGGGCAGCAGCCGCTTCGCCGCGTCCACCGCGCGGGTCTCGGTGCTCGCCGAGACCGTCAGCTCGGACACGAGCCTTCCCTTGGCCAGCAACACCGTGCAGGTCTTGCCGTCGCACCAGGCCTGCTGCCGCTCGACCCCCGGCTGGACGGGGACGCTCACCGTCTTGCCCGCGCACTCGTTCTCCGCGACGGCCTGGGCGGCCGAGGAGTCCGGGAACGCCACGACGCGGTGGCTCAGCACCGACCCGCTGGCATAGCGCCAGGTCGCGGTCCGGCTGCCCGCCGACGGCCCGTCCGCCAGGCAGCCCGCGACCTCGTTCGAGGCCGGCTGCACGCCTTCTTCGGCGACGTCGGCGTCGGACAGCAACGCCTGCGCCGCGAGCCGGTCGGCGTCGTCCACGACCGGAGCAGGCTTGACCGGAGCCGCCTTCGCCGGGCTCACGGGGGCGTCCGAAGGGGGCGCGACCGCCGAGGACGTGGGCACCGGATCGTCGTAGTACGTCTCCAGGTTGTCCGTAGGGCCCCCTTTGCAGCCCGTGAGACCCACCAACGCGACCGCGGTCAACGCGATCGCCTGCCGATGACGCACCTGCTCCGGCCTCCTGTCGTCCGTGGCGTGCAGCGAAGAGTAGTGCAGCCCTTCAGTCCCACGACAAGGAGGACCGGTGTCGCCAGTACTCGCCCGGTTCCTCGGCGAGCGTGGCGAGCGCGTCCCGCTCGGCGGCGGTCAGTTCCAGCGCCGTGGCCCGCAGGTTCGCCGCCAGCTGCGCGGTGCTCGCCGGGCCGATGACCGCCCGGCCGGCCCAGTCCTGGGCCAGCACCGCGGCCACCGCGACCGCGTCCGGCCCGGTCCCGTGCGCCGCCGCGATGTCCCGCACGACGGACGGCGCTTCGACCGCCAGCCTGCCGTTGGCCAGGGTTTCCTTGACCAGCACCCGTTTCCCGGCCGCGTGTGCCGCAGCGAGAGCGCGTCCCGCCGACGGCTCGAGGACGTTCCACGTCGACTGCACCGCCGAGAACACCGGGCGTCCCGCGGCTTCCAGCGCGAACGCCCGCTCGATCGCGTCCGCCTGCGCCGGCCCGGACGTCGAAAACCCCACCGCGACACCGTTCGCGGACAACTCCGCCAAGGCTTCCAGGAGTGGCTCGTCGGTGAACAACGGACTGTCCACAGTGAGCGAATGCACCTGGTACAGACCCACCCGATCCCCCAGCAGCGCCAGGGTTTCCGCCCACTGCGCGGCGAACCGCGCCGCCGAGTGCTCCTTCACCTCGTGCACGTCGGCGTCGAGCCGCCAGTCCCCGACGTACGCGTAACCCCACTTGCTGGAGACCTCGACGCCGGCGTGCCCGCGTTCGGCGAGCCAGCCGGCCAGGAACTCTTCCGAACGCCCGTAGGAGCGGGCGACATCGACGTGCCGGACACCGGCGGCGTAGGCGGCGTCGAGCACCTCGAACGTCGCGGCCCGCATCGAAGCGACGTCCCGCACCGGCGGCAGCGCCCCGTCCCGGCCGAGGTTGATGTAGGCGGGCCTGCCCAGCGCCGCCAGGCCGAGTGCGATGCGCTCCACGGGTCCCCTCACGCCGTCTGCTTGTGCCGGAGGATGGCCAGCCACTGATCGGAGTTCTGGGCCTGGCGGTGGAGCTTCTCCAGCCGCGCGGCCGGCGCCCGGACGTAGCCCTTGCCGAAGACCGGCGCGATCTGCCGGAGGCTGGCGCCGCCTTCGCGGGCGGCGAGCAGCAGCCAGTCCGAGGCGTCGGCGCACGCGGCGGATGCGCGGCGGAACTCGCCGAGCAGATCGATGAGCTCCTGCGCGCTCACCTCCCCCGCCTCGACGGCGGCCGCCGTCGTCTCCAGCCAGGCAAGAACGTCGGACTCGGTGATCGGCGCGCGCGGCCGCCGGGTTTCTTCGCTCACGCCGGGAAGTATAGGGCGTTATACGCAAGGATCCGGGGAGCGCGGGTTTCGGCGTGGCTCGGCGGGTGAGCCGAACCGCGCGGTGCAGTGCCACACGCGTTTGAGCACCTCGGGATCGTGCCGGCCGGCGTTGACGGCGTCGCCGATCACGCGGGCGTCCAGCCAGCCGTCTTCGGCGATGTCCTCGCCGGCCCGGACGACGTCCGCGCCACGGTAGCCGGGGTGTTCGGCGAGCTCGGCCACCGACAGCCGGAATCCGTGGTGCCACGAGACCGGGAACGGGAGGCCGGCGGCGGCCGTCTCGATGTCGGTCCCGCGGAACGCCGGGTCCAGGACCAGCGCCGCGACGTCGGACGCGAGCCGGAGCGGGCCGTGGACGTGCGCCTCGATGTAGTCGTCGAGCGGGTCGCGGGTGTCCGCTTCGGCGAGCGGGATCAGCGGCATGTGGGCGGCCGTGCCGAAGTCCGCGGGATCGTGGAAGCTGTCGGGGTAGCAGAACGTCGTCCGCGCCAGCACTTCCCGCTTCAGCCGCAGGTGGCAGGAGCCGAACCGGATCGACCCGCCCGCCGGGCGGCGGCGGTGGTCGAGTGAGCCGTACTTCGGGCGGGCCGAGGGCGGCAGGGTGTCGTAGACGCCGCCGAACATCCGGTGCTCCCAGCGCCGGCGGTCGCCGCCGGGGTGTGCGGTGAGGCCGCCGTTGCTCGTCCCCGTCTCGAACTGCGAGCGGTAGACGCCGTCGGTCAGCCAGTGCCGCACCAGCGGCATCTCCCCCACCAGCCGGTCCGGGTGGAAGTGCAGCGTGACGTCCAGGCCGCCCGGCAGCGGCGGTCCGGAGACGCGGGCGGCGACGTGCGCGATCGCTCGCCGCCATGGTTCTTCTGCCGCGGTCATGGGTGTCGACCTTCCCCGAGGGTATAGGTCGTTATACACAATGCGAGGTCCGTCGGACACGCCGATGGGGCGGCCGCCTCGGCGACCGCCCCATCGATGGTCCGGAACTACAGGTACTGACCGGTGTTCGTGGCGGTGTCGATCGCCCGCCCCGAGTCCTGGTTCTTGCCGGTGACGAGCGTGCGGATGTAGACGATCCGCTCGCCCTTCTTGCCGGAGATCCGGGCCCAGTCGTCCGGGTTGGTGGTGTTGGGCAGGTCCTCGTTCTCCGCGAACTCGTCGACGATCGCGTCGAGCAGGTGCTGCACGCGGAGACCCGGCTGCTTGGTCTCCAGCACCGACTTGATCGCCGATTTCTTCGCCCGGTCCACGATGTTCTGGATCATCGCGCCCGAGTTGAAGTCGCGGAAGTACAGGACCTCCTTGTCCCCGTTGGCGTAGGTCACCTCGAGGAACCGGTTCTCGTCGCTCTCCTCGTACATCCGCTCGACGGTGTGCTGGATCATCGCGTCGAACGTCGCCTTGGCGTCGCCGCCGAACTCGGCGAGGTCGTCGGCGTGGATCGGCAGGCCTTCGGCCAGGTACTTGGAGAAGATGTCCTTCGCGCCCTCGGCGTCCGGACGCTCGATCTTGATCTTGACGTCGAGCCGGCCCGGCCGCAGGATCGCCGGGTCGATCATGTCCTCGCGGTTGGAGGCGCCGATGACGATGACGTTCTCCAGGCCTTCGACACCGTCGATCTCCGACAGCAGCTGCGGCACAATCGTGGTCTCGACGTCGGACGACACGCCCGACCCACGGGTCCGGAAGATCGAGTCCATCTCGTCGAAGAACACGATCACCGGGGTGCCCTCGGAGGCCTTCTCCCGCGCCCGCTGGAAGATCAGGCGGATGTGCCGCTCGGTCTCCCCGACGAACTTGTTGAGCAGCTCGGGGCCCTTGATGTTCAGGAAGTAGGACTTCCCGTCCGCGGCGTCGCCGCGGGCCTCGGCCACCTTCTTGGCCAGCGAGTTCGCCACCGCCTTGGCGATGAGCGTCTTGCCGCAGCCCGGGGGGCCGTAGAGCAGGACGCCCTTGGGCGGCCGCAGCTGGTACTCCTGGTACAGGTCGGCGTGCAGGAACGGCAGCTCGACCGCGTCCCTGATCTGCTCGATCTGCCGGGACAGGCCACCGATGTCCTCGTAGCGGACGTCGGGCACCTCCTCCAGCACCAGGTCCTCGACCTCCGCCTTCGGCACGCGCTCGTACGCGTAGCCGGCCTTGGAGTCGACCAGCAGCGAGTCGCCCGGCTTGAGCGGCTGCTCGGCCAGCAGGTCGGAGAGCAGGACCACCCGCTCTTCGTCCGCGTGCCCGACCACCAGCGCACGGGGGCTGCCGCCCTCGACGTCGGGGGCGAGCACCTCGCGCAGCGCGCACACCTCACCGGTGCGTTCGAAGCCGCCGCCTTCGACCACGGTGAGCGCCTCGTTGAGCCGCAGCGCCTGGCCACGCCGCAGCGACGAGATCTCGACCGCGGGCGAAACCGACACCCGCATCTTCCGGCCGGCCGTGAAGACGTCCACCGTGTTGTCCTCGTACGCCTCGACGAAGACGCCGTACCCGGACGGTGGCTGGGCCAGCCGGTCGACCTCCTCGCGGAGGGCGAGGAGCTGTCCTCGCGCTTCGCGCAGGGTTTCGACCAGTTTGGTGTTGCGCTCGGTGAGCTGGCTCACCCTTTCCGAGGCCTCGGCGAGCCGCTGTTCGAGAACTCGGTTCTGCCGTGGCGAGTCGGTCAGTTTGCGGCGCAGCAGCGCCACTTCCTCCTCGAGAAAACGGATCTGCCGAGCCTGCTCGTCCGCCGTCGTCCCAGCTCCGGATGTTGCTGAAGGGTCGGCCTCCTCGCGCCGACCTCCGGGAAGGTCATGATGCATCGGGCACCTCCTCGGAGTGCTTTTCATTCCACGGTACCGGCGATCACCGACAAGAAAAGGCCTTTCCGGATCACAAGATCGGCGCGTCGCGGTTTCCCCGCCTCCCCCAGCACGGACATTCCCGCAGCGCAAGCGGCCATTTCGGTGCCGTGGCGCGGGTGCGCGGCGGGTTCCGACCGGCCGGGGTGAAGCAAGCACGTCGGGAGTACCCCGCCGCCGGGGCGCCCAACCCTGCCGGGATCGGGGCGATTCCGGCGAGTTCCGCCCTAACCGCGCGGTGGGCGGGCCCGATGGCTAGCATCGGGCCGACCACGGACCGGCAGTGAGGGCCGGGTCTCTTCGAAGGAACGCCAGGGGGTACCACTCATGACCTACCCGCCGCAGCAACCGGGCGGTTACGGCCAGCAGCCCGGTGGTTACGGACAGCAGCCCGGGCCGTACGGTCAGCCGCAGCCGGGCGGTTACCCCCAGAGCGGACCCCAGCCGCAGCCGGGCTACGGCGGCACCCAGCAGTTCGGCACGCCCGACCCGTACGGTCAGCCGCAGCAAGGCGGCTACACCCCGCAGACGGGCCCTCAGCCCCAGCAGGGCTATCCCCAGTTCGGCCAGCCGGACCAATGGGGCCGGCAGGACCAGTGGGGTCAGCAACAGGGCTTCGGGGGGTACGACCCGTACGGCGGCGGCAGCTTCGGTGAGGCTCCCCCGCCCAAGAAGAAGAAAACCGGGCTCATAATCGGCGTCGCCGCGGGCGCGGTGCTCCTCGTCGGTGGCGGCGTGACGGCGCTGGTCCTCACGAACAGCGGTGGCGAGCAGGCCGCGGCACCGCCGGCGAGCAGCAGCTCCGCGGCGCCGTCGACGGTGCCGAAGGCGACCACCCCGAAGCCGAAGAGCACCGCGCCGACGAGCCCGACGTCGAAGAGCAGCAAGCCCGCGGGCGGCCCGGCCCCCGGCGGCAAGCCGAGCTCGCAGGAGCTGTTCGACGCGACGATCACCGCCTACAACGCGAGTGACGAGAGCGCCCTCGCCGACACCATCTGCCGGAGCGTCTTCGAAGGCACCACCGGCGACATCCCGAAGGTGACGGTGAAGCTGACCGGCTCGCCGCAGGACAGCGGGGACAAGTCCACCGTGCGCTACTCGGCCACCGACGGCAGCAAGACCAAGGTCGGGACGATGTCGGCGCGGAAGGAATCCGGGCTGTGGTGCCTGTCGAACGTGCAGGCGGACGGCTCGTGAGCCCCCGCAGGCGGTGAACCGCGCCTTCGCCGCCGGGCTGGTCCTGCTCGGCGTGGCCGGCACAGGGGTCGTGCTGGGCCTGCTCCTCGTCGCCCCGGACGGCGCCCGGCCGGCACCGTCGAGCCCGCCGCCGTCACCGCCCCGCTCGTCGGCACCACCGGCCCCCGACGCGGCCGACACGGCGGCGGCTGGCGTGCTGGCCCGGGCGATCGTCGACGCGATCGCCCGCCACGACTCGGCGGCGTTCGGCAAGCTCACGTGCCGTCCGCAGACCGCCGAAGCCCTGGCGAGGCTGCAGCGGATGTGGGACGCGGCCGGCCCGGTGACGGCAACCCTCCCCCGCCCACCGGAGCTGCGCGGCGAGTCGGCGACGGCGGTGGTCCACGTCGAGGCGCCGGGCGGCACGAAGGACACGCCCTTCCCGCTGCACAAGGAGAACGGCCGCTGGTGCGTGCCGGGCTGAGCGAGGCCAGACCGGCGGCGTGAACCTCGGGCCGCGGATCCGCCCCAATGTGGCATTGGGTGCGTTGGACGCACCCAATGTGGCGTTCGGTGCGTTGGACGCAACCAACGCCACATTGGGGCGTTTGTCGCGGGGCGCGAACCTAGCCTTTGCCCTTGCTCGGCCGGCGGGACACCCGCGGGGACACCGTGCCGTCCGCCAGCCGCCGCGCGGTGAGCAGGAACGCCGTGTGCGCCACCATCCGGTGGTCCGGGCGGACCGCCAGGCCGACCACGTGCCACGGGCGCATCAGCGTCTCCCACGACTCCGGCTCGGTCCAGCACTGCTGTTCGCGCAGCGACTCGGTCACGCGCGAGAGCTGCGTCACCGTCGCGACGTACACCGTCAGCACGCCGCCGGGCACGAGATGGGCGGCCACGTTCGGCAGCTGGTCCCACGGGGCCAGCATGTCCAGCACGACCCGGTCGACCTCGCCCTCGTGCGAGGCCAGGTCGGCGACCGTCAGCGACCAGTTGGCCGGCTTCTCGCCGAAGAACTTCACGACGTTCCGCTCGGCGTGTTCGGCGTGGTCGTCGCGGATCTCGTAGGAGTGCACGTGCCCGGCCGGGCCGACCGCGCGCAGCAATGAGCACGTCAGCGCGCCGGAGCCGGCGCCGGCTTCGAGCACGCGGGCGCCCGGGAAGATGTCGCCCCACATCACGATCTGCGCGGCGTCCTTCGGGTAGATCACCTGCGCGCCGCGGGGCATCGAAAGCACGTAGTCCGGCAACAGCGGACGCAGCGCCAGGTAGGTCGACCCGCCCGCCGACGTCACCACCGACCCTTCGGGACGGCCGATCAGGTCGTCGTGGGCCAGGGCGCCGCGGTGGGTGTGGTACTCACCACCGGCGGCGAGCGTCAGGGTGTAGTGCCGCCCCTTCGAGTCGGTCAACTGCACCCGATCACCCGCGCGAAACGGTCCGCTGACCGACAACACTTCCTCCTGTACCCCGAATGGCCGACGACAGATCTTCGCAGGCCGTCCCGGCCACGACCTCAGCGGGTACGGCGGTTCAGCGCGGCCCGGAGGTCGTCCCGGCGCAGCACGCCCGCCGGGCGGCCCTCGTCGTCGACCACGAGGAACTGCCACGCCGGGGTCTCGCGGACGCGCTCGACGACGTCCTCCCCCGGCTCGGACGCCAGGAGCACGGTTTCCGCCCGGATCGGCTCGGCCGCCAGTTCGGCGGGCGCGTGCGGCGACGTGCCCGCGAGCCGCTCCGCCGCGCCTTCGTCGAGGAGCCCCGCCGCGACGCCGTCGGCGCGGACCAGCACCACGCCCCGGCCGGCCGACGCGGCGAGCGCGTCCGACACCGGGCTTTCGGCCGGCAGCTGCAGCACCGGCCGGACGAGCTCGCCGAGGACGAGCCCTTCGGGCCAGGCGCGGCGTGTCTCGGCGGCCAGTTCCGACCGCGCGCCGAGGATCACGAACCACGCCGTGACGACGCAGACGCCCAACCGCAGCCACCGGTCCGGGCTCGCCGTCGCCAGACCCCAGAGCGCCCAGACGAGCAGCCCGGCGGCCACGACCGCGCCGCCGGCGACCGCGGCGCGCGTCCCCTTCGCGCGGATGCCGGTGGCCGCCCAGACGCCGGCGCGGACGAGCCTGCCGCCGTCCAGGGGCAGCCCGGGCAGCAGGTTGAACACGCCGACGGCGAGGTTCGCCACCGCGCACTCGGCGACCAGGAGCCAGACCGCGCCGTCCGGCGGCACGGCGAACACGAGGAGCCCGCAGAAGCCGCCGAGCAGCAGCGACACCGCCGGCCCGGCCGCGGCGACCAGGCCCTCGTCACCGGGACGTTTCGGCGTGCGGGCCACTTCGGACAGACCGCCCAGCAGGAACAGGCGCAGCCGCCGCACGGGGATCCCCAGCCGCAGCGCGACCAGGCAGTGCCCGAGCTCGTGGGCGAGCACCGACAGGCCCAGCAGCAGCGCGAACGCACCCGCCAGCAGCCACGACGTCGCCGCGGTGGCGTCCGGCAGCAGCCGGCCGACGAGCGGCGCGTAAAGCACGACGACGATCAGCGAGCCGATCCACCAGGACGGCGCCAGCAGCACCGGCACCCCGGCGACCCGGAACAGCAGGAGGCCGCCGTCCGGGAGGACGGCCCGCCGGGTGCCCCCGGTGCCCTGCTCACTGGTCGCGGCCATGCGGAGAGCCTAGAGCCCCGGGTGTGGGTACCGGGTGATCCGGGCCCCGAAGGTGTCGCGCCCACAAGCGCCCCAATGTGGCGTTGGTTGCGTCTGACGCACCGAACACCACATTGGGTGCGTTGGATGCACCGAACGCCACATTGGGGCGCTCGGGGCCGTGGGCGTTGCGGTCGCCGGAACTGTCGTACCCCGGCGTTACGCTCTGCCCATGCCCGACGCCGAGACCGTGACCACCGACACTCCAGCCTCCGCCGTCGCCACCGAGGTGCGGCGGCGGCCCGCGTTGTCGCCGTCACGGGCCAGCGACTTCAAGCAGTGCCCGCTGCTCTACCGGTTCCGCGCGGTCGACCGGCTGCCGGAGGTCCCGACCAAGGCGCAGCTGCGCGGCACGCTCGTCCACTCGGTGCTGGAGCGGCTGTTCGCGCTGCCGGCCGCCGAACGCGTCCCCGCGCAGGCCAGGGAGCTGCTCGGCCCGGCGTGGACGGACCTGTCCGCGGACCGTCCGGAGTGGACCGAGCTGTTCGACGGCGAAAAACCCGAAGACCACGCGGAATGGCTCCGATCGGCCGAAAAGCTGCTGGACGCCTACTTCGACCTGGAGGACCCGCGGCGGCTCGAACCGGAGGCCTGCGAGCTGCACGTCGAGATCGAACTGGGCTCCGGCGTCCTGCTGCGCGGCTACATCGACCGGCTCGACGTCGCGCCGACCGGCGAGATCCGGGTCGTGGACTACAAGACCGGCGCCGCGCCGCGCGAAATCGGCGAGGCCAAGGCGATGTTCCAGATGAAGTTCTACGCCGTCGTGCTGTGGCGGCTGCGCGGGATCGTGCCCCGCCAGCTCAAGCTGATGTACCTGACCGACGGCCAGTCGCTGGCCTACACGCCCGACGAAGCCGAGCTGCTCCGCTTCGAGCGCACGCTGGAAGCCATCTGGCAGGCCATCCTGAAGGCCGGCAAGACCGGCGACTTCCGGCCGAACAAGAGCAAGCTGTGCAACTGGTGCGACCACCAGGCGCACTGCCCCGAGTACGGCGGCACGCCGCCGGAGTACCCCGGCTGGCCGGAGCCCGACGCGGGCGACGAAACGCCGCTGGACCGGGCGGACTGATGGCCGACGCCTTCTACGTCCCGCTCGGCGGCGGCCGGTTCTCCGCGACCGGGCACACGGCGGGGCCGTGGACCCCGGACGCCCAGCACTTCGGCCCGCCGTCGGCGCTGCTGGTGCGTGCCCTCGAAAACGTCGAACAGGCGCACCCGGCCGAGCTGGCCCGGGTGACGGTCGAGATCCTCGGCCCGGCACCGGTCGCCGAGCTCACCGTGCGGGCCCGCGTGGACCGGCCCGGCCGGTCGGTCGAACTGCTGCAGGCCGAGCTGGCGAGCGCGGACCGCGTGGTGGCGCGCGCCTCGGCGTGGCGGATCGCGACGGCCGACACGGCGGAGATCGCGACCGACGCGGGCCCGCTGCTGCCGTCACCGGGCAGCGTCGGCGAGTCGCCGTGGCCGGAGGGCTGGCAGGGCGGCTACCTCGACGCGGTGGAGTGGCGCGCGGTGCGCGGCGGCATGGACGTGCCGGGGCCGGCGGCGGTGTGGGCCCGCCAGCGTGTCCCGCTGGTCGACGGCGAGGAACCGAGCGGCCTGCAGCGGCTGTTCACCGTCGCCGACTCCGGCAACGGCGTGTCGAACTACCTCGACCCGCGCCGGTGGTGGTTCATCAACGCCGAGCTGACCGTCCACCTGCGGCGGGTGCCCCGGGGCGAGTGGATCGGCCTGGACGCGGTCACGCTGGTGGGGCGGCACGGCGTGGGCACGGCGACGAGCATCCTGCACGACGACGGCGGCCCGGTGGCCACCGGCGCCCAGGCCCTGATGGTCCGGCCGCGACAGGCCGGGGGCGGATAGCCACCCACAACGGGCCCGCATCCAATAACCTTCGCGGAACGACCGACTTGAGGAGCGCTCCGGCATGCAGATCACCTCGGTGGTCAACCAGAAAGGCGGGGTCGGGAAGACCTCACTGAGCGTCGGCACCGCGGCCGCGCTGGCCGAGCGGGGCCGGCGGGTGCTGCTGGTCGACCTCGACCCGCAGGGCCACGCGACGACCGAGATGCTCGGGCTGACCGAGGTCGCCGCGGATCAGCCGAGCCTGGCGAAGGCGCTGGCCAAGACGTGGAAGGGCCCGATCGAAGAGCTCGTCGTGCCGCACCCGCGCAGCAACCTCGGCAAGGGCGGCGCGCTCGACGTCGTGCCGACGTCGCCGGGGATGTTCGACCTGATCCGGCGGCTCGACTCGTTCCGCGTCCCCGGCTGGCAGCTGGCCCGGGTCATCCAGTTCGCCAACTACGACCACTGCGTCATCGACTGCCCGCCGGCGCTGGACGTGCTGACGAACAACGCGCTGGCGGCGTCGCACGGCATCCTGGTGCCGGTCCAGCCGGACAAGACGAGCATCCGCGCGCTGCGGCTGCTGGCCGACCAGGTCCGGTACGTCGAGCAGACGGTCGGCCGCCCGTCGCTGTCGTGGTTCGGCCTGGTGCCGAGCCTGTACCGGCGGCCGATCTCGCACTACGCGGCCGCGGCGCTGCAGGAGATGTACGACTTCGGCATCCCGATGCTCTCGCACCTGCCGCTGGGCGTGGTGATGAACGAAGCGGCCGCGCACGGCGTCCCGGTGACGACGTACGCGCCGGAGACGTTGCAGGCGCTGTCGTTCCGCGAGATCGCGGCGACGCTGGACGGCTACCTGGAGCAGAACCAGGCGCCGGCCGTCGTGCCCGCCGACGAGGAGTTCGTCTTCGAGGACTTCATCTCGGAGGTGGCGGTGGCCCGCAACGTCAACGACAACGGCGCCCGCAAAGGCCTGTACGACCTGCTGCCGAAGAAGCCGAACCGGCCGCGCTGAGCTTCCCCGGCCGCGAAGGTCGCGAATGACTCATTCGGGACGTCGGAGGTCCCGAATGAGTCATTCGCGGCAGTGCGGGCGCCGGGGTCAGAGGCGGCAGGAGCGGATGTCGGACGCCAGGATCGCCTTGGCGCCGACCTCGGCCAGCTCGTCCATGATCCGGTTGACTTCCTTGCGCGGCACCATCGCCCGCACCGCGACCCAGTCTTCGTGGGCGAGCGGGGCGACCGTCGGCGACTCCAGGCCCGGCGTGATCGCGATCGCGCGCTCCACCAGCGTCCGCGGGCAGTCGTAGTCCAGCATCATGTACTGCTGCGCGAACACCACGCCGCGCAGGCGTGCGGCCAGCTGCGACTTGGCCTTGCTCTGCTCGGTGCCCCGGCGTTGCAGCAGCACGGCTTCCGACACGCAGATCGGGTCGCCGAACGCCACCAGGTTGTGCTGCCGCAGCGAGCGCCCGGATTCGACGACGTCCGCGATCGCGTCCGCCACGCCGAGCTGGATCGAGATCTCCACCGCGCCGTCGAGGCGGATCACCTCGGCCTCGACGCCGTGGCGGGCGAGGTCGTCGCGGACCAGCCGCGGGTACGACGTCGCCAGCCGCTTGCCGTGCAGGTCCGCCGGCTTCCAGTCCCGCCCGGCCGGGGCCGCGTAGCGGAAGGTCGAGCCGCCGAAGCCGAGCGCCAGGATCTCCTCCACCGGGGCGCCGGAGTCGAGCGCGAGGTCACGGCCGGTGATGCCGAGATCGAGCTCGCCGGAACCGACGTAGATCGCGATGTCCTTGGGGCGCAGGAAGAAGAACTCGACCTCGTTGACGTGGTCGAGCACCGTCAGGTCGCGCTGCTCATGCCGCTTCCGGTAGCCCGCCTCGCCGAGCATCTCCGTCGCCGCGGCGGCGAGGGCTCCCTTGTTCGGCACGGCAACACGCAGCATTTCGCTTCTCTCCTCGTTCCTCGCCCGGTCCAGCACCGAGCGACCCGTCACAGGTAGCGGTAGACGTCCTCGGTCGACAGGCCGCGGCCGAGCATCAGCACCTGCACCCGGTACAGCAGCTGGGAGATCTCCTCGGCGAGGCGTTCGTCGGACTCGTGCTCGGCGGCGATCCACACCTCGCCGGCTTCCTCCAGCACCTTCTTGCCCTGGGCGTGCACCCCGGCGTCGAGGGCGGCGACGGTGCCGGACCCGTCGGGACGGGTACGCGCGCGCTCGGCAAGCTCCGCGAACAGCTCATCGAAGGTCTTCACGGACCGGAATCCTTCCATCCCGGCCCCCGCCGTGCCGCCCCGGCCCGCCGCGGATGCCGCCCATCTCACACGGATGTGGACCGCGCCTCCCACCAGCTGGGATCAGAAGAGCGCGCCCTGCTCGAAGTCCAGCAGGTACCGCTTGCGCTCGAGGCCGCCGCCGTAGCCGGTGAGCGAGCCGTTCGCGCCGACCACGCGGTGGCACGGGACGATGATGCCGATCGGGTTCTTGCCGTTCGCGAGGCCGACCGCGCGCGACGCCGCCGGGTTGCCGAGCCGGTCGGCCAGCTCGCCGTACGAGATCGTCGTTCCGTAGGGGATCTTCCGCAGCTGGGCCCAGACCAGCTGCTGGAACGGGGTGCCCGCGAAGACCAGCGGAACCTCGAACTCCTGGCGCTGCCCGGCGAAGTACTCCTTCAGCTCGGTCTCGGCGCGGTCGAAGACGGCCGCGCCGGGATCGTGGGAGCCGAAGGTCAGCTCGTCCGGGCGGTGGCGCTGGTCGACCATGTAGAGGCCGCAGAGCGCGTCGCCCTCGGCGACCAGCGTCAACGGGCCACAGGGGCTGTCGACGACGGCGTGGGTTCGCATGGAGACTCTTGTCGGTTTCATGCCGCGGGCATCCGGTTGATCGCGTGGTCTCCGGTGGCCCACAGGTGCTGGGTGGCGTAGGCCCGCCACGGGCGCCACGCGGCGGAGCGGGCGACGACGGCGGCCTGGCCGCCGAGGCCGAGGGTTTCCGCCGCGTACTTGATGCCGAGGTCGGTGGGGAGGAACGCGTCGGGGTCGCCGAGGGCGCGCATCGCGATGCTTTCGACCGTCCACGGCCCGAACCCGGGCAATGCCGTCAGGGCCGCCCGGGCTGCCTCCCAGTCGCTGCCCGCGCTGAGGTCCAGCCCGTCGGTCAACGCGGAGACCAGGGCGAGCAGCGTTTGGCGGCGGCTGCGCGGCATGGCCAGGGTCTCGGGGTCCAGCCCATCTAGGGCCGACGGTGACGGGAACAGGTGGGTCAGGCCGCCTTCGGGGTCGTCGACCGGTTCGCCGTGTGCGACGACGAGCCGGGCCGCGTGGGTGCGGGCCGCCGCCGTCGAGACCTGCTGGCCCAGCACGGCCCGTACCGCGAACTCGGCGCCGTCGACCGTGCGCGGGACCCGGCGGCCGGGTGCGGTCGCGACGAGCGGGGCGAGCAGCGGGTCGGTGGCGAGCTGGTCGTCGACGGCGACCGGGTCGGCGTCGAGGTCCAGCAGGCGGCGGCACCGGCTGGTGGCGGCGGGCAGGTCCCGGAGGTCGGTGAGGGTGAGGCGGCAGGCGATGTGACCGTCCTCGGGCCGCAGGGCGACGACGCCGTGGCCGTGCGGCAGCCGCAGCGTCCGGCGGTAGGCGCCGTCGCGCCACTCCTCCACGCCCGGCACGCCGGTCGCCACGAGGTGCCCGAACAAGTTGTCCGGGCAGAGCGGCTTCCGGTAGGGCAGCCGCAGCACGAGCGCTCCGGCCGCGGCCGACGGCGTGCCCTTCGCGCGTTGCCGCAGTTCGGTCGGCGAGAGGGCGAACACTTCTCGGACGGTGTCGTTGAACGTCCGGATGCTGCCGAACCCGGCGGCGAGGGCCAGCTCGGTCATCGGCAGCGCGGTCGTCTCGATCAGGGTCCGCGCGGTCTGCGCACGCTGGGCCCGCGCCAGGGCCAGCGGGCCGGCGCCGAGTTCGGCGAACACCTGGCGTTCGACCTGCCGGACGCTGTAGCCGAGCCGGGCGGCGAGGCCGCGGACGCCTTCGGTGTCGACGACGCCGTCGGCGATCAGCCGCATCGCCCGCGCCACCAGGTCGGCCCGCTCGTTCCACAGCGGCGAGCCCGGGCTGGCGTCGGGGCGGCAGCGCTTGCAGGCGCGGAAGCCGGCCTGCTGGGCCGCGGCCGCGCTCGGGTAGAAGCTCATGTTCCGCGGTTTGGGCGGCACGACCGGGCAGCTGGGGCGGCAGTAGATCTTCGTCGTCAGGACCGCCGTGTAGAACCACCCGTCGAAGCGGGCGTCCTTCGCCTGCACGGCCCGCACGCACCGTTCGAAGTCCTCATGCACCTCGTCAGCATCGCGGACGCCGGCGACCCGGGGCTAGCGGAAATGCGACATGGTGGTGATCAGCCGAGCAGGGCCGCCAGCGCCGGCACGTCGATGCCCACCAGGGAGTCGCGGAACACGCGCCGCTCCCCCGTTTCGACCGGGACGTCGTTCGGGATCACCAGCACGGTGCAACCCGCCGCGACCGCGGACGCGGTGCCCGGCGGCGAGTCTTCGACCGCGACGCAGCGCGCCGGGTCGACGCCGAGGAGCTCGGCCGCCTTGAGGTACGGGCGCGGGAGCGGCTTGTTCAGACCTTCGACCTCGTCGCCGCACACGGTGACGTCGAAGAAGTCCCGGCCGATCGTGTTCAGCGCCAGCTCGGTCAGGTCGCGCTCGGTGGAGGTGACCAGCGCCGAGCGCAGGCCCGCCTCGCGCACCGCCGTCAACGCCTCACGCGCGCCCGGGCGCCACGGCAGCGCGTCGTCGAACAGCCCGGCCGTGCGGCGGCGGATCTCCTCGCCCGTCGAAGCGACGGCGTCCGGCGTGACCGGAAGGCCGACGACTTCGAGCAGGTACGCCGAGGTGTCGTCCATGTTGGACCCGACGAGCGTCATCCGCTGTTCCTCGGAAAGCCTGCCGCCGAGCCACTCCGCCGTCTCGTAGAGGGCGACGTCCCACAGCTTCTCGGAATCGACGAGCGTGCCGTCCATGTCCCACAACACGGCGTCGAGTCCGTCCACAGTGGAGTCTCCCTCAGGTGTTGAAGTACTTGGCTTCCGGGTGGTGGCAGACGATCGCGTCGGTCGACTGCTCGGGGTGCAGCTGGTACTCCTCGGACAGCTTGACGCCGATCCGGCCCGGTTCGAGGAGGGCGACGATCTTCGCCCGGTCTTCGAGATCGGGACAGGCGCCATAGCCCAGGGAGAACCTGGCTCCACGGTAGCCGAGCTTGAAGAAGTCCTCGACGTCGTCGGGGTCCTCTGAGGCGACCGCCACACCGCCGGGGAACGTCAGCTCCTGGCGGATGCGGCAGTGCCAGTACTCGGCCAGTGCCTCGGTGAGCTGGACGCCGAGGCCGTGGACCTCCAGGTAGTCGCGGTAGGCGTCGGCGGCGAACAGCTCGTTCGCGTAGTCGGCGATCGGCTGGCCCATGGTGACGACCGTGAAGGGCACGACGTCGACTTCGCCCGCGTCACGCGGCCGGTAGAAGTCGGCCAGGCAGAGCCGCCGGTCGCGGCGCTGGCGCGGGAAGGTGAAGCGCAGCCGCTCCGGCGCGTCCGGTTCGGGTTCGGTCAGCACGACCAGGTCGTCGCCCTCGGCGTAGCACGGGAAGTAGCCGTAGACGACGGCCGCGTGGGCCAGGACGCCGTCGGCGGTCAACCGGTCGAGCCAGTATCGCAGCCGCGGCCGGCCTTCGGTCTCGACGAGTTCCTCGTACGTCGGCCCGGCGCCACCGCGGGCGCCCTTGAGGCCCCACTGGCCCATGAAGGTCGCGCGCTCGTCGAGCATCGCGGCGTAGTCGGCGAGCGGGACGCCCTTGACCACCCGCGAACCCCAGAACGGCGGGCTCGGCAACGGCACGTCGGTGGCGACGTCCGACCGCGCGGGCAGCGGTCCCTCTTCCTCGGCCTTGCGGGCTTTGCGCGCCTCGGCGATCCGCAGCGAGCGTTCGCGGCGTTCCTTGCGCTCCTGACGCTTTTTCTCCGCGTCGGCGTCCACCAACGGCGATTCCCCGCGCTTGGCGGCCATGATCGCGTCCATCAGCCGCAGGCCCTCGAACGCGTCCCGCGCGTAGCGGACGTCGCCGAGGTACAGCTCGGTCAGGTCGTTCTCCACATAGGACCGGGTGAGCGCGGCGCCGCCGAGCAGCACCGGCCAGCGCGCGGAGACGCCCCGGGAGTTCATCTCCTGGAGGTTCTCCTTCATGATCACCGTGGACTTCACCAGCAGCCCGGACATCCCGATCGCGTCGGCGCCGTGTTCCTCGGCCGCGTCGAGGATGGTCGTGATCGGCTGCTTGATGCCGAGGTTGACGACCTCGTAACCGTTGTTGGACAGGATGATGTCGACGAGGTTCTTGCCGATGTCGTGGACGTCGCCGCGGACGGTGGCCAGCACGATCCGGCCCTTGCCCGAATCGTCGTCCTTCTCCATGTGCGGCTCGAGGAGGGCGACGGCGGCCTTCATCACCTCGGCGGACTGGAGCACGAACGGCAGCTGCATCTGCCCGGAGCCGAACAGCTCGCCGACGGTCTTCATGCCGGACAGCAGCGTGTCGTTGATGATCTGCAGGGCGGGCCGCTGCTGCAGGGCCGCGTCGAGGTCGTCGGCGAGGCCGTTGCGCTCGCCGTCGACGATCCGGCGCTCCAGGCGTTCGAACAGCGGCAACGCGGCCAGCTCCTCGGCCCGCGACGCCTTCGAGGACGCCGCGCTGACGCCCTCGAACAGCGCCATCAGCTCCTGCAGCGGGTCGTAGCCTTCACGGCGGCGGTCGTAGACCAGGTCGAGCGCGACCGCGCGCTGGTCGTCCGGGATGCGCGCCATCGGGAGGATCTTCGACGCGTGCACGATCGCGGTGTCCAGCCCGGCTTGGACGCACTCGTGCAGGAACACCGAGTTCAGCACCTGCCGCGCCGCCGGGTTCAGGCCGAACGAGATGTTCGACAGACCCAGGGTGGTCTGGACTTCGGGGTGGCGGCGCTTGATCTCGCGGATGGCTTCGATCGTCTCGATGCCGTCGCGGCGGGACTCCTCCTGGCCGGTGGCGACGGTGAAGGTCAGCGCGTCGATGATGATGTCGGACGGCCGCAGGCCCCAGTTCCCCGTGATGTCCTCGATCAGCCGCGTCGCGATGTCGGCCTTCTTGGCCGCGGTCCGCGCCTGGCCCTCCTCGTCGATGGTCAGCGCGACGACGGCCGCGCCGAACTCGCTGACCAGGCCCATGACCTGGGCGAACCGGGACTCCGGCCCGTCGCCGTCCTCGTAGTTGACGGAGTTGACCGCGCACCGGCCGCCCAGGCGCTCCAGCCCGGCCCGCAGCACGGCGACCTCGGTGGAGTCGAGCATGATCGGCAGGGTCGACGCCGTGGCCAGGCGCCCGGCCAGCTCGGCCATGTCGGCGGTGCCGTCGCGGCCGACGTAGTCGACGCACAGGTCCAGCAGGTGGGCGCCGTCGCGGGTCTGCTCACGGGCGATCTCGACGCAGTCGTCCCAGCGGCCTTCGAGCATCGCGGTGCGGAATGCCTTCGAACCGTTGGCGTTGGTCCGCTCGCCGATCATCAGCACGCTGGCGTCCTGCTTGAACGGCACCGCCTGGTAGAGCGACGACACGCCCGGCTCGGGTCGCGGCCGCCGCGGGACCGGCGCCGTGTCCGCCACCGCCGCGGCGAGCTGCCGGATGTGCTCGCCGGTCGTCCCGCAGCAGCCGCCGACGAGGCCGACGCCGAACTCGCGGACGAACCCGGTCAGCGCCTCGACCAGGGCTCCCGGGCCGAGCGGGTACACCGCCCCGCCCGGGCCGAGCTCGGGCAGGCCGGCGTTGGGCATCACCGACAGCGGCACCCGGGCGTGCTTGGCCAGCTGCCGCAGGTGCTCGCTCATCTCCGCCGGGCCGGTGGCGCAGTTGAGCCCGATGACGTCGATGCCGAGCGGCTCGAGCGCCGCCAGTGCCGCACCGACCTCGGTGCCGAGCAGCATGGTGCCGGTCGTTTCGACGGTGATCGAAGCGAGGATCGGCACCTGACGGCCTTCCGCGGCCATCGCGTGCTTCGCGCCGATGATCGACGCCTTGGTCTGCAGGATGTCCTGGGTGGTCTCGACGATCACCGCGTCGGCGCCGCCGGCCAGCAGGCCCCGGACCTCTTCGGCGTAGGCGTCACGCAGCGTGGTGAACGGCGCGTGCCCGAGCGTCGGGAGCTTGGTGCCCGGGCCGACCGAGCCGAGCACGAACCGCGGGCGGTCCGGCGTCGCGAACTCGTCGGCGGTCTCGCGGGCCAGCCGCGCGCCGGCCTCGGCCAGCTCGAAGATCCGCCCGGTGATGCCGTACTCGGCGAAGTTGGCGAAATTGGCCCCGAAAGTGTTCGTTTCGACCGCGTCCGCCCCCGCTTCGAGGTACCCGCGGTGCACCGAGCGGACCACGTCCGGGCGGGTGACGTTGAGGATCTCGTTGCAGCCTTCGAGGCCGCCGAAGTCGTCCAGGCTCAGGTCGTGGGCCTGCAGGGCGGTGCCCATGGCCCCGTCGGCGACCAGGACGCGCGAGCGGAGGGCGGCCAGGAACGGTGACGACAGGCGGTCGGACATGCTGAACAGCGTAAGGCCGGTGGTCGTAGGCTGGTCCGGTGAGTGAGCCCGTCGACGAGACCCCGCGGCCGCCCGGCGACCGCACCGAACCCACCCGGCCTCTGATGGTCGTCGCCTTCGAAGGCTGGAACGACGCAGGTGACGCGGCCAGCCGGGCGGTCGAGCACCTGCAGCTGAACTGGGACGCCACGCCACTGGCGGAACTGGAGCCCGACGACTACTACGACTTCCAGGTCAGCCGCCCGACCGTCCGGATGGTGGACGGCGTCACTCGCCGGGTGGATTGGCCGACCACGCGGCTGTCGGTGTGCCGCCCTGACGGCTTCGACCGCGACGTGGTCCTCGTCCAGGGCCCCGAGCCGAACATGCGCTGGCGCGCGTTCTGCGCCGAACTGCTGAAGCACATCGAACAGCTGAACGTCGCGACGGTCGTGACGCTGGGGGCGCTGCTCGCCGACACCGCGCACACGCGGCCGGTCCCGGTCACCGGGACGGCGTACGACAAGGACACCGCGTCGCTCTACGGGCTCGACCTGAACAACTACCAGGGCCCGACCGGCATCGTCGGGATCCTGCAGGACTACTGCGTGCAGGCGGGCATCCCGGCCGTCTCGATCTGGGCGGCGGTGCCGCACTACGTGTCGCACCCGCCGTCCCCGAAGGCGACGCTGGCGCTGCTGCACAAGCTGGAGGACATCCTCGACGTCGAGATCCCCCTCGGCGCGCTGCCGGAGCAGTCCGAGGAGTGGCAGCGCACGGTGACCGAGATGGCCGACGAGGACGAGGAGATCAGCGAGTACGTCCGCAGCCTCGAAGAGCGCGGGGACGCGCAGAGCGAGGTCGTGGCCGAGGACGTCAGCGGCGACAAGATCGCGGCCGAGTTCGAGCGCTACCTGCGCCGCCGCGGCCGGGGCGGCGGGCAGGAAGGGTTCGGCCTGCGCTGAGTCACTTGCGCCAGCTGGTGGCGAACGCCCGCGCGGGGTTCGCCACCAGCATGGCCGTGACGACGTCGCCGCCGAGCAGCTTGGTGAGCCGCGGCGCCAGCGTGGTGAGCAGGTACGGGATACCCGGACCGCCGCCGAGCATCCGCATCGCCGAGGCGGTCGTCGTGTCGCCACCGAGCAGCAGCTGAGCGCCGTGCCCGGCCTCGACGAGGGTTTCGAGGCAGTCGGCGAGCCGCCAGTCCGTGGCGTGGTTCGCCCGCGAGGGCCCGTCGAAGGCCAAGAAAGTACCCGCTTCGGCGATCTCCCGCAGCAGCCGCAGGTCGGGGTTGCGGTTGAGGTGCCCGAGGATCACCCGTTCGGGCGGCACGTCGTGGGTCCGGCAGAGGTGCTCGATCGTCTCGAGCGCGCCGGTCCCCTGCTCCAGGTGGACCGCGATCGGCGCGCCGGTCTCCTCGTGCGCGACCGCCGCGGCGGTCATCGTCAGCCGGGCGTGGTCGTCGATCCCGTGGAACGCGCTCGCGACCTTGATCAGCCCCGCGCGCGGGCCCGTCCGCGGCCCGAAGAAGTCGTCGTCGGGGTGCGTGCCTTCCGTCAGGTCGCCGACGAAGAGCCCGACCAGGCTGTCGACGACCGCGTCGAGCAGGTTCTCGCGGTAGTGCTCACGCCGGTGCAGGCCGGTGGCCGCGACCACGTGCACCTCGCCGATGTCGGCCGCGACGCGGGCGAGATCCCGGGTCTTGCGGCCGAGACCGAAGGGCGTCCACTGCACCAGCGTCGTGCCGCCGGCGGACTTGAAGCCGAGCAGTTCCTCCTCGGCCGCGCCCCAGTGGTCGAGCTCCTGGCCGGGCAGCTTCGCCGAGGCGAAGAAGAGGTGGTCGTGCGAGTCGGTCACGCCCAGCTCGGCCGGATCGACGTCGCCCAGCACCGTGCGGACCTTGGGTTCCCCAGTCACGACCGCAAGTGTAACGTCTCACCCGTTACGATGACGAGGTGTCCGAAGACTTCCGCCTCGACATGGGCGCCCCCTGGCTGAACCTGCTGGCCACCCGTGGCCGCCACTTCGGATCCCAGCCGGTCGAACGCCTGCCGACGGCGGAGCGGCTGCGCGAGTGGCTGGCCCGCTCCGAGCTGACCCCGCTCGCCCCGGTCACGGACGCCGACCTGGCCCGGGCCCGCGAGCTGCGCGAGGTCCTGCGGCCCCTGGCCCTGGGCGCGGTCGACGGCATCACGCCCCGGGCGGAGCAGGTGCGGGCACTCGCGGCGTTCCTCGAGCCGGAGCCGGTGCACCTGGCCGCGCTCGACCGGCTGCACCGCAGTGCCCCGCCGACGGCGGCCGCCGCCTTCGCCCGGCTGGCTCACCAGGCCGCGGACTGGCTCACCGGGCCGTTGCGGCACGACCTGCGGGCCTGCCCCGAGCAGGACTGCCGCGGCGTCTTCGCCGACCCGGGCGGGCGGCGGCGCTGGTGTCCCTCCCCCGCCTGCGCCAGCCGTGGCCGGGTACGCGCGCTCAGGGAACGGCGACGCGCGGAGTCATGACGGCCGGAGGATCCGGTGCGTCGGCACCGCGCCCGGCTGACTGGTGAGCCGCCCCGCCGGGCCGCTGCCCGGGGCCGATCGCCGGCCTCACCTCCGCCCGATCAGGACGGCCAGAGGATCCGGCGCATCGGCACCGCGCCCCGCGCCCGCTTCCGCCATTCGCGCGGGTAGCCCAGCGAGACCTCCTCGAAGCGGACGCCGTCGGCTTCGGTGGTGCGCGGGATGTGCAGGTGGCCGTAGACGGCGATCTCCGCGCGGTAGCGGACGTGCCAGTCCTCGGTCTGCGTGGTGCCGCACCACAGCGCGAACTCCGGCCAGTACAGCGGCGCCGTGGGGTGCCGGTGCAGCGGCCAGTGCGACATCAGGATCGTGCCGTGGTCTTCGGGGATCGCGTCGAGGCGTCCGGTGCTGATCTTGAGCCGGTCCGCGCACCACGCCTGCCGGCTCGGGTACGGGTCGGGGTGCAGGAGGTACTCGTCGGTGCACACCACCCCGGCCTCCCTGGCCTGGCGCAGCGCCTCCGCCAGGGACTTCCCTTCCGCCTCCGGGGTCCGCCAGCTGTAGTCGTAGAGCAGGAACAGCGGCGCGATCGTCAGCGGCCGCGGGCCGTGCCGCCAGACCGGGAACTCGTCCTCCGGCGTCAGCACGCCGATCTCGCGGCACCGGTCGACGAGGTACTCGTAGCGAGCCTGGCCCCGCAGCTGGCAGTCGTCGTTCTTCGTCGTCCACAGCTCGTGGTTGCCCGGGACCCAGACGACCTTCGCGAAGCGCTCGCGCAGGGTCTTCAGCGTCCCGATGGTCGCTTCGGCCAGCTCGGCGACGTCACCGGCGACGAGCAGCCAGTCTTCGGGCGTTTCCGGGACGACCGAGTCGAGGATCGGGCCGTTGCCCTCATGGGTCACGTGGAGGTCGCTCGTGGCGAAGAGGTGCGGCACCCCTCCACCGTAGCCACCGCGGGCGCGGGGACTTCGCGAAACCTGCGCATGCGGCCCAGCATCAGGACCCCGGCGAAGACGTAGACACCGGCCTGGACGTTCAGCAGCACCGCCGGTCCGGTCGCGGCGACCAGGGTGCCCGCCAGCAGCGCGCCGACGCCCGCGAACGTGGCGACGGCGGCGAACGTCGTGCTCAGCACCCGCCCGGCCCGCTCGGGCGCGACCGCGCTCTGGATCTCCGACAGCAGCCCGGCGCCGACGACCACGCCGGGGGCACCCGCCAGCACGAACAACCCGACGTACACGCCCAGCGCCGTCGTCACCAGGGGCAGGTTCCAGATCAGCGCGGACACCAGGCCGAGCGCGATCGAACCCCAGCCGAGCAGCGCGGCCGGCGCCACCCGCCGCGCCACGGTCGCCAGGGCGAACCCGGCGGCGAGCCCGCCGAGGGCCTGCACGCCCCGCAGCAGCCCGGCGTCGGCTTCGCTGCCGCCGAGCACGTCGAGGACGTACACCACGAACAGCACCAGGAACATGCCCTGCGCCAGCGAGGTAAACACCAGCGCCAGCCCGGTCCGCCGCAGGCGCCGGTTGTGCGTCAGCTCCCGCAGGCCGTCGAGCCAGGCGCGCACCACCGGTTCCCGCGCCACCGCCGGGGCCGGGGCGGCGATCCGGCGGAACGGCTTGGCCAGCAGGGCCGCCGCCACCACGAGGACGGCCAGGTAGCCGATGACGACGTCGGCGAGCCCGCCGAAACCCAGCAGCGCGCCGCCCGCCCAGCCGCCGGCCAGCCGGGCGACACTGCCGTTGACGCTCATCAGCCCGTTGGCGCCGGTCACTTCGCCGGCGCCGACCAGCTCCGGGACCAGCGCGTTGCGCGCCGGTTCGAACACCGACGCCAGCGCCGCCTGCGCGGCCATCACCGCGTACACCACGACGACGCCGGGTTCGGCCAGCAGCGGGAGCGCCACGGCGGCGAGCCCGCAGCAGACACCGAACAGCATTGCCCGGCGGTTCCACCGGTCCGCGACGACGCCCGCGACCGGGCTCAGCAGCACCGCGGGCAGCAAGCCGAGCACGATGCCCAACGCCGTGGTCGCGGCCGAGCCGGTGCGCTGGAAGACGTAGACCGGCAACGCCACCTGCAGCATCCACTCGGCCGTTTCGCCGAAGAAGGCCGCGACCCACAGCCGGGCGAACGCCGGCACCCCCAGCAGCTGTCTCATGCCTCCGCCTTCCCCGAGTGTTCGATGCGCGGGAACGCCCGCAGGCCGACGTGCACCGAGCGCGCGTCCGGCGGCGCGTCGGCCCGGATGGCGCCGACGTACGGCCGGACCAGCGCGTCGATCGCCTCGGTCAGCCGGGTCAGCTCCGCCGGGGTGACCCGCAGGGCGTACGTCGACAGGCCGGCCGCGGCGCGCCAGGCCGGGTCGAGGTCGTCGAGGGAGTCCAGGTACCGCTGCGTCAACTCTTGCTCGTGGGCCAGCGTCGCGCCGACCACGCCCAGCTGGGCGGCCCGGTGCGCCGGGTCGTCGGCCGGCTCCCCCATCTCCAGGCCGACCTGCCGGGCACGCCACGGCCGTTCCCGGCCGTCCTCGGCGCCGGCCCGCTCGACCAGGCCGTACTGCGCGAGCTGCCGCAGGTGCCAGCTGCAGTTGGACGCCGTCGAGCCGACCGCCTCCGCGCACTCGCTCGCGGTCCGCGGACCGACGGCGGTCAGGTGGTTCAGCAGCGCCGACCGCAGCGGGTGCGCCAGCGCGCGCAGCAGCTCGACGTCCTCGATCCGCTTGCGCGGTGGCAGCTCGGCCATCGGTACCCCCCTTCTGAAAGCTCTCTTTCGAAAGTACTCTTTCATACTTGAGGCCGCCCGCGGGTTTGTCAACCGGCTCCGCTATCGTTCGCGGGGCAGTGACTGCACGGAGCAGTGACTGCGTCGTCACCCGACCTTGGATGGACGTTGCCCGACCAGCGCGAACTCGCCACCGCCGCCGCCCTCGCCCTCCCCCGGTTCGTGGGCTCGACCGCGCTCTTCCACGCGGCGGTCGCCGAGCGGATGGCCGTCACCCCGGCCGAACTGCACTGCCTGCACCTGCTCCACGGCGGCGTCAGCGACTCCCCGACCGAGCTCGCCCGGCTGCTCGGCATGTCCACGGGTGCGTTCACCCGGCTGCTCGACCGGATGGAACGGCACCGGCTCGCCGAGCGCGCGCCCGATCCGTCGGACCGCCGCCGGCTCGTCGTCCGGCCCCTGCCCGACCGGATGGCCGAACTCGCCGAGCTGTACGCGCCGATGGCCCGGTTCGTCGGCGACCGGCTCGCCCGCTTCGACCGCCGTCAGCTGACGGCACTGCTCGAGTTCCTCACCGACGGCACCGCGGCGGCCGAACGGTCGGCCGCACAGCTGCCGGATGTGACCCAGGCCATAACGAGTTGACTAACTCTACGGATGTTGCGTTAACCTGGTTCCACTATGAGGAACTGAACCGCGCCCATCCCGCTTGAGGCGGCACCCGGTCGAGCCGATGCTCCCGCGTGCCACGACGCCCGGCCGGGATCTCCGCTTTCTTCCCCCAGGGCTCGGTGATCGCACATGGCTCCCCTTTTTCCGTTGCAGGCCAAGGACGTCGTCTTCGGCTACGGCACCCGCGTCGTCCTCGACGGCGTCTCCCTCACCGCGTCGGCCGGGCAGCGGCTCGGTCTGGTCGGCGAGAACGGCACCGGCAAGTCCACGCTGCTGCGCCTGCTCGCCGGGCTCGAAGAACCCCGCTCCGGCGAGGTGCTCCGCGGCCCGGACGTCGGGTTCCTGCTGCAGGAACTGCCGTTCCCGGCGGAGGCGACCTTCGCCGACGTCCTCGACGACGCCCTCGCCGAGATCCGGACCGCCGCGGCCCGGCTCGACGAGCTGACCGCGGCCATGACCGACCGGCCGGACGACACCGGCGTGCTCGAGGAGTACGGCCGGGTCCTCGAGTGGGCGCAGGCCCACGACCTCTGGGACGCCGACCGCCGCGCGAAGCTCGTCTGCGACGGGCTCGGCCTCGGCGGTGTCGAACCCCACCGGCGGCTCGGCACGCTGTCGGGCGGGCAGCGGTCCCGGCTCGGCCTGGCCGCGCTGCTGATCCGGCAGCCGGAGACGCTGCTGCTCGACGAGCCGACCAACCACCTCGACGACGCCGCGATGGAGTTCCTGGAACGCCACCTCACCACGCTGACCGGGATCGTCGTGCTCTCTTCGCACGACCGGGTGTTCCTCGACGCCGTCTGCACCGACATCGTCGACCTCGATCCGGCGGCCGCGGACCGGCAGGCCGGCGGCGCGGTCCGCTACGGCGGCAGCTACTCGGACTACCTCGGGCACAAGCGCGCCGAGCGAGCGCGCTGGGAGCAGCGGTACGCCGAAGAGCAGGAGGAACTCAAGGAGCTGCGCGAAACCGTCGCGGTCACGGCGCGGAACGTCGCCTACGGCCGCGGCCCGCGCGACAACGACAAGTTCATCCACGCCTTCAAGGGCGCCCGCGTCCAGAAGACGATCTCGCGGCGGGTCCGCGACGCCGAACAGCGCCTGGAGAACCTGGAACGCGACCAGGTGCGCAAACCCCCGGCGCCGCTGCGGTTCCGGGCCGAGCTCACCGGCCGCGCCACCGGCGACGGCCCGGCGATCTCGGTGCGTTCCCTCGAAGTTCCGGGACGGCTGCGGCTGCCACGGCTCGACATCGGCGGTTCGGCCCGGCTGCTCGTCACCGGCGGCAACGGGGCCGGGAAGTCGACGCTCCTGCACGTGCTGGCCGGACGCCTCGCGCCCACGGCCGGAACCGTCCACTTCGGACACGGTGTCCGGGTCGGGCTGCTGGAGCAGGACGTCGTGTTCGCCGAGCCGGAGCGGAACGCGGCCCAGGTGTACCGGGACGCGCTCGGCGAGGACGCTCCCCCGCTGAGCCGGCTCGGCCTGCTGGCTTCCCGCGACCTGCGGCAGCCCGTCGGAGCGCTTTCGGTGGGCCAGCGGCGCCGGCTGGCCCTGGCGATCCTGCTCGCCGAACCGCCGGACGTCCTCCTGCTCGACGAACCGACGAACCACATTTCGCTGACCTTGGCGGAAGAGCTGTTCGCGGCCCTGGAGACGGCGCCGGGCGCGGTCGTCATCGCGTCCCACGACCGCTGGCTGCGCCGTGACTGGTCAGGCGACCACCTGGAGCTGGCCGCCGGCCGACCCGCCGCCGTATAGGTCGTTATACGGTTGAGGGGGCACTTTCACGTGAAAGTGCCCCCTCAACCGTCAGAGGGTGATGCCGAGGAGGGCGTCGACGGCGATGCGGATCAGGCCCGGGGCCGCCGGGTCGGTGCCGTCGCGGCGCAGGGCCTCGTTGGCCCACGCGTCGATCGCCGCCAGGGCCTTCGGGGTGTCGAGGTCGTCGGACAGGTGGTCGCGCAGCCGCGTCACCGTGTCCTCCGCCGAAGGGCCGGTGGCCAGGGAGACGGCTTCCCGCCAGCGGGCGAGCCGGGCTTCGGCGTCGGCGAGCAGCCGCGCGGTCCACGGGCGGTCTTCGCGGTAGTGGCCGGCGAACAGCGCCAGCCGGATCGCGCCCGGGTCGACCTGGTCGGCGCGCAGCCGCGAGACGAACACCAGGTTCCCGCGCGACTTCGACATCTTCTCGCCGTCGAGGCCGATCATCCCGGCGTGCACGTAGTGGCGGGCGAACGGGCCGTCCTTGGCCACGGCTTCGGCGTGCGCCGCGCTGTACTCGTGGTGCGGGAAGATCAGGTCCGAGCCGCCGCCCTGGAGGTCGAACCCGAGGCCCAGCCGGTTGACCGCGATCGCGCTGCACTCGATGTGCCAGCCCGGCCGGCCGGCGCCGAGCTCGGACTCCCACGACGGCTCGCCTTCGCGAGCGACGCGCCACAGCAGCGCGTCCAGCGGGTGGCGCTTGCCGGCTCGGTCGGGGTCGCCGCCGCGCTCCGCGAAGAACTTCCGCATGGTCGGCTCGTCGTAGTTCGACTCGTAGCCGAACTTCCCGGTCGCCGTGTGGTCGAAGTAGACGTCGGGGAACTGCGGGTCGTCCGCGCGGTACGCGGCGCCGTTGGCCAGCAGTTTCGCGATGACCTCGACGATCTCCGGGATGCTCTCGACGGCGCCGACGAACTGCTGCGGCGGGATCACGCGCAGCGCGGTCATGTCCTCGCGGAAGAGCGCCGTCTCCCGCATGCCGAGCACGACCCAGTCGTCCTGGTCTCGCTCGGCGCGTTCCAGCAGCGGCTCGTCGATGTCGGTGACGTTCTGCACGTAGTGGACGTCGTGCCCGTTGTCCCGCCAGATGCGGTTCACCAGGTCGAAGGCGAGATACGTCGCGGCGTGCCCCAGGTGCGTCGCGTCGTAGGGCGTGATGCCGCAGACGTACATCCGGGCGGTGGCGCCGGGCGCGGTCGGGCGGATCTGCCCGGTGGCCGTGTCGTGGAGCCGCAGCGGGCGGGGGGTGCCGGGGATGCGGGGCACGTCGACCGATGACCAAGTCTGCATACCTCGACTGTAAGGGCTCGTGCGTCATGCCTTCCCGAGCGGTGGGACGAGCCTCACGCGCGCGTAGGCTTCGATGGCGCTCGCGAGCCACGCCGGCAGCTGCGGGTCGGCCCGGGCGGCCAGGTCCCGCTGCCGCGGATCGGTCAGGTAGAGCCCGCCCATCGCGGCGTAGGCCGACGCGGTCGGCTGCCAGAAGCGGCTCACCGACTCGTAGTGCCGGGCGACGACGTCGAGCGCGGCGGGGTCTTCCGGCCCCGCGCCGGAGCGCATGACGTCGGCCAGCCGCCGGAACAGCGCCGCGCTCTGGGCGGCCGCGTGCTCGTAGTCGGCGGCGGTGAGCCCCTGCTGGGCGGCCTGCGCGACGTCGAAGGCCGCCCCGGCGCCCTCGCCGAAGGTCTCGCGGTAGGTCTGCCGCATGGCGGCGCCGTCCTTGCGCAGCCCCGCGAAGAACCGCTCCGGATCCTCGATCCGGGCGTCGCCGAGATCGGCGATGGTTTCGACGACGGTGGCGATGACCCGGTCGAGCCGGCGCCGCTCCTCTTCCAGCTGCGCCAGGTGCCCGCGCAGCGCGGCCGCCTCGTCGACCTGCTCGCCCAGGATCGCGCCGATCTCGGCCAGGCCGAGGCCGAGCCGCCGCAGCAGCAGGATGCGCTGCAGGCGCAGCAGTTCGAACCGGCCGTACCAGCGGTAGCCGTTCGCCGCCACCGAAGCCGGCGTGAGCAGGCCGATCGCGTCGTAGTGGCGCAGCATCCGGGCCGACACGCCGGACGCCTTCGCGACCTGGCTGATCGAGTACTGCATCCGTTCAGCTTAGAAGTTGACCTTCACACGGTGTCAACTTCTCCCGCCGCCATCACGATCAGGGGCAGGCGCGGCTCGTGAACGGGAGAGTCGGCGCGGGAACTGAGGCACCCGGTGGCGGAGTGCTCGCCGTCCAGGACTGCGGGCCCGGACCGGGAAGGTGGTCGCCGCCGTCCGCGGTCCGCTGTGCGCCGGCCGAACGTCTTGAACGACTCTTTCCTGTCCTCCGACGACAGGAAAGAGTCGTTCAAGACGTTCGGCAGAAGCGCTACCGCCGGGCGCGCAGGTAGTCGCCGACCACCGCGGCGCCGAGGCCGTCGAGGTCCGGCGCCACCACCCGGCCGCCCGACCGGCGGGCGATCAGGTCCACGAACGCCGTCAGCCGCGGGTCGTCACCGAGGCGGAACACCGAGATCGACGCGCCCAGCTTGGCCAGCCGGTCCACTTCGGACAGTGTCTTCTGGAGGGTCCGGGGCTGGGGCGGGTAGTCGAAGACCGCCTCGCCGTCCGGTTCCAGGTGGGCCGTCGGCTCGCCGTCGGTGACCATCAGCACCACCGGCTGCGCGTCCGGGTGCCGCCGCAGGTGCTGCCCGGCGAGCAGCAGCCCGTGGTGGGCGTTGGTGCCCTGCTCCCAGGCCCCTTCCAGGCCGACCAGCTCCGGCAGCTCGACCGACTGCGCGTACCGGCCGAACGTGATCAGCTGCAGCGCGTCGTTGCGGAAGCGCGTGCTGATCAGCTGGTGCAGCGCGAGCGCGGTGCGCTTCATCGGCAGCCAGCGGCCTTCCTGCACCATCGACCACGACGTGTCGACCAGCAGCGCCACCGCCGCCCGGGTGCGGTGCTCGGTCTCCACCACCTCGACGTCCTCGACGTCGAGCCGCACCTGCCGCTCCCCCACCGAAACCGACCGGAGCACGGCGTTGCGGATCGTCCGCGGCACGTCCCAGGGCTGCATGTCCCCGAACCGCCACGGCCGCGACGCGCCGGTGGGCTCGCCGGCCGCGCCCGCCGACTCGGTCTCGCGTTCGCCGGTCTTGCCGCGCAGCGCGTTGACGATGTCGGACAGCACCGTCTCGCCGAGGCGCCGCAACGCCTTGGGCGACAACCGGAGCGACCCGTCCGCGGCGCGTTCGAACAGGCCCTGGCGGCGCAGTTCCCGCTCGAGTTCGGACAGCCGGCGCGCGTCGACGCCGGCGTCCTTGCCGAGCTGGCGTTCGAGGGCCTCCAGGTCGATGTCCTCGAGCCGCGCGCCGGGATACGACTGGCCGAGCTGCTCGGCCAGCGCGTCCAGCTCCGCGAGGTCCTGCATGGCCTGGGCGCCTTCGCCCATGCCCAGCGGGTTGTTGCCGCGGAAACGCGAGGAGCCCGTCCAGTCCTCGCCCGGCCGGGCCGCCCGCAGCTGACTGTCCAATCGCGACAGCTGCTGCGCCAGGCGCGGGTCGCCGAACGCCTGCTGGGTCAGCTCGGCGAGCTCGGCGCGCTGCTCGGCCGACATCGAGTTCAGCATCCGCTGCGCGGCCGCCGACCGCTCGGCCAGCGCGTCGATCAGCTCCTCGACGTTGCGCGGGTTCTCCGGGAAGAACTCGCCGTGCTTGGCCATGAAGTCTTCGAAGCGCTGCTGGATGTCCTCCGCGCCGCGGGCGTGGGCGTCGAGCAGGTCGTTGAGGTCGGAGAGCATCTCGTTGATCCGCTCGACGTCCTCGGGCCCGGCGTTCCGCAGCGCCTGCTTCATGCCCTGGAACCGGGACTCCATCAGCTCCTGGCCCAGCAGGTCCCGGATCTTCTGGTAGTTCTCGCGGCCTTGTTCGGAGCGCCAGTCGTAGTTCGCGAGCTCGTTGACGGCCGCGGCCGTGCCCGGCGGCAGCGCGTCGAGCTGGGCCTCCCGGAACCGGGCGTCGTCGTCCGGGTCCGGGAACAGCTCGCGCCGCTCGGCGTCGAGGGCTTCCTGCAGCAGGCGCTGGACCTCCTGCAGGGTGCCGTCGAGGTTGTTGCGCCGCTGGATCTGCGAGCGGCGCTGCCAGAGCCGCCGGGTCAGCTCGTCGAGGCCCGCGGTGCGGTTCGTGCCGCGCCGCAGCATCTCCTCCAGCGCGGCTCTCGGCGACGCCCCGGCCATGACGTCCTGGCCGATCTCGTCGAGCGCGTCGCGCAGGTCGGCCGGCGGCGCGAGGGGGTCCGGCCCGTCGTGCCACGGGCCGTAGGAGTAGCCGTCGGGAAGCGGGACCGCGGTCATCGGCCGTAGACGGTCGTCGTGTCGTCGGAGTCCTTGGCGAGCCTTCGCGACAGGAACAGCATTTCCAGGGCGAGTTCGACGGCGGCCGCGATCCGGCCGGCGGGCTCGTCGGCGGCGACCCCGGCGCGCCGGGCCACCTCGTGCAGCACCGGCAGTTCCGGCAGAGCTTCGAGGACGTCCTTGCCCGGCACGCGCTCGCCGGTGGACACCAGGTGGCCGTCGCCGACCGCGTCGGCCAGCGGCCGCAGGTCGAGGCCGGCGAAGCGGTCGCGGGCGGTCTCGGCGATCGCCATCCGCAGCAGGTGCACGAGGTGCTCGATCTCGCGGCCTTCTTCGCCGGGCTCGAACTCGATCTTGCCGCGCAGCACCGACGGGACGGCGTCGAGGTCGACCGGGCGGGCGACGGCCGGCTCCTCCCCCGTCAGCGCCGAGCGCCGCAGGGCGGCCGCGGCCACGGTTTCGGCCGCGGCGACGGCGAACCGCGCGGACACGCCCGAGCGCTGGTCGATCGCCGTCGATTCGCGCAGGTTGCGCACGAACCGGGCGAGCACCTCCAGCAGCGGCTCCCCGACCTCGGCGACCAGGTTCGCCTCCTGCCGGACGACCGCCACTTCCGCCTCGACGTCGAGCGGGTAGTGGGTGCGGATCTCGGCGCCGAAGCGGTCCTTGAGCGGGGTGATGATCCGGCCGCGGTTGGTGTAGTCCTCGGGGTTCGCGGTGGCGACGAGCAGGACGTCCAGCGGCAGCCGCAGCGTGTAGCCGCGGACCTGGATGTCGCGCTCTTCCATCACGTTCAGCAGCGCGACCTGGATGCGCTCGGCGAGGTCGGGCAGCTCGTTGATGGCGACGATGCCGCGGTGGGCGCGCGGGACCAGGCCGAAGTGGATGGTCTCGGGGTCGCCGAGGCTGCGGCCTTCGGCGACCTTCACCGGGTCGACGTCACCGATCAGGTCGCCGACCGAAGTGTCCGGTGTGGCCAGTTTTTCGGTGTAGCGCTCGGAGCGGTGGCGCCAGGCCACCGGCAGGTCGTCGCCGAGCTCGGCGGCGCGGCGGATCGACGCGGGCGTGATCGGCTGCAGCGGGTGCTCGCCCAGCTCGGCGCCCTCGATGACGGGCGTCCACTCGTCGAGCAGGCCGGCGAGGGTGCGCAGCAGGCGGGTCTTGCCCTGGCCGCGTTCGCCGAGCAGGACGACGTCGTGGCCGGCCAGCAGCGCGCGTTCCAGCTGCGGCAGCACGGTGCGGGAGAACCCGACGATGCCGGGCCAGGCGTCCTCGCCGTTCTTGAGGGCCTCGAGGAGGTTGTCGTGGATCTCTTGCGCGATCGGGCGCGGCTCGTACCCGGCCGCGCGCAGGGCCCCGGCGGTGCGGGGAAGAGCGTCTGGAACTGCGTTCACCCGTTCGACGCTACTGCCGGATCGGCGGCCCGTCGATGTGGAGCGACTCCAGCGTGGGCGCGCGCTCGGTGCAAGGGGCGGCCCGGTAAAATAGGCCAGTAAAATAGCGAACTGTGTGCCGTCCCAGTGCGACTTTCGCGGTCTGGTCGAGCGCGTGGCTGAACGGAGCCGCGGCGTCCGACGATGTGCTCGACGCCCTGCTCGCGTGGGGTGAGGCCCACGACGTGGTCGCCGCTGACGCGGCCGCGGCCGAGGCGTTCGCGCTCCCGCTGGCCTTCAACCGGGCGGCCACGCCGGTGCAGCTGCTCATGGCCCTGCGTTCGCAGGGAGCGAAATCCCTCCACCTGGTCCTGCCGGTGCCGGGCGACGTCCGCGGCCTCGGCGGCGGCGGGCCGTTCACCGAGGCGGCGTTGCGCGCCGGTGACGCGCTCGTGCTCCCCGACCTCGGTTTCGGCCTGGTCCCGGAGCCGATCGCCGAAGGCCTGGTGCGCTGGACGGTCTACTCGCTGCCCGCGCCGGCGCCCCCGGAGTACGTGGCCCTCGGCGAGGCCGAGCACGGGCTGACGGACGCGATCCGGGCCAGCGCGGGAGCGTTGCAGGCGCTGGACGTGGCTTCGGACCGGCCGGGCGTGCGGGCGGAGCTGTCGGCCCACCTGCGCTCACGACCGGACGTGGACTGGCCGGCCGGAACACCGGGGCGCGCGCTGCGGGTGCTGCAGCGGGCCGAGGAGATCGCGGCGATCCTGGCGATCGCGTCGTCCGACGACCCGGGCGGAGCGCTTTCGGCTTCGGCGTCGACGCTGCGAGCCCAGGCGTTGCGCCCGCTGTCGGACGCGGTCCGGACGGCCCGCTGCGCGGCGGTCAACGAAGCCGTGCGGGTGTTCGGGGAGCAGACGGCCCGCGAAGGCTGAGTACGGTCGGCACCATGGCCGAAGACACCTGGGCCGCGTTGGCCGACCAGTTCGCCGATGGTGCTTACGCCACTGTGAAGGGGCGCGTACGCACCTACGTGATGCACCGGCAGCTGCTGGAACACCTGCCCGCCCCACCGGCCTCGGTGCTCGACGTCGGCGGCGGCGCGGGCCACCAGTCGTTCCCGCTGGCTCGCGCGGGGTACGACGTCACGCTGCTCGACCCGTCGGCGGCGATGCTGGACAAGGCCCGGCAACGGCTCCGGCAGCTACCGGACGAGGTTCGCGACCGCGTGACCTTCGTGGAAGCCGACGGCGCGGACGCCGGGGAGGCGGTCGGTGGCCGTCGCTTCGACGCCGTTCTGTGCCACGGCGTGCTCGGGTACCTGGAGCGGCCGGAACCCGTCCTCGACCAGCTGTGCCGCTGCGCCGCGCCCGGCGGAATCGTGTCGATCATGGCGGGCAACGCCGACGCGGCGGCGGTGCGCCCAGCCATGGAGCGACGCTGGGAGGACGCCCTGGCGGCGTTCGACGCCCGCGCCGAAATCGGGGTGCTGGGCCTCCCGACCCACGCCGGCACGGTGGACGAGCTCAGCGAGTCCGTCCGCGGCCGCGGCGTGGAACCCCTGCGGTGGTACGGGGTCTGGCTGTTCGTCGACTGGCTCGACCTCAGCGGCGCCGACCTGGACCCGGCCGAAACCGAGCGGGTGGCGGCCGTCGAGCTGGAAGCCGGCCGCCGGGATCCCTACCGCCGGCTCAGCCGCATCTTCCACCTGATCGGACGCAAGAACTAACGGCCCGGGCGCTTCGCCGGCTCACAGCAGCCGATCGCGCAGGGCGCGCCGTTGACCGTGCAGCCCGCCGCCGGGAACGGGGACAGCTTCCGCGGTGCCGCCCCGTGCGTGTGCTCGCGGATCAGCTCCACCACCAGCTCGGCGAAGCGCGGGTCCGCACCCGCCGTCGCCGCGCGGGCGAATGCCATTCCGTGCTCGGCCGCGCGGTCCGCCGCCTCGTTGTCCAGGTCCCAGATCACCTCGAGGTGGTCGGAGACGAACCCGATCGGCGACACGACCACCCCCGCGACGCCGTCGGCGTGCAGGGCGTCGATGTGGTCGACGATGTCCGGCTCCAGCCACGGCACCTGCGGCGGCCCCGACCGGGACTGCCACACGACGTCGTACTCGGCGATTCCCGCCTCGGCCGCGACGAGCCGGGCGGCCTCGGCGATCTGCTTCGAGTACCGGCGGCCGCCGTCGGCCGGCGGGCCCGAGGCGGCGTCCGCGCTCTCGGGCACCGAGTGGGCCGTGAACACCGTGCGGATCCCCGGCGCGTTCCCCAGCGAGGCGTGCGCGGCCCGGACGCCGTCGGCGACGGCCGCGACGAACAGCGGGTGGTCGAAGAACTGCCGGATCTTCACCAGTTCGGGGGCGTCCGGACCGACCGCGGCCCGGGCGCGCTCGATGTCCTCGTCGTACTGGCGGCACGCCGAATAGCCGCCGTACGCACTCGTCGGGAACACCAGGACGCGCTTCGCGCCTTCCGACGTCAGCGTGGACAGCGTGTCCTCGACCATCGGGTGCCAGTTGCGGTTGCCGAAGTGCACCGGCAGGTCCATGCCGGCGGCCGCGAGCTGCTTCTCCACCGCCGCCATCGCGTCGCGGTTCAGCTTGTTGATCGGCGAGACGCCGCCGAAGTGCTGGTAGTGCTCGGCGACTTCGAGGAGCCGCTCCCGGGGCACGCCCCGGCCCCTGGTGACGTTCTCGAGGAACGGCATGACGTCGTCCGGTCCTTCCGGACCGCCGAACGAAAGCCACAGCAACGCGTCGTATCCCACCCCGTCATCTTGCCGATAGCTTGACCCGCACGCTGACGCGGGCCGGTTATGAATCGACCAGTCCAAAACCCTGGTACGGTGACGGCATGGCCAGGCCACGGGAGTTCGACGAGTCCGCCGCCGTCGAGAGCGCGATGCACGCGTTCTGGGACCACGGCTACGAGGGCACGTCGACGCAGGATCTCTGCGCGGCCACGGGGCTCGGCCGCAGCAGCGTCTACAACACGTTCACCAGCAAGAAAGCGCTCTTCCGGCGGTCGCTGGAGCACTACACGACCCGCGAACTCGGCCGGCGGCAGGCGATCCTCGAAGGCCCGGGCACGGCGGCCGATCGGCTCGCCGAGGTGCTCGACACGGCCGTGGCGGCCGACCTGGAAAACCGCCGCCGCGGCTGCCTCGTGGTGAACACCCTCGCCGAACTCGGTCTCCCGGACGACGAAGTCGGCGCCGCGCTGCGCCGCGACACCGAACAGAACCTGGCGATGTTCGCCGGGTGCGTCCGGGAGGGCGTGCTCGACGGCAGTCTCCGGGACGGCCTGGACCCGGCCGACGTGGCCGAGTTCCTGCTCAGCACGATCTCGGGCCTGCGCGTGATGGCCCGCCGGGGCTCGAGCCGCCAAGCCATGCACCACGTCGCCGACCTGGCCCTCTCGGCGATCACCGCGCACTGAGTTCCCCGCACCGAGAGAACACCGGCCCGCTGCGCGCGTTTTGAACTGATCGATCCACAACCAAGGAGGACCCCGTGCCCCTGGCCGTCTTCGTCCTCGGGCTCAGCGTGTTCGCGCTGGGCACGTCGGAGTTCATGATCACCGGCCTGCTCCCCGGGATGGCCGCCGACCTCGGCGTCGGCATCCCGGACACCGGGCTGCTGATCTCCGCGTTCGCCGTCGGCATGGTCGTCGGCGCGCCGCTGCTGGCGGTCGGCACCCTCCGGCTCCCCCGCCGCCGGACGCTCCTGGCGATGCTCGGCGTGTTCGTCGTGGCGCACGTCGTCGGCGCGCTCGCCGAGGGCTACGCGCTCCTGTTCGCGACGCGGGTGGTCGCGGCCCTCGCCTGCGCCGGCTTCTGGGCCGTCGCGGCCGCCACGACGATCGCGCTGGTCCCCGCCGGCCGCCGGGGCCGCGCGATGGCCGTGCTCGTCGGCGGGCTGACCGTGGCGAACATCGCCGGCGTGCCCGCCGGGACCTTCCTCGGCCAGCACGCGGGCTGGCGCGCGGCGTTCTGGGCGGTGGCGGCGGTGACGCTGCTCGCGGCGGCCGGCGTGGCGGCGCTGGTACCGGAGACGACGGGCGACGCGGTGAGCGTCCGCGGCGAACTGCGGCTGTACCGGCGCGGCCGCGTCTGGCTCGCGCTCGGCGTGATCGCCTTGTGCCAGGCCATGATCTTCGCCGCGTTCAGCTACCTGGCACCGCTGCTGACCGGGACCGACGGCCTGCCCGAGGGCTGGGTGCCCGGCGTCCTCGCGCTGTTCGGCGCCGGCGCGCTGATCGGGATCACCGCGGGCGGCCGGCTCGCCGACCGGCGGCCGTTCGCGACCCTCTACGGCTGTCTCGGGCTCGCGCTGGCGGCCCTGCTCGTGCTGGCCCTGACCACCGAGGCGCTGGTGGCCGTCGCGGCCGTGGTGGTGTTCGGCGTCGCCGGGTTCGGGGCCAATCCGGCTTTGAACGTGCGCGCCTACCAGGAGGCGGGCGACGCCCCCATCCTCGTCGGCGCCAGCACGACGGCGGCGTTCAACGTCGGCAACACGTTGGGTCCGTGGCTGGGCGGGGTGGCGATCGACGCCGGGCTCGGCTTCCCGAGCGTCGCCTGGACCGGCATGGCCCTCGGCGTGGCGACGCTGGCCGCGCTCACGGTCGCCGCCGCCGTCCGGCGGAGCGACGACCGTGAACTCGCGGCCGTGTGAAAAGCCGTGAAGGCCTCCTTACCGGCCATAAGAGCCGGTAAGGAGGCCTTCACGGACAGGCTCAGACGCCGAGGAAGTGGACCCCGCCGTCGACCATGATCATCGAGCCGGTGGTGGCGGGGAGCCAGTCCGACAGCACCGCGCAGACGCTCTTCGCCACCGGGTCCGGGTCCGTGCTGTCCCAGCCGAGCGGCGCGCGCTCGCCCCAGCCGTCCTCCAGGTCGACGAAGCCCGGGATGGACTTCGCGGCCATGGTCTTCATCGGGCCCGCGCTGACCAGGTTGACGCGGATGCCGTGCGGCCCCAGCTCCTTGGCCAGGTACCGGTTGACCGACTCGAGCCCGGCCTTCGCGACGCCCATCCAGTTGTAGACCGGCCACGCGACGCGCGCGTCGAAGTCCATGCCGACGTACGACGCGCCCCGCCCGAGCAGCGGCAGGCACGCCTTCGCCAGCGACATGTACGAGTACGTCGAGATCTCGATCGCGGTCTTGACGTCCTCGGCCGGGGCGTCCATGAACGGCGCGCCGAGGCAGGTCTGCGGGGCGAAGCCGATCGAGTGCAGCACGCCGTCGAGGCCGTCTACGTGCTCGCGGACCTTGCCGGCGAGGCCGTCGAGGTGCTCCTGGTTGGTGACGTCCAGCTCGATCACCGGCGCCTCTTCGGGCAGCCGCTTCGCGATGCGTTCGACCAGCGACATGCGGCCGAAGCCGGTCAGCACCACCTTCGCGCCCTCCTGCTGCGCGATCTTGGCCGCGTGGAAGGCGAGCGAAGCGTCGGTGATGATGCCGGTGATCAGCAGGCGCTTGCCTTCGAGCAGTCCGGGCACGGGTCCTCCAAGTCTCGGTGCGGGTGTGGTGGGAAAGTCAGTGGCCGAGGCCGAGGCCGCCGTCGACGGGCAGCACGGCACCGTTGACGTAGCCGGCCTCGTCGGAAGCGAGGTAGCGCACGGCGGCGGCGATCTCCGACGGCTCGGCGTACCGGCCGGAGGGAACCTGCGCGAGGATCTCCTTCTTGCGGTCCTCGGGCAGTTCGTCGGTCATGTCGGTGTGGACGAACCCGGGCGCGACGACGTTCGAGGTGATGTTGCGGGAGCCGAGTTCGCGGGCCAGCGAACGCGCGAAGCCGACCAGGCCCGCCTTCGACGCCGCGTAGTTCGCCTGCCCGGCCGAGCCGGAGAGCCCGACCACCGAAGAAATGAAGACGAACCGCCCCCACTTGCCACGCAGCATGCCGCGCGACGCGCGTTTCGCGACCCGGTAGGCACCGGTCAGGTTCGCGTTGATGACCCGCTCGAACTGCTCGTCGCTCATCCGCATGAGCAGCGTGTCATCGGTCAGCCCGGCGTTGGAAACCAGCACCTCGACCGGCCCCTGGTGCTCCTCGACGAGCTTGAAGGCGGCGTCGACCTGCTCGGTGTCGGTGACGTCCGCCTGGACCCCGAAGAGGCCGTCGGGCGCCCCCGAACCACGGTGCGTGACGGCGACCTGGTGCCCCTGCGCGGCGAGGTCCCGGGCGATCGCCAGACCGATGCCCCGGTTGCCCCCGGTGACCAAGACCGACCGTCCCACGGTGTTCTCCCTCTTCGTGAAGCTTGCGCTGATGTCGGGCACGAGGTTATCGGCAGCGCCGCCGGGTCGCGCACCCGCGTTCGCGGGTGTCCGCGACCGTCCTGGGCGGGTGTCAGGAACTGTCTCCCGACCTTGGTGGTTACCCGCTGGTTGGTCACCGTGAGTCGCAACACAGGAGGTCGACGCCGCTGTCGCCGATCCGCCGGACCGTCACGACCGCCGGACCGGACTCGGCACGATGCCGTGCTCGCGGCGGTAGATCGCCTCGCAGCGCGAGCACTGGCGCGGAACGCTGCGGGCCCGCCGATCGGACAACGGGCGGAACTCCGCGACGGCGGTCAGCCCGCACAGCATCGTGATCCCCTGGCCGGGCAGGGGAATCCCCGTCAGCCGGGTCCGGTGCCACTCTCCGTCGACGACCGGTGGATCGCGTCCGGGTCGATGTGGATCACCGCCGCCATCCTCTGCCTCACCGGATTACTTGTCATGACGTGTTGACGACTGACCGTCGCACCGCTCGGCTAACTTGTCAAGACAAGTTGGCAAGTGGGAGGATCGGGGCATGGTCGATCGAACGAGTGGAGTCCCAGCATTTCGCCAGGTCGCGGCCGATCTCCGCGCGAAGATCGTCAGCGGCGAGTACGCACCGGGCGCCCGGCTGCCCAGCGAACACAACCTCGTCGAGACGTACGGTGTCTCGCGTCCGACGATCCGCGAAGCCGTCGACGTGCTGCGCGGCGAAGGTCTCGTCACCTCCGAACACGGCCGCGGCGTCTTCGTGCGCCCACCGGCCAGCATCCAGCGGATCGCCCGGTCGCGGCTGTCCCGCGACGCGCGCGAACACGACCGCGGCGCGTTCCTCGCCGACGCCGCGGCCGGTGGCTTCGCGCCGTCGGCGAACGTCAAGATCCGCTTCGAATCGGCCGACGCACGCGTGGCCCGTCATCTCGCCGTCGACGAAGGAGCCGAGGTCACCGTCCGGGACCGCGTGATGCGCGCCGACGGGCTCGTGGTCCAGCTCGCGGTGTCGCGCCTCCCGCGCGAGCTGACGCGCGGCACCGCCATCGAGGACGTCGACACCGGGCCGGGCGGCACCTACGCGCGGCTCGAAGAGGCCGGGCGAACCATCGGGTCCTTCGCCGAGCACATCGGCGCGCGGATGCCGACACCCGCCGAGGCGACGCAGCTCCAGCTCGCCGGAGGTGTGCCGGTCATGACCGTCACCCGCATCGCGTACGCCGCCGACGGCACGCCGCTGGAGATGAACGACATGGTGCTCGCCGCCGACCGCTACGAGCTGTCGTACGAGTGGGCCGCCGACTAGCCGCGGCAACTCCGAGAGGCAATCCACGGCATGCGAGGACCAGCATGAAGACGTACCGCAAGCATAAGTGCGAGAAGAAGCACCGCACGTACAGGACCTTCGCCGAGTGCGCGTGGAGCCAGAAAGGCATACCGGTCGACGTCGGCGGCGACGGACCGTTTGCATCGGTCAGCACGTGTGCCCGCGACTACGGCCTGCCCAGCTACCGGCGCATAACGACCGTCCACCTGTTCGCGACGGCCGAAGAGGCAGAAACGGCAAAGGCGCTCATCGACGCCACGGCATGCGGCGGCAACTGCCGGAAGCAACACGAGGTCGTTCGCATCGAGCGGTGACGCCGTAATGCCACGCGAACGAACGTCACCGTCCTAAGCACGTGTTAGGAACTGCCTCCTCGCCTTGCCGCTCATCCCCCGGTTGGTCACCGTGAGTCGCAACACAGGAGGTCGACGATGACAACCCGGCTCAGCGGCACCACCCCGGCGGCCGTCAACGAAAAGCGCGTTATCGGCAACGTGCTGCGCGGCTCGATCGGCAACTTGGTCGAGTGGTACGACTGGTACGCCTACGCGGCGTTCACCACCTACTTCGCCAAATCCTTCTTCCCGACGTCCGACACCACGGCCGCGTTCCTCGGGTCCGCGGCCGTGTTCGCCGTCGGGTTCCTCATGCGGCCGCTGGGCGGGTGGATGCTCGGGCGGTTCGCCGACCGGTTCGGGCGCCGCAGCGCGCTCGTTCTCTCCGTGACGCTCATGGCGGGCGGCTCGCTGCTCATCGCCGTCACGCCCAGCTATCACACCATCGGGATCGCCGCGCCGATCCTGCTGCTGATCGCGCGGCTCGTCCAGGGCCTGTCGGTCGGCGGCGAGTACTCCACCTCGGCGACCTATCTGTCCGAAGTGGCCACTCCCGGCAAGCGCGGCTTCTACTCGAGCTTCCAGTACGTGACGCTCTACGGCGGCCAGCTCCTCGCCCTGGGTCTCCAGCTGATCCTGCAGGCACTCCTCACCGAGCAGCAGCTGACGTCGTGGGGCTGGCGGATCGCGTTCGTCGTCGGCACCGTCGCCGCACTCAGCGTGATGTGGCTGCGCCGCGGCATGGACGAGTCCGAGAGCTACCAGCGCGAAGCGGAAGAGCCCAAGGGCGAACGCGGCACGCTGCGCACGCTGGCCAAGTACCCCAAGGAAATCGCCCTCGTCGTCGGCCTGACCCTCGGCGGCACCGTCGGCTTCTACACCTTCGCCACCTACAGCCAGAAGTTCCTGGAGAACACCGCGCACATCCCGCGCCGGCAGGTCACCATCGTGCTGTTCTGCGCGATCCTGGTCGCGGCGATCCTGCAGCCGGTGTTCGGCCGGCTGTCCGACCGGATCGGGCGCCGCCCGCTGCTGCTGTTCTTCGGCATCGGCGGCACCCTGCTCACCGTCCCGCTCATGACGGTGATGGGCTCGACGCGCAACCCCGTCGGTGCGTTCTTCCTCGTGCTGGCCGGGCTGGTCATCGTCGCCGGGTACACCTCGATCAACGCCATCGTGAAGGCCGAGCTGTTCCCGACGAAGATCCGCGCGCTCGGCGTCGGCCTGCCGTACGCGCTCACGGTGGCGATCTTCGGCGGCACCGCGGAGCTCATCGCGCAGGCGCTGAAGAGCGCCGGGCACGAAACGGTGTTCTTCTGGTACGTCGCGGGCTGTGTCCTGGTCTCCCTGATCGTCTACGGCACAATGCGGGAAACCTCGAAGACCTCGGAGCTCGAAGAGCGCTAAAGGGGATGGCCGTGCGCGTGCTCCTCGTCGAAGACGACGCGGGTGTCGCCGGCGCGCTCGCCGAGTCGCTGCACGCGCGCGGTCATCCGGTCACCAGCGTCGCCCGCGGGGCCGACGCCCTGCACCACCACCGCGCCGCCGACCTCGTCCTGCTGGACCTGGGGCTGCCCGACCTCGACGGCCTCGACGTCCTGCGCAAGATCCGGGCCGTCTCGCCGGTCCCGGTCATCGTCCTGACCGCCCGCGGCGACGAGCGGTCCGTCGTGCGCGGGCTCCGGCTCGGCGCGGACGACTACCTCACCAAGCCGGTGCGGCTGGCCGAGCTGCTGGCCCGGATGGACGCCGTCGTGCGCCGCGCGGTGGCCCGCACCGCCCCCGCCGGGGACGTCGTGCGGATCGAGGACGTCGAGATCGACCTCGGTGCCCGCCGGGTCCTGGTCGCCGGGCACGACGTCGGGCTGACGACCAAGGAGTTCGAGATCCTGGCCGTGCTCGCCGCGCGCCCCGGCACCGCGGTCAGCCGCCAGCAGCTCATGGACGAAGTCTGGGGCGACGCCTACCTCGCGGTGTCGCGCTCGCTCGACGTCCATCTGACCGGGCTGCGCGCCAAGCTCGACCGGCCCGGGTTGCTCACCACCATCCGCGGCTTCGGCTACCGGCTCGGCCGGGACTGACCCGTGCGCACCCGGCTCCTGGTGGTCCTGGTCGCCCTCGCCCTCGCGGTGGTCGCCGCCTTCGCCGTGCCGCTGCTCACCGCCACCGCCGAGCAGCGCACCCAGCAGCTCGTCATCTCCCGCACCGCCGACGTCGACCGGTTCGTGGTGCTGGCGCAGCAGGCCGTGGACACCCGCGACCCGGCGGCCTTGGCCGGCGATGCGGAACGCTACGCGCAGCTGTACGGCGAAGGCGTGGTCATCGTCGACGCCCGGCGCGCCCCGCTGGTGCAGGCGGGCGGGCTGACCGCGGGCGACCCGGCGGTGCACGCGCTGGTGGAGGCGGCGATGCGCAACGAGCCGGCACCGCGCGTCGAGCGGCTGAGCCCGTGGTCGGCCGGATCGGCGTACTTCGCGCGGCCGGTCGGCACCGGCACGCGGGTGTCCGGCGTGGTCGTGCTGCGCGCGTCGGTGACGGCGGCCGCCGCGGACGTCGCCACCCGCTGGAGCACCATCGGGGCCGGCGCCCTGCTCGTCGCGGTGGTGTTCGTGCTGCTCGCCGTGGTGCTGGCCCGGTGGATGGTGCGGCCGCTGCACGAGCTGGAGACCGGCGTGCTGGCCGTGGCCGCCGGGCACCGCGCGCACGTCCCCGAACGCGCCGGGCCGCGCGAGCTGCGGTCGCTGGCAGCCGAGGTCAACCGGATGTCCGAGGCCGTGCTCGAAGCCGCCGAGCAGCAGCACCGGCTGGTCGCCGACGCCTCGCACCAGCTGCGGAACCCGATGGCCGCGCTGCGGCTGCGCGTCGACTCCCTGGCCGGGCGGATCGAGGGCGACGACACGACCTACCGGGCGACCGTGGCCGAGGTCGAGCGCCTGGAAAAGCTCCTCGACGGGTTGCTGGCGCTCGCGCTCGCGGAAAGCACCGCGACCCGGGTCGCGGCCGGGGGCGCGGACGAGGCGTGCGACCTGGCGTCCGTGCTCGCCGAGCGCGTCGACGCCTGGCGACCGGCCGCCGAGGACGCCGGTTCGGCGATCGTGCCGCCGCCCGGCCACGACGAGCCGGTGACCGTGCGCTGCCCCGAGGGCGAGCTGGCCCAGATCCTCGACGTCCTGCTGGACAACGCCGTCCACTACGCCGGCCGCGGCGCGAAGATCACCACGGACTGGGAAGCCGGCCCGGACACCGCGACGCTCGTCGTCCGCGACGACGGGCCCGGACTGTCCACTGAGGACCGGGCCAGGGCCACCGAACGGTTCTGGCGCGCCGGCGGCGAAGGCGCCCCGCGCGGCACCGGCCTCGGGCTCGCCATCGCCCACCAGCAGGTCCGGACCCGCGGCGGGGTCCTGGAACTGCGCCAGGCGCTCCCCCACGGGCTCGAAGCCCGCGTCACACTGCCGCTGTGGGAGGGGCCGCGATGACACTCACCCGGCGCACCGCCCTGCTCGGCGGCCTCGGCCTGGCCCTGACCGGCTGCTCGACGTCCGGCTACCCCGGCCCGGAACGCACGGTGACCATCGCCGCCGGCGAGCCGGGCGGCTTCTACCTGGCCTTCGCCGAGCTGCTGGCCACCGAGCTGAACCGCGCGGAACCGCTGCTGCACGCCACCGCCGTGCCGACCGAGGCGAGCGTCGCCAACGTCGGTCTCGTGCAGCGCGGGCAAGCCGATCTCGGGCTCGTCCTCGCCGACGTCGCCCAGACCGCGCTGCGTGGCGGCGCGCCGTTCGCGGGAGCGGTGCCGCTGCTCGCGCTCGGCCGCGTCTACGAGAACTACCTGCAGCTCGTGGTCCGGGCCGACGGGCCGGTGCGGCGAATCGCCGACCTGGCGGGCCGTCCGGTCTCCCTGGGCGCGAGCGGCTCGGGGGCGGCGCAGCTCGGCGAGCGCCTGTTCGCCAAGGCGGGCGTCGCGGTCGACGCCCGGCACCTGCTGTTCGACGACGCCGTCCGCGCGCTGGCCGGCCGGCGCGTCGACGCCCTGCTGTGGTCGGGCGGGGTGCCGACCCCGAAGCTCGCCGACCTCACCCGCACGACGCCGATCGCGCTGCTGCCGCTGGACTCGGTGGTGCCCGCGCTGCGCGCCGCGTACGGGCCGGTGTACGACCAGGTCCAGGTGCCCGACGGCGCCTACCGCGGGGTCGGCGCGCTGGGCACGATCGGCGTCGCGAACCTGCTCGTCTGCTCGCCCTCGCTGCCCGGCGACGTCGCCGCGGCCGTGGTCCGGCTGCTCGTCGAGCGCGCCACCGCGCTGGTGCCCGCGGAAGCCGTCGGGACGCAGTTCCTCGACGTGCGGACGCTGATCGGGACGCAGCCGGTACCCCTGCAGCCGGGCGCGGCGGCCGCGTACCGGTCGCTGCACGGCTGAGCGCTAGATTGGCTGCGTGACCCGACCCCGCCGCCCGATCGCCGAGCTGCCGCTGCGCGTGCGCTACCACGAGTGCGACGGCCAGGGCATCGTCTTCAACGCCCACTACCTGGCCTATGTGGACATGTGTTCCTTCGAGGCGGAGAAGGCGCTGTTCGGCTCGCACGCCGAACTCCTCGCCCACGGCGTCGACGTCGTCGTGGCGGAGGCGAACCTCAAGTTCCGCGCGCCGGCGCGCTACGACGAGGACCTGGTCGTCTCGCAGTACCTGAACCACCTGGGCACGACGTCGCTGGTCTTCGACTTCGAGATCCACCGCGGCGAGACACTCGTCCAGGCGGCGACCCTCCGGTACGTCTTCGTCGACCCCGCCACGCTGCGGCCCACGGCCCCGCCGGACGCGGTCCGCAAGGTCTACGCGGCCCTCCTGGAAGGCTGAGCCGTGTTCCGCGTTCTCTTCTACCAGCCGGAAATCCCGCCGAACACGGGCAACGCGATCCGGCTGGCGGCCAACACCGGGTGCGAGCTGCACCTGGTCGAGCCGCTCGGGTTCACCCTGGAAGACAAGCAGCTGCGCCGCGCCGGGCTCGACTACCACGACCTCGCGCGGGTGCGCGTCCACGCCTCGCTGGCCGCGGCCTGGGAAGTGCTGCTGCCGGCGAAGGTCTACGCGTTCAGCGCCTCGGCGACCCGGCTGTACACCGATGTCGCGTATGCGCCGGGGGACGTCCTGATGTTCGGGCCGGAGTCCGTCGGACTGCCCGCCGAGGTCCAGGACGCACCCGAGGTCACCGACCGCGTGCGGCTGCCGATGCTGCCGACGAGCCGCTCGCTCAACCTCGCCAACACCGCGGCGATCACGGTCTACGAAGCCTGGCGCCAGAACGGGTTCGCGGTCCCGGACGCCTGACACTCGGCCGGTCGCGCCGAAAATGGCGTGAGGAGCACACGGTCCCGGGCGTAGTGTCGCCGACCGTGATCGGTGAGGCGAACCCGGGCGACGACCCGGCGGACGGCTGGTTCCCCGAGAGCGTGGCCGCGGGCTACGACGCCCCGGGCGGCGCGAACGCACCCGAGGCGGTGACGCCGGCGGTGGACGTCCTCGAGGCCCTGGCCGACGGCCCGGTCCTCGAGTTCGCAGTCGGGACCGGGCGGATCGCCGTGCCGCTGGCCGCGCGCGGCGTGCCGGTCAGCGGCATCGAACTGAGCCGGGCCATGGCCGCCCGGCTCGCGGGCAAGCCGGGCGGCGACGCGGTCGAGGTCACGATCGGCGACATGACGACGACGCGGGTGCCCGGCCGGTTCTCGATGGTCTACCTGGTGTACAACACGATCAGCAACGTGACGACGCAGGACGGGCAGGTCGACGTCTTCCGCAACGCGGCCGCCCACCTGCGGCCGGGCGGGTTGTTCCTCGTCGAAACGGGCCTCCCGGACCTGCGCCGCCTGCCACCCGGGCAGGACACCGTCCCGTTCGCGGTGGCGCCCGGCGCCGACGGCGGCGGCTACGCCGGATTCGACCAGTACGACGTCGTCACGCAGGAGTTCACGTCGAACCACGTCACCGTCTCCCCGGACGGGACGGGGCGGTTCCGCCGCATTCCGTTCCGGTACGCCTGGCCGGCCGAGCTGGACCTCATGGCGCGCATCGCCGGGATGAAGCTGAAGTACCGCTGGGCGGACTGGGACCGTTCCGAACTCACCGCTGGAAGCACCAAACACGTGTCGGTCTGGGAGTCGGATCCGGGCGCGCCGCACGCCGCCTGACCCGCGCCACCGGGCGGCCCGGGCCGATGATCCGCTCCGGTAGGTTCGCCGGATGCGACAGCAGTTCCTGGGGGCGCTCATCGGCGCCGCGTTCGGCACCGTCTTCGTCCTCGTCAACTCGGGCGCCCCGCTCCCCGCGGCGGCCGCGTGGGTGCTGCGCGCGCTCGCCGTCGTGGCGCTCGCGGCCGTGGTGGTCCTCGGTGTCCGCGCCAGCGGGCGGCCGACGCTCGACGGACGGCCGATGTTCGGACCGAGCTACCGGGTCGTCGTCGCCGGTGAGCTCGTGCTGCTCGTCGCCGGGTTCTTCGTGCTCAGCCTCCTCGACGCGCCGGTGCAGGCGAACGTCGCCTGGATCGCGACGGTCGTCGGCCTGCACTTCGTCGCGCTGGCGTCCGCGTGGAAGGCCCGCTCGATCCTGGTGGTCGGCGCGGTCCTGACCGTGCTCGGCGTGGCCGGTCTCGTCCTTCTCGGGAGCGCCGCGGAGTGGGTGCCGTTCGTCAGCGGCGTCCTCTCCGGGGCGACCCTGCTCGGCGGAAGCCTCTACGGCGTCCGCCGAGCCTGAGTCGCCATTGACCGCGGTGGTCCTGCCCGACCGGGCCGGTTCTCCTCAGGAAGGGGTGAAGGACACCCAGGGAGATTCCATGACAAAGGTGCCCGGCGCCAACGTTGTCTTCGCGCCGCGTCAGCTGGAGAACCAAGCCAGCGCGTTGTACGCCCGCTCCAAGCGCGCCGGCTTGGAGAACGTCGTGATCAGTCGGATCCTCGACGACCACGATCTGCAAGTCGTCCGCGAAGCGGAAGCCAACGGACTGGACACCAGCCGACCCGAGAGTGCCTGGTCCTGAGCGGTTCGGCGCCTGCCGTGGGTGCCGTTCGTCAGCGGCGTCCTCTCCGGGGCGACCCTGCTCGGCGGAAGCCTCTACGGCGTCCGCCGAGCCTGAGTCACGGCAGTCTCTGCCCGAAGAACAGGCTGGCCGCCGCGCCGATCATGAGGATCAGCGTGCCGGCCACGAGCCACGGCTTGCTCGCGTCGGCGTCCTTCAGCTCGTAGCCGATCTGCTCGCCGAGGTCGGCGTAGACCTTCTTCAGCTCCTCGGCGCTGGCCGCCTTGTAGAAGTCGCCGCCCGACAGCCGGGCGATTTCGCGCAGGGACTCGTCGTCCACGCTCACCGGCTGCTGCTTGTCGTCGATGGTGACCGAACCGTGCGTCGTGCCGAAGGAGATCGACGAGATCGGCACGCCGGCCTGCTTCGCCGCCTGCGCCGCGGTGTACCCGCCGCGGGCCGCGTACAGGTCCTCGGGCACGGTCTGCTTCCCGTCGGACATCAGCACGATCCGCGCGGGCGGCGGCCCGTCGGCCCCGCCGACGACGGTGGAGAAGCTCTCGATCGACTGCAGTGCCGCGAAGATGCCTTCCCCGGTCGCCGTCGACTGCGCGAGCTTGAGGTTCTCGATCGCCTTGATGACGCCGTTGCGGTCGGTCGTCGGGTTGACCAGCACCGTCGCCGTGCCCGCGAACGAGATCAGGCCCAGGTTGATGCCCGGCGTCATGTTCCGCGCGAAGCTCGTCGCCGCCTCCTGCGCCGCCTTCAGCCGCGTCGGGAGGACGTCGGTGGCCTCCATCGACAGCGAGACGTCGATCACCAGCATCACGGTCGCCCGGTTGCGCGGCACCTTCTGCTCGGCGGTCGGTCCCGCGAGCGCCACGGTGAGCAGCAGCAGCGACAGCACGATCAGCACCGCGGGCAGGTGCCGGACCCAGCCCTGGCTCTTCGGCGCGACCTTCTCCAGGAGGTCGAGGTTCGCGAACCGGATCATCCGCTTCCGGCGCGCGCGCTGCGCCAGGACGTACCCGACGGCGACCGCGGCCACGGCGATCAGGAGCAGGAACCACCAGGGCGCGGCAAAGCCGGTCAAACTCATGCGCACACCTCGCTGACGCTCGGTGCGGCCTGAGCCGGCAACGCTGTGTCGAAGGGTTCGGTCGCAAGCTCCCTCACGCGACACCCCCGGACCAGCGGCGCTTGCGGGCGACGACGAACCGCACCATGTCGGCGATCCAGTCGGCGTCCGTGCGCAGCGTCAGGTGCGCCGCACCCGCCCGCCGCAGGCCGGCCGCCACCTTCTGCCGGTGGGCGTGGGCCGCGGCCCCGAACTCCTTGCGCAGCAAGGCCGAAGCGTGCACTTCGCGTTGTTTCCCTGTCTCCGGGTCGGCCAGCACGACGGTGCCCACCTCGGGCAGGTCGACGTCGCGCGGGTCGAGGACTTCGATCGCGATCAGTTCGTGGCGCCCGCCCAGCGCCCGCAGCGGCCGCTCCCAGGACGCGTCGCCCAGGAAGTCGGAGATCACCACGGCCAGGCCACGGCGGCGCGGCGGGCGGCGCAGCTGTTCCAGGGCCAGCGCGAAGTCGCCCCGGGTGCCCTCGGGCGCGCGTGGCGTCTCCGCCAGCTTCCGGACCAGACCGCGCGCGTGCGCCAGGCCGCCGCGCGCCGGGATGCGGGTGGTGTCGGCGCCGGTGGAGATCAGCGCGCCGATCCGGTTGCCGCCGCCCCCGGTGAGGTGGGCGACCGCCGCGACGGCGCAGACCACCAGGTCGCGCTTCTCGCACAGCGCGGTGCCGAAGTCGAGGCTCGCCGACAGGTCGGCGACCACCCACGTCTCCAGCTCGCGGTCGGCCACGGTCTCGCGGATGTGCGGGGTCGTGGTGCGGGCGGTGACCGCCCAGTCCATCCGGCGCACGTCGTCGCCGGGCTGGTACGGGCGGGCCTCGCCGGGCTCGGACCCCGGCCCCGGCACCAGGCCGAGGTGGTTGCCCTGCAGCAGCCCGTCGAGCCGGCGGCGGACGTCGAGCTCCAGCGTCCGGAGCCCGGCTTCCATCCGGTCGCCCCGCAGCACCGGGGGCGCCCACGAAGGGCGGCTGCCCTTCTCGTTCTTCGCCATCGCGGGGTTACCTGACCGGCGCGCCCGCCGGAACCGGGCCGCCCTGGCCGGGGCCGCCCTGCGGCCGGGCCGAGACCTGCGGCAGCGGCACGGTCTGCAGCACCCGCGTGATGATGTGGTCGATCGGCACGCCGTCGGCCAGCGCGTCGTAGGACAGCACGAGCCGGTGGCGCAGCACGTCCGGCACGACGTCGACGACGTCCTGCGGCAGCACGTAGTCGCGGCCGCGGACCAGGGCCAGCGCCCGCGCGGCGGCGATGATGCCCAGGCTCGCGCGCGGCGAAGCGCCGTAGGAGACCCAGCCGGCGACGTCGGCGAGGCCGTGCTCGTTCGGCGTGCGGGTGGTCAGCACCAGCCGGACGACGTAGTCGACCAGCGCGTGGTGCACGAACACCTGCGACGCGACGCCCTGCAGCCGGACCAGCTCGCCGGGGCTGAGCACCTCGTGCGGGGTGGGCGGGGTGACGCCCATCCGGTAGATGATCTCGCGCTCCTCCTCGGCGGAGGGGTACTCGACGACGATCTTGAACAGGAACCGGTCGCGCTGGGCTTCCGGCAGCGGGTACACGCCCTCGTTCTCGATCGGGTTCTGCGTGGCGAGCACGAGGAACGGGTCGGGCATCGGGAACGTCTGCCCGCCGATCGACACGTGCCGCTCGGCCATCACCTCGAGCATCGCCGACTGGACCTTGGCGGGCGCGCGGTTGATCTCGTCGGCGAGCACGAAGTTGGCCACGACCGGGCCGAGCTCGACGTCGAAGCGCTCGGCGCCCTGGCGGTAGATCCGGGTGCCGAGGATGTCGGCGGGCACCAGGTCGGGGGTGAACTGGACGCGGGAGAACGAGCCGCCGACGACCCTCGCGAACGTCTCGACGGCGAGGGTCTTCGCCACGCCGGGCACGCCTTCGAGCAGCAGGTGGCCCTTGGCCAGCAGGCCGACCAGCATCCGCTCGACCAGGCGGTCCTGGCCGACGATGATCCGCTTGACCTCGAACACGGTCCGCTCCAGCAACTGGGCGTCCCGGGCCGGGGTCGCGGGCTGCTGCCCGTTCCCGCCCTCGGCGTAGCCGGGCTCGGTCACTCTGCCTCCTCGAAATCTCGTGCGCCGCCCCCGCGACGGTGATCACGCGGTGCGACCGTACTGCGTCCCCCGGTCGTTCGTCCGTCCGGCACGCGGGCGCCCACGATCAGCCAACACGGTCACCGGTGTGACATCTGTGAAGGACGTCCGGTTCCCACCCTCAGCGGTGGCGTTCGAGGTCCTCGGGGGTGTCGATGTCGTCCGCTTCGCCCCGTTCGGCCGGCACCTCGGTGACGGCCAGCCCGCCCAGCACGCGACGCACCGACGCGTTCTCGACCTGCTCCGGAAGTGCCGCCAGCAGCGCCGCGACCCGCCAGGCGCCGAGCAGCCACTGCCGCCGTCCCGCCGCGTCGACCAGGACGGCGCCGTCGCCGGGGCCGATCGCCGAGACCAGGCGGTCCACTGTGGACTTGCGGACCCCGGGCAGGTCGGCGGCCAGCACGGCGACCGCCTCGACGTCGTCGGGCACGAAGACCAGCCCGGCGGCCAGCGCCGCCACGGGACCGCTGCCCGGCACGGCTTCCCGGGTCCACACGACGTCGAAGCCGGGCCGCCGCGGCCCGACGGCGATCACCCGCTCGGCGCCCTCGAGGGCGTGGATCGCGCGGGTCAGCAAGGGTTTCCCGCCCACCGAGAGGGCGGGTTTGTCCACACCGGACAACCTGCGGGCCGAGCCCCCGGCCACCACGATCCCCGCGTAGCGCATCCCGGGAACACTAGCGGCCCGGCACGGGGCAGGTGAAGCCCGCGTACGGTCGGCTCCGGGGTCGCCGAGCGCGCCCGGCAGCGCCTGGTTCGCGCCTGAAGGCAAGGCTTGCACCCCGCCCGGCCTCAGCGGCCCAGCACGAGGTAGGCGAAGCCCAGCACGCCGCGGTAGTCGCGGACGTACTCGCGCAACCGCCCGCCGGCCCACTCCCGCACCTCCGCCGCCCGCGGGTCGGCCGGGTGGGCCAGGAGCCACTCCGTCAGGGCGGCCCGCGAGGTGGACTCGAAGTCGTCCCATTCCCGCTGGTCGGCGGTGCTGAAGTGCAGCACCTGCCAGCCCGCCGCGGCGGTGGCGTCGAGGAGGTCCGGCAGCGGCAGGATGTCGTCTCCGAAGATCTCCAGCGCCTTCGGCGACGGCGGGGCCGCCCAATACCCGTCGCCGAAGAGCAGGCGGCCGCCCGGGGCCACGACCCGGCCGAGCCGGTCCAGCGCCGCCTTCGTCGAGCCGAAGGCGTGGGACGCGCCGATGCAGAAGACCCGGTCGGCCGGACCGGGCCAGGCCGCGGCGTCGGCCTCGGCGAACTCGACCTGCCCGGCGTGTCCGCGGTCGCGCGCCGCCGACCGGCCCCGGGCGAGCGCGGCCGGATCGGTGTCGATGCCCGTCCCCCGCAGGCCCGGCGTCCGGGCGACGGCACGCAGCAGCAGCTCACCCCACCCGCAGCCCAGGTCCGCCAGGTGCCCGTCGCCGAGGGCCATCCGGTCGAGCAGCAGGTCCCCGTGTACCTCGGACAGGGGCGCGTTCCAGCGCATCCGGGTGCGCCGCAGCGCGTTCAGCTCGTCGTCCACCCGGTGATCCTCTGCGTCCCCGGCGACGGCGTCGAGCGAGTTTTCAGCCGATCAAGCGGGTCGCGTACGGCATGATCCCGCCGTAGCGCACCGGCGCGATCCGGACGCGCAGGCCGGACTGCGGTGCCTCGACCATCTGGCCGCCGCCGAGGTAGAGCGCGACGTGGTGGATGCCGCCCGGCCCGCCCCAGAACAGCAGGTCGCCGCGGCGCATCTGGGACAGCGGCACCTGCCGTCCCGCCGAGTACTGGTAACCGCTGTAGTGCGGCAGCGAACGGACCCCGGCGAAGGCGTAGATCATCAGGCCGGAGCAGTCGAAGCCGATCTTGTTGTAGTCGCCGTAGCTGTCGGCCACACCACCGTCGCGGATGCCGCGCGTCGGACCGCTCGCGTTGCCGCCACCCCAGGCGTACGGCATGCCGAGCCGCGACAGCGCCCGCGCGATCACCGCCTCGATCGACGAGCCCGCCGGGCCCGACGGCGCCGGGCCACCCGCCGGACGGCCCTTGCCTCCAGCCGCGGCAAGGGCGGCCTGGCGGGCCCGTTCCTCGTCCTCGCGCTGCTTCTGGGCGAGCCAGTCCTGGTAGCGCTGCCGCTGCCCCTGCAGGCCGCTGACCTTGGTCTGCGCGGCGTAGAGCTGCTGCTCGACGTCGGATTTGTTCTTCTCGAGCTGCGTGTTCTGCGACGCCTGGTCGTCCTGCGCCCGCACGGCGGCGGCCTGCGCGGCGTCGGCGCCGCTCTTGGCCTGGCGCGCGGCGTCCTGCTTCTGCCGCGCGATCTCGGCGGCCTTGCGGGCCGCCGAGTCCTTGTTCGACTTCTCGGTCTGCGCCTGCTGGAGCCGGTCGAGGGCGTTGAGCCGGTCGCCGCCGACGGCGTCGAGGAGCTGCGCGCGGGCGAGCATGTCCTTGGGACTGTCGGCGCTGAGGTACGCCGACAGCGAGCCGACCGTGCTGCCCTGCTGGAAGCTCGCGGCGGCGAAGGACTTGAGGTCGTCGCGGGCCTTCTCGATCGCCGCAGCCGCCGCGTCGGCCTCGGTCCGGGCGGCCTTCGCGTCGTTCTCCGCCTGCGCCGCGGCGTCCTGCGCGGTCTGCAGGTCCACCAGGGCCTTGTTGGCCTCTTCCTGCTTGAGCTCGACGTCGTCCTGCAGCTGCGACAGCTTCTGCTCGGCCTGGGCCAGCTGGTTGGTCAGCCGGCCGACCTCGCCCGCCTTCGCGTTCGCGTCGGCCTTGCTCGCGTCGATCTCGGAGTCGCTCGGGTTGGGCGGCGGCGGGGGCGCCGCGAGGCCCGTGCCACCGGCGCCGAACAAGATCACCAGCGTGAGCGTGCTCACGCTGAGTCCCCGGCGGACGCGCGGCACCCTCGGCCTCCCGCACCGTCCAAACAAGACCGCCACCTCCGCTCACCAGCGCACACCGCGTGTCACTGCAGTCACACCACTATCACAAGCATCAGCGGAAACTTACACAACGTAGGCACCAATTCCCCTCATTGAGGGACCCCCGTATCGGATGGCGCAGCCCACACCGCGTGTCGTCTTGTCCGCCAAACAGGACACGCGTACTGTTTGAGGTGCCGCGAGGTGTGGCATCCCGAATCCGGTCCTACGGTGGGGGTGCGCAAGACTCGCTGCCACCGAACCCGACCGAACTGACCCGGGACTCGACCGCCGCACCGGCGCGGAAGTCCATGCCACTGGAGTTAGACGTGACCGCACCTGCCAGCAAGGACAGCTTCGGCGCCAAAGACACGCTGAAGGTCGGCGACGCCTCGTACGAGGTGTTCCGCCTGAACAAGGTCGAGGGCGCCGAGCGCCTGCCCTACAGCCTGAAGATCCTGCTCGAGAACCTGCTGCGCACCGAGGACGGCGCGAACATCACCGCCGACCACATCCGCGCGCTCGGCTCGTGGGACCCCAGCGCCGACCCGTCGATCGAGATCCAGTTCACGCCCGCGCGCGTGATCATGCAGGACTTCACCGGCGTGCCCTGCGTCGTCGACCTCGCCACCATGCGCGAAGCGGTCACCGACCTCGGCGGCGACCCCGACAAGGTCAACCCCCTCGCCCCGGCCGAGCTGGTCATCGACCACTCCGTGATCATCGACGTCTTCGGCCGCGCCGACGCCTTCGAGCGCAACGTCGAGATCGAGTACGAGCGCAACCGCGAGCGCTACCAGTTCCTGCGCTGGGGCCAGGGCGCCTTCGACGAGTTCAAGGTCGTCCCGCCGGGCACCGGCATCGTGCACCAGGTCAACATCGAGCACCTCGCGCGTACGGTGATGGCCCGCAACGGGCAGGCCTACCCCGACTCCTGCGTCGGCACCGACTCGCACACCACCATGGTCAACGGCCTGGGCGTGCTGGGCTGGGGCGTCGGCGGCATCGAGGCCGAGGCGGCCATGCTGGGCCAGCCGGTGTCGATGCTCATCCCGCGCGTCGTCGGCTTCAAGCTGACCGGCGAGATCCCGGCCGGCGTCACCGCCACCGACGTCGTGCTCACCATCACCGAGATGCTGCGCCGCCACGGCGTGGTCGGCAAGTTCGTCGAGTTCTACGGCGAGAGCGTCGCCCAGGTGCCGCTGGCCAACCGCGCCACCATCGGCAACATGAGCCCGGAGTTCGGCTCCACCGCGGCGATCTTCCCGATCGACGAGGAGACCGTCCGCTACCTCAAGCTGACCGGCCGGTCCGCGGAGCAGGTCGCGCTGGTCGAGGCCTACGCCAAGGAGCAGGGCCTCTGGCACGACCCGTCGCGCGAGGCGTCGTACTCCGAGTACCTCGAGCTGGACCTGTCGACGGTCGTCCCGTCGATCGCCGGGCCGAAGCGCCCGCAGGACCGCATCGAGCTGTCGGACGCGAAGTCGTCGTTCCGCAAGTCGATCCACGACTACGTCGACGGCGAAGACCTGACGCCGCACACCAAGATGGACGAGGCTTCCGAAGAGTCGTTCCCGGCCAGCGACGCCCCGTCGCTGTCGTTCGCCGAAGACGACGCCGCGCCGGTGACCAGCTCCGCCGCGAACGGCGCCTCGGGCCGCCCGTCCAAGCCGGTCAAGGTCTCGACGCCGGATCGCGGCGAGTTCGTCCTCGACCACGGCGCCGTGGTGATCGCCTCGATCACGTCGTGCACGAACACCTCGAACCCGTCGGTCATGCTCGGTGCCGCGCTGCTCGCGCGCAACGCCGTGGACAAGGGCCTCGCGGTCAAGCCGTGGGTCAAGACGTCGATGGCGCCGGGCTCGCAGGTCGTCACCGACTACTACACCAAGGCCAACCTGTGGCCGTACCTGGAGAAGCTGGGCTACCACCTGGTCGGCTACGGCTGCACCACCTGCATCGGCAACTCCGGCCCGCTCTCGGACGAGATCTCCGCGGCCATCCAGGAGAACGACCTCACCGCGGTCTCGGTGCTCTCGGGCAACCGGAACTTCGAAGGCCGGATCAACCCCGACGTGAAGATGAACTACCTCGCGTCGCCGCCGCTGGTCATCGCCTACGCGCTGGCCGGCACGATGGACTTCGACTTCGCGACCCAGCCGCTGGGCCAGGACACCGACGGCAACGACGTCTTCCTCAAGGACATCTGGCCGACCGCGCAGGAGATCCAGGAGACCATCGACTACGCGATCACGCAGGAGATGTTCACCAAGGACTACGCCGACGTCTTCGACGGCGGCGAGCGCTGGAAGTCGCTGCCCACCCCGGAGGGCAAGACCTTCGAGTGGGACGCCGAGTCCACCTACGTGCGGAAGCCCCCGTACTTCGAGGGCATGACGCCGGAGCCGGCCCCGGTCACCGACATCACCGGCGCGCGCGTGCTGGCGAAGCTGGGCGACTCGGTCACCACCGACCACATCTCCCCCGCCGGCGCGATCAAGCCGGGCACCCCGGCCGCGCAGTACCTGACCGAGCACGGCGTGGAGAAGAAGGACTTCAACTCCTACGGCTCGCGGCGCGGCAACCACGAGGTGATGATCCGCGGCACGTTCGCGAACATCCGGCTGCGCAACCAGCTCCTGGACGACGTGCAGGGCGGCTACACCCGCGACTTCACCGTCGAGGGTGCCCCGCAGGCGTTCATCTACGACGCCGCGCAGAACTACGCGAAGGCGGGCACCCCGCTGGTCGTGCTGGGCGGCAAGGAGTACGGCTCGGGCTCGTCGCGTGACTGGGCGGCCAAGGGCACCTCGCTGCTGGGCGTCCGCGCGGTGATCACCGAGTCGTTCGAGCGCATCCACCGCTCGAACCTGATCGGCATGGGCGTCATCCCGCTGCAGTTCCCGGCGGGCGAGTCGGCCTCGTCGCTGGGCCTCGACGGCACCGAGACGTTCGACATCGCGGGCATCACGAAGCTGAACGACGGCGAGACCCCGCGCACGGTGCACGTCACCGCCACCAAGGAAGACGGCACCAAGGTGGAGTTCGACGCGGACGTCCGCATCGACACCCCGGGCGAGGCGGACTACTACCGCAACGGCGGCATCCTGCAGTACGTGCTGCGGAAGATGACGCAGGCGTAAGGTTTTCCGCCCCGAAGGCCTCCCCATCGCGCAGGTGGGGAGGCCTTCGCCTGCCGGTACCGTGGCGGGCATGGGGGAACAGCTGTGCCATGACGAACGCGGCCACGGGCGGCCACTGGTGTTCCTGCACCCGGGCGGCTTCGGCCGGCAGGTGTGGGACGAGCAGATGACGCGGTTCGCCGCGCACCACCGGGTCGTCCGCTACGACGCCCGCGGGCACGGCGACTCGCCAGGACCGGCGCCGGGTTTCTCCCACCACGACGACCTCCGGCAGCTGCTCGACGCGCTGGGAATCGACCGCGCGGTGCTGGTCGGCTCCTCGCTCGGCAGCCGCACCGCGGCCGACTTCGCGCTCTCGCACCCGGATCGGGTCGAGGGGCTGGTGCTCGCCTCGCCCGGGTTGAGCGGCATGGTCGAACGCGACCCGTTCACCCTGGAGCAGCGAAGGCTGGCCGCGGAAGCGATCGCCAGGAAGGATTTCACGCAGGTCTTCGAATGCGTGCTCCGGATGCTCGTCGACGGCCCCCACCGGACCCCCGAGCAGGTCGACCCGGCCGTCCGGGCCCTCTTCGGGCGGCTGCTGGCGGACAACGCCCGCAAGGGCCACGGCGGGTTCCCCCTCGGCGACGAGCTGAACGCGGTGACCCGCGTCCCCGAGATCCGGGCCCGGACGCTGGTCGTCACCGGCACGCTCGACACCACCGACATCCACGGGATCGCGGACCTGATCGCGCGCGAGGCACCGCACGCGCGCCAGGTCGCGATCGAGGGCGCCGGGCACCAGGTCAACGTCGAGCAGCCCGCCCGGTTCGGCGAGCTGCTCGACGAGTTCCTCGCCTAAGCGGGCACGGCCTCCCAGCGGACGCTGGACACCGACGGTTCCAGCGACAGCCGCGACACCGCCGCCTCCATCTGGGCGTCGTCGCGCTGGTCGCCGATCAGCTCGGCGCGCACCTCCACCGTCCGGTCCTCGCGGTCCGTGCTCAGCACCGACAGCAGCCGGAAGTCCGTGCGGGTCAACGACTGCACGAGCAACGCCCGCACGTGCGCCTCGGTCGCGTCGCGGGTGACGGCTTGGAACGCGTACTTCGCGGGCGTCTCGTCGCCCGAATCGGGACGGCGGTCGACGACCCGGCCGAGCGGCCGCAGCAGCACGTTCACCCCGACCACGACGGCGGTCCCGGCGGCCGCGACCGCGTACAGCCCGGCGCCGGCGAGCGCGCCCACCGCCGCGGAGCACCACAGCGTCGCCGCCGTGTTGAGGCCGCGGACGTTGAGGCCGTCCCGCAGGATGACGCCGGCGCCGAGGAACCCGATGCCCGAGACGATCTGCGCCGCCACGCGGGTCGGGTCGCCGCTGGACGCCAGGCCGCCGAAGCCGTGGGCGGACAGCAGCACGAACAGCGTCGCGCCGACCGCGACGAGGGCGTTGGTGCGCAGCCCGGCCATCCGGGCGCGGAACTGGCGCTCGAACCCGATGACGGCACCCAGGCCGACGCCGGCGCCGACGCGCAGCAGCATTTCGAAGATGGTCATATCCGGCTCTTTTCCGGCGTGCGCGCACTGCCGGACAGAAGGCGGCCGGAATTCAGCCCAGCCGGAAACCTCCGGTGAGCGCGCGCCCGGCCGTCCGATGACTGTCCGCTGGCATGTGCCGCTCACCTCGCTTCCGTACTCGTGTTGATCAAGCTCCGCCACTCTACCGGACGCGGAAAGGCCGGGGTGACGTGCGATCCGTCACCCCGGCCTCCGTTTCACGGCGTCAGGGCGTTTCGAACGGCTGGACGTTCGGCTGGAACACCTGGCCGTTCGCCGGGACCTTGAGGTCGGTCAGGTAGTCGGCCACGGCCTTGTCGACGCCGAGGGCGTCGCCGAGGATGCAGTGGCCGAACGCGTCGACCGACAGCAGCCGGGAGTTGCCGAGCTCGGCCGCCATCCGCTGCCCGAACTTGTACCGCGTCGCCGGGTCGTAGTAGTTGCTGACGACGACCACCGGGACGTCGGTCTTCGCCCGCCACGGGCCGCGGTAGGCGTCCGGCCGCTTCGCCGGCCAGACCGGGCAGCCCGCCGTGTCGGCGAACGCCTGGTAACGGCCGAACGTGGGCGACTCGCGCTCCCACTTGGCGGCGATCGACGGCACCTGCTCCTGGTCGATCTTGAACGGCTTGTCGGAGCAGTTGACGGCGAAGTACGAGTCGTCACTGGTGTACGGGCTGTCGGGGTTCTGGTCCGCCAGGCCCTTCTTGCCCTTCGTGATCACCTTGAGCGGCTTGGCCTGCAGGCTCTGCGCCTGCGCGCCCGCCGGGTGGATCGCGGTGTAGAGCGCCTGCAGGTCCTCGGCCAGGCCGGGGAAGGCCGCGGGCGAGTAGAGGACGCTCGAGACCCCGCCGGTGAACTGGTTGATGTCCACCGTGCCGCCGGGCAGGGTGATCGGCTGCTTGCGCAGGTACTCCCGCAGCTCGTCGAACTTCGCCCGCGGGTTGCCGTCGCTGAAGGCGCACTTCGCGCCGACCTGGTCGCAGCGCTTCAGGAAGCCGTCGAGCGAAACCTCGAAGCCCTGCGCCCGCTCCCGGTCGTACTCGACGCCGTCGCTGGTGCGCAGCGCCGGGTCGACGTTGCCGTCGATCACGATCGCCCGCGACTGCTTCGGGAACATCGACGCGTAGGTCGAGCCGATCAGCGTGCCGTAGGAGAAGCCGACGTAGCTCAGCTTCCGGTCGCCGACCGCCGCGCGCAGCGTGTCGAGGTCGCGCACGACGTCCTTGGTGGACATGTGGTTCAGCAGCGAACCGGCGTTGTTCTTGCAGAACCGGCCGTAGTCGCGGTAGCTGGCCAGCGTGCCGGAGATCTGCGCGCGGGTCAGCGGCACCGGGATCTGGGCCGAGAAGACCTCGTCCGCGTCCTCCTGCGTGGTGAAGCAGCGCAGCGGGTTGCTCTGCCCGACGCCGCGCGGGTCGAACCCGACGAGGTCGAAGCGGTCGAGGACCTGCGGCTGGAAGTAGAACTGGCCGCTGATCGGCATCCGCAGGCCCGAACCGCCGGGGCCGCCGGGGTTGAGGAACAGCGAGCCGACGCGTTTGTCGGGTGTGCGGGCGGCGCGCTTCAGCAGCGCGATGTCGATGGTGCCCAGCGCGGCGTTGTCGTGGTCGATCGGCACGCGGTAGCGCGCGCAGCTGTAGAAGTTCACCTGGTCGGCGGGAACCCCGGCGAGCGTGTCTGCGGAGCACTTCCCCCAGTTGACGGCGGCGGTCGCGCCGACGGCGGCGGGCTTGACCGCCGAGTCTTCGGCCGCCGCGGCGGTGCCGGCCGTCCCGGCCACGCCCACCCCGGCCACGAGCGCCCCCACCAGTGCGAACGACCGCACTCGAGCCTTTGCAGTTCTCGGCAAGACGTCTCCTCCCTAGGTCACGGCCGCACGGTCGGACCGTCACGGCGCGTTACCCGGGTGAGACTGGCACAAAGCGGTGAATTCCGTCACCGGCCAAAAGGATGGTGGGCACCTACCGCACCAGCCGGGTCAGCACGAAAACCGGCAACGGACGGTGGGCTTCGCGCTGCTCCATCCGGTACCCCGGCCAGAACTCGAGGAGTTCCGCCCACATCCGGTCGTACTCGTCGCCGTGCAGTTCCCGCGCGATGGTTTCGACCGGCTTGCCGGCCAGCGCCACCTGGCACTTCGGGTTGGCGCGCAGGTTCAGTGCCCAGGCCGGGTCGTTCGGGCGGCCCCAGTTGGACGCGGTCAGCACGAAGTCGCCGCCGCGCGGGAAGTAGAGCAGGTTGGTGCTGCGCGGCTGCCCGCTCTTGCGGCCGGTCGTCGTCAGGCGCAGCGACGGCAGCCCGGCGAGCGCCACGAGGCTCACCCGGCCGCCGAACGCCGCGTGCAGTTTCTTGTCCGCCCAGACGACGACCCGGGCCGTGCGCATCAGCCACGGCCGGGTGCCCGCGGCCCGGGCCAGTGCGCGGAGAGGATTAGCCACGCACGGATTTTGCCAGGCTGACCCCGAACCGCTGCTGGGAGTCGGTCCACCAGCGCTCCAGCGCGAACCCGGCGGCGGCCAGTTCGGCCTCGACGCCGCTCGGGCGGAACTTGGCCGAGATCTCCGTGCGGACGTGCTCGCCTTCGGCGAAGCTCACCGAGAGGTCCGCGCCCGGGATCTCGACGCTCAGATCGCGGCGGGCCCGCAGGCGCATCTCGATCCATTCGTTGTCCGCGTCCCAGTGGGAGACGTGCTCGAACTCGTCGAGGTCGAAGTTCGCGCCGAGGCGGGCGTTGATCACCCGCAGCACGTTCTTGTCGAATTCGGCGGTGACACCCGCGGCGTCGTCGTAGGCGCGTTCGAGAATTCGGGGGTCCTTGACGAGGTCGGTGCCGAGCAGCAGCCACTCCCCCTCGTCGAGGACGTCCCGCACGGACCGCAGGAAGACCGCGCGCTCGGCGGGCAGGAAGTTCCCGATCGTCCCGCCGAGGAAGGCCACCATCCGCGGCTGCCCGCCGGGCAGCAGCTTCAGGTGCTGCGTGAAGTCCCCGACGACCCCGCGGACGGTCAGGTCCGGGTAGTCCTTCGAGATGGCCTCGGCCGCGTCGGCCAGCGCGGATTCCGACACATCCAGGGGGACGAACGCCTCCAGGGTCCCGTGCCCGGTGAGCGCGTCGAGCAGCAGCCGGGTCTTCTCGCTCGACCCGGAGCCCAGCTCGACGAGCGTGTGCGCGCCGGTCAGCTCCGCGACGTCGCCGGCGTGCGCGGCCAGCACCTCGCGTTCGCTGCGGGTCGGGTAGTACTCCGGCAGCTGGGTGATCTTCTCGAACAGCTCGCTGCCGTCGGCGTCGTAGAACCACTTGGGCGGCAGCCACTTCTGCGGCGCGGTGAGCCCGGCGACGACGTCCGCGCGCAGTTCCGCGGTGACGGCGTCGCCGGAGCGGTGGTGGTCGAGATCGACTTCGGTCATGGACGCTCCTCGGTCAGGGGCAGCAGGTCGACGCCGGCCGCGGTGGCGCGCACGGCGTGGTGGTCGGGGACGGGTCGCCAGCGGGGGTCGCCGTCGCAGGGTTCGGAGGACAGCAGCACGCCGGCCGGGGTCTCCAGCACGGACAGCGCGTGGGTCCAGGCGGTGCCGATCAGCGTTTCGCCGTCGGTGAGCAGGAAGTTGAGCCGGGAGCCGGGCGCGGCCGCCTCGACGGCGGCGGTCAGTGCCGCCACCGCCGTCAGCGGGTCCTCACCCGTGGCCAGCCGGGCCCGCAGCAGAGCCCAGAGCACGGCCGAGTCCGTCGGCGCCTCCAGCGTCAGCAGTTCGGTGACGGGCAGGGTCTTGGCCAGTTCGGCCAGCGAGCCGGGCCAGCCGCGGACGACCCCGTTGTGGCTGAACAGCCAGCGCCCGGCGGTGAACGGCGCCGCGGCCGCCTCGGTCACCGGCATGGCGGTGGTGCCGTTGCGGACCGCGGCGACGAACGCGCCCGCGGTCACCGCCGCGGCCAGCGGCGGCAACGTCTCGTCCGTCCACAGTGGAGTGGACCGGCGGTGGCGCAGCGGCGGCGAGCCCGGGCCGGGGTACCAGCCCAGCCCGAACCCGTCGGCGTTGACCGAGCCACCGCCGCGCATGTCCGCCGGCGCGTACGACTGCACCAGCAGCGAATGCGGGGCGTGGAAGAGCACCCCGGCGGGCGGAAGCGGCTCGCCGAGGTAGCCGATGTGGCGGCACATGCGCCTACCCCACCTCGCCGGGTGCCGCGTCGCGGGCGGTGCGGAAGCCGGCGAAGATCTGCCGCCGGATGGGATAGTCCCAGTTGCGGAACGTGCCCCGGATGGCCGCCGCGTCGGTGCCGAACGACCCGCCGCGCAGGACCTTGTACTCCGGGCCGAAGAACACCTCCGAGTACTCCCGGTACGGGAAGGCGGCGAAGCCCGGGTAGCCGTGGAAGTCGGTCGAAGTCCACTCCCAGACGTCGCCGATCAGCTGGTGCACGCCGGTCGGCGACACCCCGGCCGGGTACGCGCCGGCCGGCGCCGGGCGCAGGTGCCGCTGGCCGAGGTTGGCGTGCTCCGCGGCCGGTTCGTCGTCGCCCCACGGGAACCGGCGCGACCGGCCGGTCGCCGGGTCGAACCGGGCCGCCTTCTCCCACTCCGCTTCGGTCGGCAGCCGCCGCCCGGCCCAGGCCGCGTACGCCTCGGCTTCGTAGTACGAGACGTGCACGACCGGCTCGTCGGCGGGAACGCGTTCGTGGACACCGAAGCGGGTCCGCCACCAGCCGTCCTGCTCCCGCTTCCAGAACCGCGGGGCGGTGATGTCGTTTTCGGTCCGGTACGCCCAGCCTGCCGGGCTCCACCAACGCTCGTCGTCATAGCCGCCACCGTCGAGGAACTCGACGTAGGCGCCGCACGTCACCGGCACGGTGTCCATCCAGAACGCCTCGACGGCGATCTCGTGCGCCGGGCGCTCGTTGTCCAGGGCCCACGGCTCGGCCGAGGTGCCCATCGTGAACGCACCGCCCGGAACCAGGACCTCCGGCGGCAGCACACCGGACCGGGCGGGCGGCGGCTCCGGCGCGTGCAGCACCGGGTCGCCCTTGCGGAGCTGGTGGGTGGCCAGCATGGTCTCGTCGTGCTGCTGCTCGTGCTGCGTGATCATGCCGAAGGCGAAGGCCTGCTCGGTCAGCCGCCTGCCCTCCATCGGCGCGTGCTCCAGCACGTCGAACGCCTTCTCCCGGACCTGCTTGACGTACGCGCGGGCCTCGGCCGGGCCGAGCAGCGGCAGCTCCGGCCGGTCGGCGCGGGCGTGCTGGAAGGCGTCGTAGATGTCATCGATGTCCGGGCGCAGCGGCTCCCGGCCGCCGACGTCGCGGACCAGCCACAGTTCTTCCTGGACGCCGATGTGCGCCAGGTCCCAGACCAGCGGCGACATCAGCTTCGAATGCTGCCGGACCAGGTCCTCGTCGTCGACCGCGTCGGTCAGCGCGACGCTGCGCGCCCGGGCGCGGGTCAGCGCCTCGGCCGCGCGGGCGCGCAGGTCCTGCGCGCTCAGGTCGTGCAGTGCCCGTTCGCCCAATGCTTCCGTGCTCATGCTTGGCTCCTCGATCGGTACGCGCGCCCCAGCACGCTCTCGCTGATCTCGGTGATCGACTCCGCCGCCAGCCCGGTCACGCCCAGCTCGGCGCACCCGAGATCGGCCAGCGCCGCCGCCGCGGCGGCCAGCTCCGGGTCGTCGAGACCGCGCCTCGCCGCCCTCTCCCACTTGTCCGCGACCGGCGCGCAGAGGTCGCGCACCTTGTCCACGGTGGACGGCCGGCCCAGCAGGGCGGTCACCAGCGCCACCGGGGGCAGCCACTCGTCCGGCGGCTGCGCGTCGAGGTACCGGATCTCCAGGTACCCCTGCGGGCGGACCGGGGTGAACATCGTGGTCAGGTGGTAGTCGAGGTCCGCCACCGTGGGCCTCGGCAGCAGGGCCGCGGCCCCCCGGCCGTCGATCCAGTCGGCGAAGGTCAGCCCCTCCGGCGCGTCCCACGGCCGGTCGCCGCGGCGCAGCACCATCAACGGGGTGTCCATCAGGCGCCCGGCCCACGCCGCCGCCGGATCGCCGTCGGCACGCGCCGTGCGCGTGCGGACCGCCTCCGTGTCGTGCACCGCCAGCCACCGCGCGGAGGCGTGGCCGGTGTCGCGCCCGGCGTGGACGCGGGAGTTGGCGAAGAGCGCGAGCAGCGGCGGCCCCATCGCGTGGGCGGCCGCCCACCGCGCCGCGTAGTTCTCCGGCTCCCCGGTGTCGACGCAGACCTGCAGGCCGGCGGTGCTGCACATCATGGTGACGCCGCCGGGCCCGATCGGCGCGAACCGGCGTTCCATGGCCGCGTACCGCGGCGTGTGCAGGACCCGGCGTGGCGCACGGTGGGCGTCGATGCCCGTTTCGCCCAGTTCGAGGCCGTGCCGGGCGAGGCGGTCACGCAGGTGGCGGAGGTCGGCCGTGACGGCTGCGGCGAGATCGCGCAGGGAGGCCTGGGGAAGAGCCGAGATCTCGACCTGGCACCCGGGTTCGAGGCTCACCGGTGAGCCGGCCGGGAGGGGCGAGGCGGGGCTGTCGGGGCGGAGCGTCCGCGGGGTGTGCGGACCCAGCGCCGTGGCGAGGACGTCGGGATCGAGGGGTCTTGCCGGGTCGTCGGCATGGTGCACGGTGAACTCCAGCTCCACGCCGGTCAGGCGGGGTGGCCCGTGCTTGAAACACACCGATGCGACGTACGCCTCGCCGGCCGCGCGGTCCGCCAGGACCCGCGCGGTGCGGTTCGACGCACTACCCGACTTCTCGGGAAAATCGTGCACCGTCTGCATGTCCGTTCCTGTTCCGTGTGATGGAACTCTGCCTAACCGGGGCTTCGCCCCGGGCCGGGGGCTCCGCCACCCGGAACCCCCCCAACCTTTTCGACTTCGGACGCTACACGCGGGGTACGACAAATTCAGGCCGGATCCTGCGCCGCGGGAGCCGATCACCACTCCGTAAGAACTGTCCGATCAGGGCAAAGCCGGTTCGGTACCGAGTCCGAGCTGGGCCGCGGACGCCCGCACGGCGTCGATCACCAGGTGCAGGGCCGGCCGCCGGAACGCGGTGCGCCGGTAGGCGATCGACACCGTCCGCAGCAGCGGCGTGGTGAGCGCGACGACGTCGATCCCCGGCGGCCGCAGCAGCCGCAGCCCCAGATCCGACACGAGCGTGATGCCGAGCCCGGCGCCGACCATCGCCATCGCCGTCGACTGCTCCTCGACCTCGTGGTTGATCTTCGGGGCGAAGCCGTGCCGCTGGCAGGCCGTGCGCATCGCGCGGCCGAAGTGCGACTTGGGGCTCGCCAGGATCCAGGGGTGCTCGGCGAGCTCGTCCAGCGACGCCGACCCCGCGGGCACCGCGCCCCGCGGCACCGCGGCGTGCAGCCGTTCCACGGCCACGACGGCCCGTTCCAGCCCGGCGTCCCAGGTCGTCGGCGCGTCGGAGTACTCGATCACGAACGAGAGGTCGAGGCGGCCGTCGCGGACCGCCTCGGCGGTGTCTTCCGGCGCCAGTTCACGAGTGCGCACCTCGATGCCGGGGTGCTCGCCGGCCAGCGCGGTGAGCGCCGTCGGAAGCAGGCCGGAGGCCACCGACGCCCACACCCCGGCGGTCAGCCGGACCGTGCGGGACTCCTGGGCCTCCTCCAGGGCGAGCGTCGCGCGCTCCACCGAGCCGAGGATCTCCTCGGCGTGCTCGGTGAGCAGGGTGCCCAGTTCGGTCAGCTGGACGCGCCGGCCGAGCCGCTCGAACAGCTTCGCGCCGACGTCCCGTTCCAGCTGCGCGAGCTGCTGCGAAACGGCCGAAGCGGTGTAGTGCAGCGCGGCGGCCGCCGCGGTGACGGTGCCGCGGCGGTGCAGCTCGCGCAGCATCCGCAAGCGGTGCAACGAAAGCTCCATATACAAAACCTAAACGAGATCGTGCAGGTTCGTTAAATGGACGCCCGCGCCACCCCGGGCGCACGCTCGTGGTGGCGGTCACCGCGGCCGCCCCGGATTTCCCTTGGAGGTGAGCGGCCCGATGACCCCGAGCAACGCCGAACCGCTGATGCGGCTCACGTGGACCGACCCCGTCACCGGCGCGCACGGCTACCTGGTCGTGCACAGCCTGGTCTCCGGCGTCGCCACCGGCGGCACCCGGATGCGGGCCGGCTGCACGATGAGCGAGGTCGAGGACCTCGCCCGGGGCATGGCGAACAAGACCGCCACCTTCAACCTGCCGGTCGGCGGCGCCAAGGGCGGCATCGACTTCGACCCGAAGGACCCGCGCGCCTTCGACGTCCTGAAGCGGTTCTGCGCGTTCCTGCGGCCGTGGCTGGACGCCCACTGGGTGACCGCGGAGGACCTCGGCGTGCCGCAGCACCTGATCGACTCGGTGTTCGCCGAGCTGGGGCTGGAGCAGTCGTACCACGCCGCGATCCGCCGTTCGGCCGATCCGGCGCGCACCCTGCGCCGGGTGCAGGCGGGCCTCAACGCGCCGGTCCCCGGCGGGTTGCTGCTCGGCGACGTCGTCGGCGGCTACGGCGTGGCGCAGGCGTGCCTCGGCGTCGCCGCCGCGTGGGACTGGGCCGCGCGCGAGACGACCGTGGCGATCCAGGGCATCGGCACGATGGGCGGCGGGGCGGCCTGGTACCTGCACGAAGCCGGCGTGAAGGTGGTCGCGGTGGCCGACGCCGCGGGCACGCTGTACGACCCCGCCGGGCTCGACGTCCCGGCGCTGCTGGACCTGCGCGACCGCTTCGGCGAAGTGGACCGTTCCCGGCTGCCCGCCGGAGTCCGTTCGCTGCCGCGGGAAACGATCGTCGGGATCGACGCGGACATCTTCGTGCCGGCCGCGATCTCCTACGCCCTGCGGCCGGACAACGAAAGCGTGGTGAAGGCGAAGGTGGTCGTCGAAGCGGCCAACGCGGCGACGACCCCGGAAGCGGAGGCGGCACTGTCGGCCCGCGGGGTCGCGGTCGTACCCGACTTCGTCGCCAACGCGGGTGCGGCGGCCTGGGCGTGGTGGCTGCTCCTCGGTGAAGTCGGTGCGGACCCGGCGGACTCGTTCCTGCGGCTGCGCACGGAAATGCAGGCGAAGATCGCCCTGCTGCTGGCGGAGTGGAACATGGACCGGCTCCCCCTGCGCGTCACCGGGCTCAAGCTCGCCGAAGCCAACCGCGCCCGGCGCGCCGAAGCCGCACTGGCTCCGGAGGGTGAGCCGGGGCTGCTCATCCCCTGAGCGCGAACCGGTCGGTCGCGCCGACGAGGACGTCCTGCATCGGGGCGTCCTGCGTCGAATGCCCGATGTCGTCGAGCATGACCAGTTCGCTGCCCGGCCAGGCGTGGTGCATCAGCCAGGGCGTGCCGACGATGTTGCTCGTGTCGAGCACGCCCTGCGCCAGCACGGCCGGGACGCCGGCGAGCTTGCCGAGACCGCGCAGGATCTCGCCGTCGGGCAGGAAGGCCCGGTTGCTGAAGTAGTGCGTGACCAGCCGGGCGAAGCAGAGGCGGAAGGCCGGGGTCTCGAAGGCCTTGTACGGGGGCACGCCCGGGAGCATGGCGTCTTCCCAGGCGCACCAGTCCTCGGCCGCCTTGTGGTGGACCGCCGGGTCGGGATCCATCAGCAGGCGGTGGTAGGCGGCGGACAGGTCGCCGTCCCGCTCGCTCTCCGGCACGCCCTGGCGGAACTTTTCGAAGGCTTCGGGAAAGTACGCCCCGAGTCCGCGGATGAGCATCTCGATCTCGATGTACCGGTCGGTCGCGAGGCCCATCAGGACCAGCTCGCTGACCCGCTCGGTGTGGCGCAGGGCGTAGGTCAGGCTGAGGACCGAGCCCCAGGACCCGCCGAACAACAGCCACTTTTCGATGCCGAGCCGCGTCCGGAGCAGTTCGAAGTCCGCGACGAGGTGGTCGGTCGTGTTGGCGGAGAGGTCGGCGACCGGGGCCCCGGCGTGCGGCGTGCTGCGGCCGCAGCCGCGCTGGTCGACGAGCACGACCCGGTAGCGGTCCGGGTCGAAGTACCGGCGGAGGTTCGCCGAGCAGCCGGTGCCGGGGCCGCCGTGCACGACGAGCGCGGGCTTCCCGGCCGGGTTCCCGCAGGTCTCCCAGTAGATCTCGTGGCCGTCGCCGACGTCGAGCATGCCGTGGTCGTACGGTTCGATCTCCGGATACAGCATGGGCACCCTTCCCCAGGAATACAACAGCGCTGTCACATTAGCGCGTCTTCCCGGCTCAGCCGAGGGTTTCGGCCAGTTCGGTGAGCGCGTCGGCCAGTTCCCGCGGGCCGGCCGGGCCGATGTGGATGACCGCGTCGTCGCCCGAACCGGTCGTGTAGCTGAGGTAGCGGCCCCAGTCCGTGTCCGCGTAGTGGAGTGGCTGCCGCAGGCAGCTGTGGCGCCCGACGTCGTCGCGGCGGCCGGCGTAGAGCTCGCCGCTGCCGGTCACCGGCCGCTGGACCAGGCTGACGACGTCGGCGATCGCCGGGTCCAGCGGGTAGGCGCCGGGCCCGCGGCGGGCCGCCTCGGTCAGGTCCGCCACCCGGACGGCGCGCGGGTGGCCGCCACCGGGACCGACCGGCGGCAGTTGCTCCACGAGGGCTTCGGCGAGCCGGTTCCGGTCGATCTCCCACACGCCGACGTGGGTGCCGTCGGAGACCGCCAGCACCGCCTGCAGCCCCTTCGCCGCGGCCAGCACCCCGTACGTCCGTCCGCCGGCGCCGACCCAGCCGTAGCATTCCCGCGCCGGGCTGACCAGCAACGGGAGCCAGTCGAGGAAGTCGACGGCGGTGCGGCCCTTGGCGTCGACCAGGCCGGCCTCCGCCAGCGCGGCGTCGATCCGCTTGCCGGCCTCGTCACGCTCGGCGTCCGAGAGCCACAGCGGCTCCGGGCGCAGCGTGACGTGCAACTGGCCGGCCTGTTCGCGCTCGGCCAGTGCGGCCAGCGCCTCGACCGGAACGTCCACCCGGCCTGCTGCCACGTCCACCCGCCTACTCGCCGATGACCGGCGGGCTGGTCCGCTGGTCGGTGCCGAAGATCGCGTCCGGGTCCGCCTCGATCAGGAAGTCCGGGCGCTGGTGCTCGTCGTCTTCCTCGCCTTCGCCCCGGCGGCCGCCGGCACCCATGGGGCCCATCGCCCCGGACCGCCCGGCCGCCGACCGCGCCGCGGCGGCTTCGGCCGCGGCCGCGTTGCCGAGGCTGCCCATGCCGGAGCGGCCCCCGCCGCCGAGCCCGCGCTCCCCCGCGGCGCCGGCGCCGCCCGGGCCGGAGCCCGTGCCGCCACGGCCGGCCGAGTCGAGCAGCCGCCCGCCGGCGTTGCCGCTGTTCGGCCCGCGCCCGCCGGGGCCCGTGCCGGGCTCCTCGCCGAAGGTGGTCGAGTAGTTCTGGCCGCCCCCGCCGCCGGGGGTGGTCGGGTAGAAGTCGATGCCGCCGGACGGGGGCGGCGTCTTGCCGGGCCGGTCGCCCGGCCGCTCCCCCGGCTTGACCGGCGCCGGCACGGGCGTGCGCGTCGTGTGGGTGCTGTCGTCGCCCCCGCCGGGCCGGTCCGTCCCGCCCGGCCGGTCCGTGCCGCCGGGCCGGTCGGGACCGCCGGTGTGCGCGGGGTCGACGCTGGTGGTCGACGTGTGGTCGTCGCCGCCGGGATCGCCGCCACCCCGGTTCCGGGACGGCGTCTCGGGCGGCAGCACCACCTTCCCCGGAGTTGTCGGCTGCGTGACGGAGATGGCGGCGCCGTCGGCTTCGAGCACGCCGTAGTTCGTGGGCAGCGCGGCCTGCGTGCCACTGGTGACGCTGCTGTACTGGTCCATGACGCGGACGTTGGTCTCGTTGGCCGCGTTGTACTTGGCCATGCCTTCTTGGTAGTTGTCGATGTCGTCCTTCGCCATGAACGGCCCGGCGATGGGGATGGCGGCCTTGAGCCCGGTGGTCCACGGGTTGGGTTTGTCGGGCTTCGGCGGCACTTCGACGACGGCTTTGCTGGAGTGCTCGAAGATGCTCGCCTGGGTGTCGACGGAGACCTGGGTGACGTCCAGCGGCGCGGCGGTCTCGGCGAAAGCCTGTTCCAGCGGCCCGGCCCCGGCGTTCGCGGCGTCGGCCGCATCGCCCGTCCAAGCCTGCTTCATCCGGTCCTGCAGCGCTTTGATGCCCTGCGCGCGCGACAGGTAGGCCGAGGACAGCTCGGACACCTTCCCCGCGGCTTCGCGGAGACCAGTGGTGTCGCCCTGTCTGAAGTTGTCGTAGATCTGCTTGCCGTCCACTCGTCAGGCCCCCTTGAGTGTGGTGACGACCGCGGCCGCCACCTTCTGCGCCGCGGCGCAGGAATCCTGCTGACCTTCGTAGCCGCCGGCGTACACGGCGATCGCCAGGTCGTCGGCGACACCGATGTCGAGGTGGCAGTTGCCGCCCGGACGCCGGTCCTTCTTGTCGAGGTAGATCGCGGGATAGCCTTCGACGTCCGGGGCCTTCTCGAGGAACGGGAACTGGCCGTTCTCGTGCGCGCCGTACAGCCCGGTCAGGCCGCCCAAGCCCCGGTCCCGGTTGCCGGTGGCGATGATGACCTGCATGCTGACGCCTTCGCCGGAGATCTTCCAGGCGCATCCCGGTCCGGCCGCGCCGTACCCGTCGTCCCGCAGCTGGGGGTCGCCCGCATCCGTGAACCGCAGCGAGGACAGCACCGAAGCCGGCACGATGTCGCACGGCTTCGAGGTGTACTTCGAAACGTCGAGCGGCGCGGGAACCTTCGGCACGTCGGGGTCGACCGACGCGCCCGGCGACGCGGAGGTGCCCGGCGCGGCCGACGCGGTGCCGGTCTTCTCGGAGGAGCACCCCGCGAGCAGCAGCAGAACGGCCGCGGCGGCGACGAGAGCAGGCAGGCGCACGGTCACACCGTCCGGAACGGGTCGGCCATCCCGTGGTCGGTGGCGACCGTCTTGGTCTGGGCTTCCTTGAGCTTCTTGAGGTAGTTCTGCACGTACTTCAGCATCGATTCGTTCTGGTCCTGGAGCGCGGTGAGGGAGTCCATCGTCGTCGAGACATACCCGTCGCTGACCGCATCCTTGCCCGGTGAGGTGAGCACCGTGACGATGTAGTCGATCTTGCTCTTGTCTTCGACGATCTTGTCCAGCTCGGCTTCCCACTGGCCGATCACCGAAGCGAGCTCTTCGGGGTCCATCCGGAACTGGCCGCCCCCGCCGCCACCGCCGCCGTAGACGCGGCCGCGCTCGCCGAGGATGTCGCCACCCCAGACCGCCTGGACCGCCTGCCCGGCTTCGCCGATGATCACGCCCGCACCTTCCCCTCGGCTCACCCACCGTGATGGGACGAAGATTAGCCAACCGTCTCACTCCGTGTCAGCGAATCGCCGCAACGTTCAGACGATGGGGACGGGCGAGCGGTTCCCCGCACTCCCGGTCACAGTACGTACGTACGGATTGCGAGATGCCGGTCCGCGATGCCAGGATTTCAGGATGCCACGCGTAAGCCAGGATCACCTCGACGCACGCCGGCGCCAGATCCTCGACGGCTCGCGCGTCTGCTTCGCGCGCTACGGCTACGAAGGTGCCACAGTCCGGCGCCTGGAGGAAGCCACCGGGCTGTCGCGCGGGGCCATCTTCCACCACTTCCGCGACAAGGAGTCGCTCTTCCTCGCCCTCGCCGAGGACGACGCGCTCCGGATGGCCGACGTCGTCGCCGAACAGGGCCTCGTCCAGGTGATGCGGGACCTCCTCGCCGGCGGCGACCACCCGGCCGACTGGCTCGGCACCCGCCTGGAGGTGTCCCGGCGGCTGCGCACCGACCCCGAGTTCCGCGCCCGCTGGGCCGAGCGGTCCCAGCAGCTGACCACCGCCACCCGGCTGCGCCTGCTGCGCCAGCGGGAGGCCGGGAACCTGCGCGACGACGTCGACGTCGACGTCCTCACCGCGTTCCTCGAGCTCGTCCTCGAAGGACTGGTCTCGCACCTGGCCATGGGCCTGCCCGCGGCCGGCCTCGGCCCGGTGCTCGACCTCGTCGAGGAGACCGTGCGGCGCCACCGGCCCGGCGCGAACGGACGGGCGGAGTGAGCGCGCCGACACACCGGCAACGCCAGCGGCGGATGTGGGAGACACGTTAAGCTGGTCCGCATATCCGCAGTACACGCCGATTTCTTGCTAGGAGTGACCGTTTCGTGCGCGCAGCGCAGTCACCCGGTGACAGTACCGGGCCGGGTGACCGACCCGGCTGTCCGATAGGTTCATCCCCCGCCACCGAGGCGGGTGCGGAATGATCCAGATCCTCTTCGCCGTGCTCGGCGTCCTCCTCTTCGTGCTGCTGACCGTCGGCACCGGGCTCGCGGTCGCCGCCGAGTTCTCGCTGACCGCGCTGGAACGCAGCACCGTCGAGGCCAACGTCCGCCAGGTCGGCGACCGCCGCGCGCTGACCGTCCAGAAGGCGCACCGGACGCTGTCGTTCCAGCTCTCCGGCGCCCAGGTCGCGATCACGCTGACCACGCTGATCACCGGGTACCTGGCCGAGCCGCTGATCGGCGAGCTCGTCCGGCCGCTGCTCACCGGCATCGGGCTCCCGGCCGGGTTCGCCGCGGGCGCGTCGATCGTGCTCGCCCTGGTCCTGGCCACCTCGCTGTCGATGATCCTCGGCGAGATGGTGCCGAAGAACCTCGCGATCGCCCGGCCGCTGCCGACCGCGCGCGCGGTCGCCGGCTACCACTCGCGGTTCTCCGCGCTGTTCCGCTGGCTCATCACCCTGATGAACAACAGCGCGAACTTCCTCGTGCGCAAGTTCGGCGTCGAGCCGCAGGAAGAGCTGCGGTCCGCGCGGTCGCCGCAGGAGCTGGGCTCGATCGTGCGCTCCAGCGCCGAAAGCGGCACGCTCGACACGTCGACCGCCGAGCTGCTGGACCGCTCGCTGCGGTTCGGCGAACGCACCGCGGAAGAGCTGATGACGCCGCGCGTGCAGCTCGAGGCACTCGCGGTCGACGACACCGTCGAGGACCTGATCGACATCTCCCGCCGCACCGGGTTCTCGCGCTTCCCGGTGCACGCCGAGGACCTCGACGACGTCCGCGGCGCGGTGCACGTCAAGCAGGCCTTCGCCGTGCCCGCCGCGGAGCGGGCGCAGGTGCCGATCGGCTCGGTCATGCGGCCGGTGCCCACCGTGCCCGAGTCCCTGCCCGGCGACGACCTGCTCAACCGCCTGCGCGACTCGCGCTTCCAGCTGGCGATCGTCGTCGACGAGTACGGCGGCACGGCCGGGCTGGTCACCCTGGAGGACGTCGTCGAGGAGATCATCGGCGACGTCCGCGACGAGCACGACGAGCGCGAGGCGCCGGCGTCGCAGCAGGTCGGCACGGACAGCTGGCTGGTGTCCGGCCAGCTGCGCGCCGACGAGGTCACCGGCGTCACCGGGTTCCGGATGCCGGACGGCGACTACGAGACCATCGCCGGGCTGATCCTCGAGCGGCTGGGCAAGATCCCCGCCGAAGGGGACGCCACGGAGGTCGACGGCTGGCGGCTGACGGTGACCACCATGGACAAGCGCCGGATCGCCGAGGTCGAAGTCGCCCCGGTCCCCGTCACCGCGGAGCCGGAGGTGGCGTCGTGAGCGACTGGCTGAACATCGCCCTGGTCTTCGTCCTGCTGCTGGCGAACGCCTTCTTCGTCGGCGCCGAGTTCACGCTGATCTCCTCGCGGCGGGACCGGCTCGAGGCCCTGCTGGAGCAGGGCAAGACGCGCGCGAAGATCGTCATCAACGCGAGCAGGCACGTCTCGCTGATGCTGGCCGGCGCCCAGCTCGGCATCACCATCTGCTCGCTGCTGCTCGGCCGCCTCGGCGAACCCGCCGTCGCGCACCGGCTGGCGGCGGGCTTCGACGCCCTCGGCCTGCCCGAGGCGCTGCTGCACCCGATCTCGTTCGCCATCGCGCTGGCGTTCATCACCGTGGCGCACGTGCTGATCGGCGAGATGGTGCCGAAGAACCTCGCCATCGCCGAGCCGGAGCGGCTGGCGCTGTGGCTGGTGCCGGTGCACGTCGCGTGGGTGAAGGTCGCCAACCCGTTCATCTGGCTGCTGAACTTCGTGGCCAACTCGCTGCTGCGCGCGGTGCGCGTCGAGCCGAAGGACGAGCTGGAGACGGCGTACACGTCCGACGAGCTCGCCGAGCTGCTCAGCGAGTCGCGCCGGGAAGGCCTGCTCGACCAGTCCGAGCACCAGCGGCTGGCCCAGACGCTGTCCTCGGTGCAGAAGACGGTCGCCGACGTCCTGGTCCCGACGGCCGAGCTGACCACGCTGCCCTGCGGGCCGACCGTCGGCGAGGTCGAGCGGGCGGTGTCCTCCACCGGCTTCTCCCGGTTCCCGGTGTGCACCGACGACGGGCGCCTGACCGGCTACATCCACGTGAAGGACATCCTCGACCTCGCGGGCCAGGACCCGGCGACGGTCGTGCCAGCGGCGAAGACGCGGGCGCTCACCGAGCTGCGCGCCGACGCCCGGCTCGACGTCGCGCTTTCGGCCATGCGCAAGGAACGCAGCCACCTCGCGCGGGCACTCGACGCGGCCGGGAACGCCGTCGGCGTCGTCGCGCTCGAAGACCTCGTCGAGGAGTACGTGGGCACCGTGCGCGACGGGACCCACGTGGGCGCATGAGCGAGAGCGAAGTCCTGGCCGAACCGGACTGGCTGGCCCGGGAAGCGGCCCACGTCGAGCGGATGCGCCGGTGGACGGTCCCGCACCAGGAGCGGCGGGCCCAGGGCGAGAAGCACCCGGTGCTGGACTTCCTGTTCACCTACTACTCGTACCGGCCGTCGCACCTGGAGCGGTGGCAGCCCGGGCCCGGCGTCGTCCTCGCCGGGCCCGCGGCGCGGCGCTTCCTGGACCGCAAGGGGTACGTCCTGACCGACGAAGGCGTCCTGCTCGATCCGGCGGGCTTCACCGAGGGCAAGGCGAAGACGGCCGAGTTCGTCCTCGGCTTGCTGACCGCGACGGCGTCGCGCGCGCCGCGGCTGAGCTGCTTCGGGCTGCACGAGTGGGCGATGGTCTACCGCGAGCCCGCCGATTCGGTGCGGCACAACCAGGTGCCGCTCCGGCTCGGCTCGGCGGGCACCGACGCCGTCGTGGAGTCCCTGGACATCCGGTGCGGGCACTTCGACGCGTTCCGCTTCTTCACGGCCGACGCGCGGCCGCGCAACGAGCTGACGCCGTCGCGGGAGACGCAGGTCGCCCTCGAGCAGCCCGGGTGCCTGCACGCGAACATGGACCTGTTCAAATGGGCGTACAAGCTCGGCCCGTTCGTGCCCGCGGAGCTCGTCGCGGACTGTTTCGAGCTGGCCGTCGAGATCCGGACGCTCGACATGCGGGCGAGCCCGTACGACCTGGCCGGGCTCGGCTATCCGCCGGTGCGGATCGAAACCGCGCCGGGGCGGGCCGAGTACGCGCGGGCCCAGGCCGGGTTCGCGCGGCGGGCGAACCCGTTGCGTCATCGCCTGATTGCGCATTGCCATCGCCTGGTCAGCGCAGCACCCTGAGCGCGCGCGACTGTGAGTCAGATTATTCTCTCTCCGATACTCACCTGTTAGGGTGATAACGGTTTGATTGCATCGCAGCGCGTGCTTGACGTGCGCTCACGCCCGAAAGGATGACCATGGGGCGACACACCCGGGACGAGGAGCCCGTGCCGCACCCTCTGGACCGCACCCCGCGCGTCCCCGCCGAGGGACGGCTGGCCGCCCCGGGCCACCCGGATGGGGCCACGGCGTCGCCGCGGGCCACCGGCCGCAGCGAGGCCTCGGGCGCCTTCCGGACCCCCGGGCGCAGCTCCATCTCCGACGCGTTCGGGATCGCCGGCCGCGCCGCCCGGGCCGAGGGCCGCAGCGAATCGTCCGGCTCCTACTTCGTCCCGGCGAACGAGACCCTGGCCCCGGCCCGCCGCGGGGAGACCTCCGGCGCCTACCCGGCCGCGGGCCGCGGCCCGTCCTCCGGCGCCCAGCCCGCCCGCCGTGGAGAGGCTTCCGGCGCTTATCCGGCCGCCGTCGAACCCGCCGTCGCTCAATCCACCCGCCGTGGGGAGGCTTCCGGTGCTTACCCCGCCGCCGTCGGGGTCGAACCCGCGGCCGCTCGTCCCGGCCGGCGCGGAAAGGCGCGCCGCGAGGAGACCGTCGCCGAACCGGCCCGCCGCGGCGAGGCTTCCGGCACTTACCCCGCGGCCGCCGAGCCCGCGGCTCGATCCACCCGGCGCGGTGAGACTTCCGCCGCCTACGCCACGGCCGTCGGGGTCGAACCCACTCGCCGCGGGGAAGCTTCCGGCTCCTACCCCGTCGCCGAACCCGCCCGCCGCGGGGAGACTTCCGGTTCCTACCCCGCCGCCGTCCGCGTCGAACCCGCGGCCGCTCGGCCCGGCCGCCGCGGGAAGGCGCGCCGCGAGGAGACCGCCGCCGAGCGGACCGAGGTGATCGCGCGGCTCGAGACCGCGGACGAGCGCCCGGTCGCCCCGCGCGAAGAGGCGTCCGGATCGTTCCGCGCCGTCGCCGATGTCCGGACTGCCGGCCGTGACGAGCGGACCGACGTCACCGGGGAATCCGAAGGCACCGGCAAGCGCCGCGCCCGCCGCGAGGGCACCACCGAAGGCGAAGGCCGCCGCCGGGCGCCCGGCCGCGGTGACACCACCGGCCCGCACCGCACCTCCGGCAAGGGCGAGGCGACCGGTTCGCACCGCGTCGTCGGCAAGGGCGAGGCCACCGGCTCCCACCGCATCGTCGGCAAGAAGGCCCCGCGCCGCCGGATCGCGACCTGGCCGATCGCCTGCCTCGTGCTCGCCGTGCTGATCGGGCTCGGCGTGATCGGCTGGAACTGGGCCGACAACGAGCTCAACAGCCGGGCCGAGGCGCAGGCCGCCAGCTGCTCGGGCGGCACCTCCCAGATGCGGGTGGTCGTCACCCCGAGCGTGCAGAAGCCCCTCGCCGCCGCGGCCGAGCGCTGGAACCAGGCCGCCACCGTCGTCCACGGCCAGTGCGTGAAGGTGACGATCGATCCGAAGGCGTCGGCGCAGGTGCTCGACGCGCTGGTCGGCCGGGCCGGACTGGACTCGATCGGCGGGCTCCCGGCCGCCTGGCTGCCCGAGTCGTCGTACTGGGTGAGCGAGCTCACCACCAAGAAGCCCGAGATGATCGGCTCGCCCGCCCAGTCGGTGGCGAACGCCCGGTCGGCGGACTACCCGTTCGTCGGCCTGTCGGGCCCGGGTATCGACGACACCGTGCTGCGTGCCGCCCAGACGTTCCGCGAGTACCTCGAGCAGCCCACCCAGCAGGCGGACTTCGCCGCCGCGGGGATCAAGACCGCCTAGGTCCATGCGCCCCAATGTGGCGTTCGGTGCGTTGGACGCACCGAACGCCACATTGGGGCGCTTGGGCCGGACGTCGAACAGCTTGCGAGGCGCGACACTGGTGCCCGCAGTCCGTCGCCGGGTCAGTATTCGTTCTTGATGACGAAGTAGGAGCCGCGGATGGTGCCGGCCAGCTTGGACTTCTGGCGGGCGAACTTGAACGAGGCGAGTTCCGCGGGAACCTCCATCCCGTCGGAGAGCTTGAACCCGACCGCCCGTTTCCCGGACTCCTCGAGCGTGTACATCACGTTGATCGACAGGCCGTTCTCGTAGAAGACGTAGGCCATCCGGATGTTCTCGACCTGGAACTCGGTCGCTTCGAGCGGGCGGGCGGAGATGACGATGCCGCGTTCCTCCGCGAGGATCCGGTGCACCCAGTCGACGGTCGGCTTGGCTTCGCTCGCGGGCTCGACGGTGAAGACGTGGTCGTACTTGTTCTTGAAGTACCGGGCCTCGTTCGCCCGCAGGCCGGCGAGTGCGGCCGCGACCGGCGAAGACTCCAGGCCGGTGGTCGACACGGTGGCGAAGTCCACGGCGTAGGACATGGCGCGTTCCTCCGGGGTGCGAACGGTCGGCGGAGCCGAGGGCGGGACCCAGCGTAAGCGCTGGTGCCGGGTCACGCTCGCAGGAACGTGTCCCGCAGGGCGAAGGCCGGCCGGGTGTGGACGCGGGTCCGTCCGTCGCAGTCTTCCGCTGCGTAGTCCACCGCGATCACCGGCCCGGTCCGGTGGGTTTCGACCGCGAGGCGGGTCACCTGTTCGCGGTGGACGTCGACGATGACGTCCGATCCCCGCCGGTACCGGATGCGGGCGCTCCGCGCGATCGTGTCCCAGCTGATGTGGAGTTCTTCGGTCGCGGAGAGGGGGAAGCGCACCTCCCGCACCGAGGCCTCGTCCGACGCTTTCCCGGCCTGCGGGAAGACGTCGAACGCGGAGAACCACACATCGTCTTCGGCCACCACGAACTCCACGCCGGCGAGCCTACCCACCCGCTCGGAGCGGTTTGAGCGCGCGAGCGTGGTCGACGAGGTCGCGGAGAGAAACGGGAACGAACTCGGCGACGCGGCTTGCCCAGCCGGACCGCTCGACGAGTTCGCCGCCGGGGGCGAGCAGCCGGTCGGCGCGGGCGAGGGAAAGGCTCTTGGGCAGCGGGAGCATGCCCGCCTTGCTCAGCGCCAGCCGCAGTTGCAGGCCGGCCGAGGCGCCGCCGTGCGCGGAGGTCGAATAGGACACGATCGACGCGGGCTTGCCGAGGGCCTCGGTGGCGAGGAAGTCCAGCGCGTTCTTCAGGACGGCCGGTGGTGCGTGGTTGTACTCGGGCGTCAGGAAGACGTAGCCGTCGGCCGCGGCCATGGCTTCCAGCCAGGCCCGCACGGGCGCCGAGGGGCGGCGGGCCGGGTCGGCCAGCGGCGCGAGCGGCTCGTCGAAGAAGGGCAGGGGGTGATCGGCGAGGTCGAGCACGGCGAACTCGGCGTCCTCGACCCGGCCGGCCCGGTCCATGACGAACCGGCAGACCCGGTCGCCGACCCGCCCGGGCCGGGTGCTGCCGAGGACGACCGCGATCCTCATCGCCGCTCCTCGTTCTCCAGGATCTCGCACATCGTCTTCAGGGTGCGGATCGTGGTGGCCATCGCCGCCTCGGTGATGCGCTCGTCGCCGACGCGCTCGTACTCGTGCTGGACGGCCATTCCCTCCCACACCAGGGACCGGCCGGCCGGGGTCAGCGTCAACGCGTGCTCGCGGCGGGACACGGGCGAGGCCGTGACGGTCAGCCACCCGCGGCGCTGCGCGGTCTCGACGTGACGGCTGACGGCACCCTTGGTCAGGCTGAGGAGGTCGGCGATCTCCTGCTGTGACGGCGGGACATCGCCCGCGTCGGCGATCGAGCGCAGCACGAGGAACAGCGTCCGCCCGATGCCGATCCGCTGCTGGAACCGGCGATCGCCGGCCCGCTCGCTCAGCAACGCCGCCCGGTGCAGGTAGCGCATGAGGTCCCGATGCGGAGCCGGTGGCCGAATCATGATCATAGTTTACCTGTGAACAGTTCACGTATCAACTAAGGTGTTGATCCGGCGGCGGCATCACCGCCAGACTCGCAGCCGGAGTGTTCGGCCCGGGGGTCACCGGGCGTCCCGGAAGGATGCGAAAGTCGTTGCTCGCGTGGTGGAGTCGTCAGGCCCGCAAGGGCGCCCGGCGGAAGCATGCGCTGGCCGTGGTGGACTACGCCTTGGCGGTCGGCCGGCTGGACCGGCCCGGCACGAGGATCTTCGGCAGGCGGTGTCGACAGCGGGCTATCACGATCTGCCGGCGATCGTGGCCGGCCTGCCCGCGCCCAGGTGGGACGCGGTGCCCGCCACCACGCCCGTCGGCGACCTCGAGCGCGGGTTCGCGATCACCCTGCTGGACATCGCCGCGGAGTACGAGTCGTTGAGCGGCGCGGACCGCAGGTGGCGGACCATCTTCGCGGCCAGGGCGCGCACCGCGGCCGACCTGCTCGTGCTCTTCCTCGACCTCGAACCGCACCTGCGGCGGCGACGGGACGATCCGGCGCTGGCGGCGGGTCTCGAGCGGCTCGCCTTCGTGCCGGAAGCCCTGCGGGCCAGGAGTGACCGCAGGCTGAGCCGAGAGGAGTTCATCGGCTTTCTCGAACGTGCGGCCTCGGGAGAGTGCCTCGACACCCTGCGCGCCGAGTTGGACGGCCTGCGCCGGGACGGCGGGCCGCGCGGCCAGGGCCGCGACCGGGCCCCGGACCGTGGTGAGCCGGTCATTGTCGTCGAGCCGATTGTGGTGGAGCCGGTCGAGGCCGAGTCCGCGCTCGACATCGACCGGGCTGCGGACCGTGGTGAGCCGGTCATCGTCGTCGAGCCGATTGTGGCCGAGCCCCTCGAGGTCGAGCCGGTTGTCGCGGCCGAGTCCGCCGCCGGCCCGCCGGCGCTCGACATCGACCGGGCCCGGATCGCCAAGTACCTCGGACAGGCGCTGGCCGAAGAACGGCTCGGCCCGGGCGAGCACGCGGCCCGGACGATCGGCGTCTGGTCGGCGACGACGACCCGCGAGCTGGCGGCGCTGGTGGTCGACCTCCCGTTGCCGGCCAGTGACCCGCTGAGCGACCGCAAACCGGACCCCCACTCGGACGACCTGATCACCCCGGCCCATCGCCGGGTCGTGCTCGACCGGCTGGACCACGCGATGGCCGGCGGCGTGCTCAGCCTGGGGGAGTACGAGGCCAGGCTGGATGTGGCGGTGAAAGCCGGTACCTTCGAGGAACTGACACCGGCGATCACCGGCCTGCCACCCGGCTGGTAGCAACGCACGTCCGAGGGGAGCTGACCCGCGGTGCCCCGTCTGCACGTCGGCTGCGCGATGTGGACCCACAAGGCATGGGCCGGGCGGTTCCTCCCGCAGTCGTCGCCGGCCAAGGAACGGCTGAGGGCCTACGCCGGCTGGTGCAACGCCGTCGAAGGCAACACCACCTTCTACGCGACTCCCGCCCGGGACACCGTCGCGGCCTGGGGCCGGCAGACCGATCCCGGTTTCCGGTTCGTGGTCAAGCTGCCCAAGGTCGTCACGCACGAGCGCCGGTTCGCCGGGGTCGAGACCGAGATGCGGGCGTTCCTGGACGCGATCGAACCCCTCGGCGACCGGGCCGTCCTGTGGACTCAGCTGCCCGGCTCGTTCGGCCCTTCGGACGTCGATGCCCTTCGCCGTTTCCTGCGCCGGCTGCCCGCCGATCGCCGCCGGGCCGTGGAGGTGCGGCACCCCGGGTTCTTCACCGATGCCGGCTCGACGTCGCTGCTGGAAGGGGCGCTCGCCGACGCGGACGCCGAGTGGGTGCCGTTCGACACCACCGTTTTCTTCCGGCGCCCGCCGGCCAGCGAGGCCGAGCAGGACGCCTGGGCCAAGAAACCGCGGCTGCCCCGGCGGACGCGGGCGCTGACCGCCCGGCCGATCGTGCGCTACCTGGGCCGGGATTCGGTGGCGGAGACGGTCGAGGGCTGGCGGCCCTGGACCGAGGTGGTCGCCGGCTGGCTGCGCGAGGGCCGGTCGCCGACGGTCTTCGTGCACACTCCGGACAACGCCGAGGCGCCCGCACTCGCCCGCCGCTTCCACGACGACGTCCGGGCACTGGTGCCCGATCTCGGCCGCCTGCCCGAACCGGAGCCGGTCGAGCCCGCGACCCTGTTCTGAGCGACGCGGTAATCCGATTGCCCGCGGAAGCCGGCGGCGCGACCATGGGCCGATGTCCGGAGACGTGTCGCTGCAGGAGGTCAGATCCGGGCTCCGCAGCGCGCTGGCCTGGCGCGGCGACCGCACGGACGACGATCAGTACGCCGATGTGACGGGGTGGTGGCGCCGGCCCGAGCTGCTCAGGAGCCTGGGTCCCGCGCTGGCCCAGCTGTTCGCCGACCTGAGGCCCACGGTCGTCCTCGGGCCGGAATCCCGCGGCTGCCTGCTGGGCCCGCTGGTCGCGCTGCACCTCGACGTCGGGTTCGTCGAACTGCGCAAGGACGGGGCGCCCTGCTGCGACAGTGATGCCTGGCTGCGGCGGACCACCCCACCCGACTACCGGGATCGGCACCTGAGCCTCGGCTTCCGCAAGAACCTGATCGGCGGCGGCGACCGCGTGCTGTTCGTCGACGAATGGATCGAAACCGGCGGCCAGGCCCACGGCGCGCACCTGCTCACCCGGGACGCCGGGGCCACCTGGCTCGGTGCCGCGACCGTGGTCGACGCGCTGAGCAGCAACCGGGTTCGCCGGCACCTGAACGTCCGGTCCCTGCTCCACATCAGAGAGCTCTGATCCCTCCGGCCGATCCGCGGCTGGGTCGTGTCGTGGCCGTGATCATCGCCCCGCAGGCTGTACCGGGTGCGAACCGGGGTTCTCCTGCGCTGGACGGCGCATCCGCTGACCGTCGGCGCCACCGTGGTCCTGCTGCTCAACGACCACGTGCTCAAGCAGGCGTGGCCGGGACTCGTCACCGGCAAGCTCAGCGACGTCGCCGGGCTGGTGGTGGCGCCGCCGGTGCTCGGGCTGCTGTTCGGCCTGTTCCTCGCCGACCGGATCGGTGCCGTGGCGGCCGTGCTCACCACCGGGGCCGGGTTCGCCCTGGTCAAGCTGACCGCGGGCGGCGCCGGGGTCGCCTCGGCCGCGTGGTCGGTCGTCAACGGGCCTTCGGTCGTCCTGGCCGATCCGGCCGACCTGGTCGCGCTGCCCGCGCTGGGCCTCGCCTGGTGGGCCTGGCGCCGGGTGGCGGGCGCGCCGCCGCTGCCGGACGGCCTGGCGTCCCGGGTGCGGGTGGTGGTCGCCGTGCCGCTCGTGGTGCTGGCGATCACCGCGACGTCGGCGCCCGACCACACCCTCCCGTCGGTCGACTCCGTGAGAAGTGCGGGCTCGCAGGTCGTGATCGAGGTGCGCGGGCAGCTCTACCGCTCCTCCTCGGGTGTCGACGGCTGGACGCTGCTGTCGACCTCGCGGGAGCCGCCGCAGGCGCACCGGCCGCAGGTCGAAGCGTGCCTGCCCGAGGCGGCCGCGCACTGCTACCGCGTGCACGGCGCCGGTGTCTTCGACTCGGACGACACGCGCGGCGGCCGCCTGCTCGGCGTCGACGAAACGATCGACGGCGGCCGGACCTGGCACACCGCCTGGGAGGTGCCCGCCGCCCGGTGGGAGTTCGTCAAGCGCCAGCACCCGTTTCCCGCCGACGTGACGCGTGTGTCCGAAGTGGCCAGTGTGGAGGTGCTGGTCCGTGCTGTCCCGGGTGGACACGAGGTGTTCGTCGCCAACGGGGTGGACGGGCTGGCGGTCCGCGACGCCGCCGGTGCCTGGCGTCGCGTCGCGTTCGTCAGCCCCGGGTCCGGGCCGGCCATCCGGCCGGCGCCGCTCACCGCGTTCGGCCAGTCGATCGGGGACGACGTCGGCACGGCCGGGCTGCTCGCCCTGCTCGCGCTGGTGATCGGCACGACGGTGGCGGCCGCCCGGGTTCGCTCCCGGTACGGACGCGGGCTCGCCGCCGCGGTTCCGGTCGCCGTGTTCGCCTTCCTGGCCGTCCCGATCACGGGCTTGGTGCCCTTCGTCGTATCGACCTCCGGGGCGTCGACCGTCCCCTGGCTGGTGACCACCTTGTGCCTGGTCGGCATCGGTACCGTTCTCGCCCTGGCGCAACGGCCCCTGCGCCGGTCGCGCATGCTGGTGGTGGTCGCCGCCGCAGTCCTGACCGCGCTGGCGTCCGCCGCGCCCGCGCTGGGCTGGACGGTGGGCCACCCCCAGGAGCACGGCACGGCCGTCGTCCTCGGCCTGATCTTCGCCGCGGCGTGCGTGCCGGTGGTGGTCGCGGTCGGCTGGTGGGCGGGCGCGCGCGACCCGGACGTGCTGGTGGAACCACCCTGGCCGCGGCTGCCGGGATAGGATCCGGCCAATGCCAGGGGCGTAGCGCAGAGGCAGGCGCGCCTCCTCCACTGGAGGGACACGCCGGTTCGAATCCGGCCGCCCTGGCAGGTTCGGTCCTGGTGCGCGGGAGGGGGACCCCATGATCACCGACGCCGAGCTCGCCGCGTTCCACGAGACCGTCGCACGGCTGCGGACGTTGCCCGCGGACGACCCGGTGCGGTTGAAGGCCGAGCGGGTGGCGGAGTCGTTCGTCCGCGAGGGCAGGCAGCACCGCAAGAGGGTGCGGACGGCCGAACGCGCCGAAGCGGACGCGGCAGTGGACGCCGCGACGGCGACAGGAGCCTGGGACCGGCGCGAGGACGCGCCGCTGCGGGAGGCCGCGGACGCGGTGGCCCGCCCGCTGGCGCGGTCGAGGCGGTCTTACGTCTGCAAGGAGCCCTACCGGCTCGCGGACGCCTTCTACCACCGGCTTTGCCCGTCCTGCGCGCGGGAGAACGCCGAACGCCGGAGCGCGACCACGGACCTGACCGGCCGGCGCGCGTTGCTCACCGGTGGCTTGGTGAAGATCGGTTTCCAGCTGGCGCTGATGCTGCTGCGGGACGGTGCCGAACTGCTGGTCACGACCCGCTTCCCGCGTGACGCCCAGCGCCGGTTCGAGGCGGCGCCGGGCAGCGAGCGGTGGCTGGACCGGCTGACGGTGCTCGGCGTCGACCTGCGTGATCCGCGCCAGGTGCTCGGTCTGGCCGAGTCGTTGCGCGCGGACGGCAGGCCGCTCGACATCCTGGTCAACAACGCCGCCCAGACCGTGCGGCGGCCGCCCGGGTCCTACGCGGCGCTGGTCGACGGCGAGACCGGTCTGCTGTCGTCCAACGTCGTGCTGGCGCCGGGATTCAGCCCGATGCTGGCGCTGGGGCCGAGCCGCGGTGCCTTGGCGCTCGCCGGGATCGACGAGGCGGGACTGCTGCCGGACACCGCGCCGGTCAACTCGTGGTCGGTCCGCGTGGGCGAGCTCGACGCGGCGGAAGTGCTGGAGACGCAGCTGATCAACGCACTGGCGCCGACGCTGCTGTGCGACCGGCTGCTGCCGCTGTTGCCGGCCTCGCCGCACCCGCGCCGGTACGTCGTCAACGTGACCGCCGTCGAGGGGCGGTTCGCCGTGCGGAACAAGACTTCCGGCCACCCGCACACGAACATGGCCAAGGCGGCGCTCGACATGCTGACGCGCACCAGCGGGCCGGAGCTCGCGGAGCGGGGCGTCCACATGTGCTCGGTCGACACCGGGTGGATCACCGACGAGAACCCGCTGCCGAAGAAGGCCAGGATGGCCGGAGCGGGCTTCCGCACGCCACTGGACACAGTGGACGGTGCCGCGCGGGTGTACGACCCGATCGTGCGGGGCGAGCGGGGTGCGCCGAGCGCGGGCGTCTTCCTCAAGGACTACCGGGAGGCGGCGTGGTGAACGCTCCGGAACCCCTCCTGGCGTGGCTGCGCACCGGCACGGCCGCCGCCGGACGGCGTGACTTCCCGACCGGTGCGGTGCTGCCCGGCGGCCGGCACCCGGTGCTGGGCAACACCGGGCTCGGTGTACCCGCGATGACGCCGCTCGTGGCCACCGGCTCGGGTACCTTTCCGGCGAACGCCGGCAGCCGACACGAACTCGGGCAACGGTTCTGCCCGCACGCCGAACCGCGATCATGACGGCCGGAGGAGAGGATTTCGCATGCAGTACCTGGTTTCCGTGGTCGACGACAAGAGCAATCCCGGCAGCACGGACCGGCAGCCCGCGATCAGCGAGTTCAACGAGCGGCTGATCGCCGAGGGGTACTGGGTCTTCGCGGGCGGGCTCGCGGACACCGACGCGGCCACGGTCGTCGACAACCGGGGTGAGCAGGCGGTGGTCAGCGACGGGCCGTTCGTGGAGTCGAAGGAGTACCTCGCCGGCTTCTGGGTGTGGGAGGCCCCCGACCTGGACGTCGTGCTCAAGCTCGCCGCCGAGGCGTCGAAGGTGTGCGACCGGAAGATCGAGGTGCGGCCGTTCCGGTGAGCGACGTCGAAGAGGCGGTGACCCGGGCCCACCACGAGGAGTGGGCGCGGGTGGTGGCCGCCCTGACCAGGCGCTTCGGTGATCTCGACATCGCCGAAGAGGCGGCGGCCGAGGCATTCGCGACCGCGGTGGAGCGGTGGCCCGCCGACGGCGTGCCGCCCAATCCCGGCGCGTGGCTGACCACCACCGCCAACCGCAAGGCCATCGACCGGATCCGGCGCGAGAGCAAGCGCGACGACAAGCAGAAGGAGGCCCGGACGCTCCACGACGACGACCCGCCCGAGCCCCTCGGCGCCATCGACGACGACCGGCTCCGGCTGATCTTCACCTGCTGCCACCCGGCGCTGGCGGTGGACGCGCGCGTGGCGCTGACGCTGCGCATGGTCGGCGGCCTGACCGTGCCCGAGATCGCCCGCGGGTTCCTGGTGGCCGAAACGACGATGGGGCAGCGGATCACCCGGGCGAAGGCGAAGATCAAAGCGGCCCGCATCCCGTATCGCGTGCCGTCGGCCGAGGACCTCCCGGCCCGCGTCTCCGGCGTGCTGACCGTCCTCTTCCTCGTGTTCAACGAGGGTTACCTGGCGACCGGCCCGGACACCGACCCGGTCCGCCACGACCTGACGGCCGAGGCGATCCGGCTCACCCGCCTGATCCGGACCCTCCTGCCGGACGACGGCGAGGTGGCCGGCCTGCTGGCGCTGATGCTGCTCATCGAGGCCCGCCACCCGGCCCGCGTCTCGGCGGGCGGCGAACTGGTCGCCCTCGACGAGCAGGACCGGGGAACCTGGGACGCGGCGCTGATCGCGGAGGGGCACCGGCTGGTGCGCGAGCGTCTGGCCGCCGGGGTGGCTCCGGGCCGTTACCAGCTCCTCGCGGCGATCAACGCGGTGCACACGTCGGCGCGCGATGGGCGAGACACCGACTGGTCGCAGATCCTGGCCCTCTACGACCAGCTCGTCCGCGTCGACTCCTCGCCGGTCGTCGCGCTCAACCGGGCGATCGCGGTCGCCGAGCTGGACGGCCCGGAGGTGGCACTGGCGGTCGTCAACCGGCTCGAGGACAAGCTGTCCGGTTATCACGCGTACCACGCCACCCGCGCCGACCTGCTGCGCCGGCTGGGCCGGACCCAGGACTCGCGCGCGGCGTACGACAAAGCCATCGAGCTGGCGGGAAACACCGCCGAGACGGCTTATTTGGCCCGTCGTCGCGACCAACTGCGGTAGCGTGCGCCCGGGTGGAATCAGTGAGTGGCTCGCGCGCGCGTTTCGAGGCGAAGCTGAGCGGACTCGAGGGGCGTCGGCTCACCGCAGTGGACTACTGGGACATCCGCGGCTTCGGTTCCGAACCGGCGCAGTGGGACTACGGCGACTGGCACCACGCCGTCATGGGCGTCGGGCTCGGCACCGACGCGGGACCGGTGGCGGTGACCTGGACCAGCACGTTCTTCTGCTACGGCGTGGAAGTCTTCCACGACCGGATCGAAGACCATCTCGTTCTCGGCGAAGGAGGCCCCGAACGGAACGGGCCGCACGGGAGTTCTTGGTCCCCTTACCTCGGGACACCGGTTCGCCGGGCCGCTTCCCATTGGGAGCGCGTCGAACTGGGTCCGGCCCGGCGATCCGACGGCACCGTCGTCGAACCCGCGCGCGTCGTGCACGTCCCGGCGGCGATCCGGCTCGACTTCGCCGCGGGACCGGTGTGGTTCGTCGCCGCCATCCCGCGGCCGCCGGACATGCGCCGCGTGTTCCCCCTGGGCGACGAGATCATGGTCGTCTTCTCGCGCGAGAAGATGCGCGACCTGGGTTTCGGCGACGCGGCTTTCCTGCGATAGCGCGACGAAGGCCCGGCCGTACCGACTGGATGGTATGTTGGCGTGGTGATCGAAACGGCGCGCCGGACGTGGCGATTCCTCGAGCCCTACCACGGCATGATCTACTTCGCCCCGGAAGCCGCCGCCGCGTACAAGGCGCTGGGGCTCTCCGGCCGCGCCGGCTACTTCGCTTCCCGGTCCGCTGCCCTCGGTGCGGTCCCGGCGCCGGTCGTGGTCGCGACCTTCTACAACTTCAACCCGGTCCTCGTCGGGCAGTCGCTCGACGGCGTCTGGTCCTCGACCGACCCGGCCGCCGTGCTCGCCGCCCGCTACGCCGGGGCCGACCAGGCCCTGCGCGGCATCCTGGGCGACGCCATCACCTCGCCCGAGATGCGCCGGGCCGCCACGCTCCTCCGCGAGGCCGCCGAGACGATCACCGGTGACGTCACCGGCCGTCCCTTGTTCGCCGCCCACGCCGCCCTGCCGTGGCCCACCGAGCCGCACCTGATCCTGTGGCACGCGCAGACCCTGCTCCGTGAATACCGCGGCGACGCCCACATCGCCGCCCTGCTGACGGCCGGTCTCAGCGGCATCGAAGCCCTCGTCACCCACGCCGCCTCGGGTGCCGTTCCCGCCGAAACCCTGCGCACCTCCCGGGCGTGGTCCGAGGACGACTGGAACGCGGCTGTCGCCGGGCTGCGCGAGCGGGACTGGCTCACCGACGACGCCGCCCTGACGTTCACCGCCGCCGGTGCGGCCCGCCGGGCGGAAATCGAGAAGGCGACCGACGAAAACAGCGCCGCGCCTTATGCTCACCTCGGTGAGTCCGCCTGCGTCGAATTGCAGGAATTGGTGCGTCCGTTCAGCCGAGCGCTGTCGGAGAAACTCATGCCCTGGGCGCTTGCCCGGCAATAACGGACGCGATTCGCGCTATTCTCCGCGGCAAGGGTGGCCGTGCGTCGAGCGACGCCGGGCCGGGAGGGGAGTGGTCATGCCGAGGAATGCCCGAAGATCCGCGTGGTCGCTGGGAGCGGCGCTCGTCGTGTTGTCCGGCGCGCTGGCGGGAACCGCGCAGGCCACCCCGGCCGGTCCGGTGGATCTCGGAACGCTGCCCGGCGACGACAGCAGTTCCGTCCTGGCGGTCAACGAGGCGGGCGTGATGGTCGGGACGTCTTCGGCCGGCCGCGACCCGAGGCACGATCACCCGGTTCGCTGGGACGCCGACGGCCTGATCACGGCACTGCCCACGCCGGGTGGCAGCGAGGGACAAGTGCGTGACATCAACCAGAACGGGGTTTCCGCCGGCTACGTGCTGACCGCGAACACCGCCGTGCCGGCCCGCTGGGACGCCCAGGGCCAGGTGACCCTGCTGCAGTTCCCGCCCGGCTACCACAACGCCACTTCGTTCGCGATCAGCGACACCGACGTCGTCGTCGGGAACTGGCTGACGCCGGGCAACGAGTACCACGGCTTCCGCTGGGACCCGGACGGCCAGGTCACCGACCTGGGCGTGCTGCCCGGCGACTCTTGGGGCATGGCCGAGGACATCTCCGCCGACGGCCGCATCATCGTGGGCGTCGCCAACCGCGCCGGGACGCAGCACCCCGTGCGGTGGGTGGACGGCGGCCCGATCACCGAGCTGGCGCCCCAGAGCTACAACGGCGGGGCCCACCGGATCAACGCGGGCGGGGTGGCCGCCGGAGTCCTGAAGGAAACCAGCAGCGGGCCCCCGGTCCCGGCGACCTGGGACCGGGATGGCACGATCCACCGCCTGGACTGGCCCAGCCTCTACTCGGTCTGGGTCTACGGCATCGGTTCCACCGGCTACGTGGCCGGCTTCGGGTACTACAACCCGCCCAAGCCGTCGGCGGTGGTCTGGGATCCCGACGGCCACCTCACCGTCCTGCCCGACAGCGGCCATTATCCCGACGTCGAAGACATCGACGGGGCGGGCACCGCGGTCGGCAACCTCGATCGGCACGCGACCGCCTGGTTCCGGACCGGAGAACGCGTCGAGCTCGGCATGCTGCCCGGTGGCAACGACAGCTCGGCCTACCGGATCACCGACAGCGGCCGCGTCGTCGGGAGCGCCACCACCGCCGCCGGGAAAAGCCACGCGGTGTACTGGACGCTTCGCTAGCGCTCGAAAGTCCTCGCTCCTGCTACGCTTGCCGCGATGAGTACCTACTCGAACAGATCGGGGGTTCCGTTCGCCGCAGGTGAGTGCTGATGCACCCCTTGGCCGCGAACGAGAAACTCCGCCTTCCTTTCTGGGCGCGCGTGCGAGAGTTCGCCGTGCCGCCGTCGATGATCGAGACAGCGACCGCCCGCCGGGCGGTGGGCGACTGGGCCGGGGCCTGTGCCGCCGCGCGCGTCGACGTGGATCTGAACCTGCGAGCCGTCACGCGGGCCCACGGCCACGGGGTGGCGGCGCAGGTCCGCGCCGATCTGCGGCACCTGGCCCCGGACCTGCTCCGCTGGCATTTTCCGAGGATCGCACCCGAAGGCCTGCTGCGGCCGGGGCTCACGGTGTCCCTCGCCCGGTACGGTCCGGCCGGCGCCGAGGTGCACCTCGTCGCTCGGACGCCGCCGGCGTGGGCGGATGCCGGTCAGCGGATCAGCCTGGCACTGTGGACGCCGTCCCGGCCCGGAGCGGGCCCGCATCCGCATCCCCGGCCCGACCGCCGCTTCCGCCTCGATCTGCACCGGCACCTGTGGGACGTCCGCCGGGTCGGTGAGCTGCGGGAAAGGCACGGGCCTGCGGACGGCGGTGTGTGCGATGTGGACCGGTGGCCGGCCGAGGCGGCGCTGCTGCTGCGGGCGGAGGGACGCGGCGGCGACGTCGTCGCCGTGCGGCTCACCAGCCGGCATCGGGTGCTGCTGAACGCGGGCACACCGGGTGGAGCGGCCGGCCGGGTGGTGCCCGTCCTGCCCGACGCCGCGACGTGGGTCCTGCCCGACCTCCAGCTGCTCCAGGCCGGGCTGATCGACGTCGGCCGGCTGCATCCGCTTGTCGCGCCGGCACTCCGGCCCGGTCGTCGGCCGGGTGCGGCACGAAGCCGGGACCACGCGGCGAATTCGCGTCTCGTCGAGTGCCGTGGTGCCACGCACCGGATCGCCGTGGTGGACGGGGTGCTCGTCCCGCTGGACCACGACCCCGCCGAGATCCGCCGCGAGGAACTGCTGGGCGCCTTGGGCGGCACCGAGCTGCCCTGCCTGCGCGCGATCGACGAGGTGCACCGGAATCCGGAAAACCTGGTGGACGTCCGCGCCCGGCTGGACCACGGTGACACCGACGGCGCCCTCGCCGCCGTCGAAGATCTGCTCGGACCGGGTGCGCACCTGCGCGCCGGCGCCCTGCGTGACGAGCTGGAGACGGCGGTGCGCCGCCAGGTGACCCACGGGCTGTACCGGGCCGGGCTGGCCGGGTACGGACCACGCAAGTCCACAAAGGACCGTTTGCGCCGCGCGGCGCTTCGCTGATTCCTCGACTTCCCAAAAGGTGATCGAAACTGTCTACTGCCATGGATTTTTCTTCGGAAGCGGCTCGCCTCCGGCCGCTGGACGTCGCCACCGAACTGCTCGGCCTGCTGCACGACACGACCACCGAGCCGCGGGCCGACACCCAGCTGGAAGCCTTGACGCTGGCCGTGTCCGCCGATCTGCCGGTGCTGCTGTGGGGCGAGCCGGGGATCGGCAAGACCGCGGCGCTGAACCAGCTCGCGGAGGCGCTCGAACTGCCCCTGACGACGGTGATCGCCAGCGTGCACGAGCCGTACGACTTCTCCGGCCTGCCCGTGGTCGGCGACGATCCCGCGGAGCAGGGGGTGCCGATGGCGCCGCCGGACTGGGCCGTGCGCCTGGTCCGGGCCGGCCACGGGCTCCTGTTCCTCGACGAGCTTTCCACCGCGCCGCCGGCCGTCCAAGCCGCGTTGCTGCGTGTCGTGCTCGAGCGGCGGGTCGGTGCCCTGCGGCTTCCGCCGGGGGGCCGGATCGTGGCCGCCGCCAACCCGCGGTCCTCCGCGGCCGACGGCTGGGAGCTGAGCCCGCCGCTGGCCAACCGGTTCGTCCATCTCCAATGGACATACGACCACGACGTCGTCGTGCGCGGGCTCGGCGGGACGTGGCCGAAGGCGGCGCTGCCCGTGCTCGACCGGCGGCGGCTGCCCGGCGCCGTGACGTTCGCCCGCCGCGCGGTCTGCGGACTCCTGACCGCCCGCCCCGGACTCGTCCACCAGCTGCCGAAGAACGAGACACGCCGCGGTGGTGCGTGGCCCTCACCGCGCAGCTGGGAGATGACCGTGCGGCTGATCGCGTTCGCCACCGCGGCGGACGTCTCCCGGGAGGTGTTGTCGTTGCTGGTGCGGGGCGCCGTCGGCGACGGGCCGGGCCTCGAGCTGCTGGCGAGCCTGGACCGGATGGACCTGCCGGACCCCGAGGTGCTGCTCGCGGATCCGGCGGCGGCGGTGCTGCCCGAGCGCGGCGACCTGCGTCAGACGGTGCTCGACGGCGTGGTGGCCGCGGTCCGCAAGCGGCCGGAGCAGTCCCGTTGGGACGCCGCGTGGTCGCTGCTGGTGCGGGCGCTGGAAACCGGCGCCCCGGACGTGGTGGTCGTGCCGGCGGCCACGCTCGCCGCGCTGCGCCGCGACGACTGGCAGGTGCCGGCGGCGATCGATCGGCTGTCCGGGGCGGTTTCGCTGGCGCGGCGGGCGGACCGGGCCGCGGAGAGCGCGGGTGCGGACCGATGACGCCGGGGACCCTGGACGAGGAGAAGCTCTTCGCCGCGCGGCTGCACGCGGTCCGGAACCGGCCGTACCTGGCGACGGCGTTGTTCGCCTTGCACGTGGTGGAATCACGGCGGGTGCCGACGATGGCCGTGGACCGCCACTGGCGGTGTTACGTTTCGCCGGCGTTCGTGGACCGCACCCCGCCGGCGGAGCTGGCCGCCGTCTGGGTGCACGAGGTCTCCCACCTGCTGCGCGACCATCACGGCCGCAGCGACCGGTACGCCGCGAAGCACGAGCTGACCGGTCCGGGGGAGCGGTTGCGGATGAACATCGCCGCGGACTGCGAAATCAACGACGACGTGTTCGGCGACGGGCTGGTGAGGCCCGAGGGCGCGGTCGAACCGGCGTTGCTCAGGCTGCGCGCGGGGCAGCTGATGGAGGACTACCTGAGCCAGTTCCGGCTCGGGCCCTACACCGCCGGATACGCCTGGCTGGACTGCGGAAGCGGTGCCGACGGGCTGGAGCGAGACTGGGACCTGGGCGCCGACGGTGCGCACGGGCTCAGCGCGCAGGAACGGGACGCCGTCCGGTTCCGGGTCGCCCAAGGCATCAACGGCAGCCCGGGGAACGTCCCGCAGGGCTGGCAGCGCTGGGCGCAGGAGGCGTTCCACCCGCCGCAGCCGTGGCGGGAACTGCTGGGGGCGGCGGTGCGGTCGGCGATGTCCGGTGCGGGCGAGGACTACACCTACGGCAGGCCCGCGCGCAGGTCGGCCGGCCTGCCCGGCGTCGTCATGCCGAGCCTGCGGCGCCGGCCTCCGCAGGTCAGCGTGATCGTGGACACCTCCGGGTCGGTGAGCGACGCCGAGCTGGGGACCGCGATCCTCGAAATCGCCGCGATCGTCCGCGCGGTCGGTGGCCGGCGCGACCTGGTCTCGGTGCTGTCGTGCGACGCGGCCGCCCACGTCACGCATCGGCTGTGCCAGGCCGAGGGAATCCCGTTGGTGGGTGGCGGTGGCACGGATCTGCGCGCCGGCTTCGCCCAGGTCGTGCGCGGCAATCCCCGGCCCGACGTGATCGTGGCCCTGACCGACGGCCAAACGCCGTGGCCCGACGCGAGACCGCCCGCCCGGACGGTGGTGGGGTTGTTTTCCCGGCCGCGTCCGGGTTATCGGCCGGAAACTCCACCGGCTTGGGCGCGGGTGGTCACGGTGGGCTGAGCGGCCGGCGTCAGAGGGGGTCGTAGGCGTCGCCGTCTTCGTTGAGCAAGACGTAACCGGGCGACAGTTCGGTCAGGCACCGGCTCAGCGACGCCAGCAGCTCGTCGACGGCGACCGGCCCGAGTCCGAGCTCCGCGGCGGCCTCGGACCGGAACTCGTCGATCCGGGGCTCGTACTCGCGCATTTCGGCGTAGGAAGATTCGAAGGAGGCGAGCATCGCCTGGACGTCAGGTGCGTCGGCCACGACGTCATGCCAGGTCGGCACACCGACGACCAGGCGGACGACTTCATCCGGATCGGCGGCGACGACCCCGGCGGAGCCTTCGGAGCCGGCGTAGAGCACGGGTCCGTCGTCGCACACGAAGAACGACCCGCCGGAGGCATCACCGGCGACCACGCGCAACTGGCCACCCGACGCCAGCCGCACGGGTTCGACGGGATCGAGGCGCGAGACGTCGAAGTCGAACACGCCGGCCAGCAACGCGGCGGCGCGGGCGTTCTCCCGGATGCGATCGACCATGGCGGAACGATAGACCACGCGCCACCGGGGAAAGCGCGTGCTGTCGCGCGGCGTGCCAGCATGGTCTGCTGTGACTGTGGACTCGAGTGCTGCGTGGCAGGACGCCGGTCTGGGCGTCACCCGGAGTTTGGAGCTTGCCCATCGGTCGTTGCTGGCCGGCGGTCTGCCGGTCGGCGCCGTGGTGCTGGGCCCTGGCGGCGAGGTGGTCGCGGAAGGCCGCAACCGGGCGTACGACCCGCCCGGCGGGGACGACCGGTTGCAGGGCAGCCCGATAGCTCATGCGGAAATGAACGCGCTGGCCCGCGTCACCGTTGACGAGGATCTGTCCGCGGCGACACTGTGGAGCTCCCACCGCCCGTGCGCGATGTGCGCGGCGGCGTGCGAGTTCACCGGCGTGGGACGGGTCCGGTTCGTGGCGCCCGACCCCTCGGACGATCGCCCCGGCTCCGGCCCGGCCGGGGTGGACGGCCGGTGGACGATCGTCGCCAACCTGCTTTTCCTGGCCGGCATCCGCGCGTACTCGGGCGCCGGCGCGCCGATCCTCGTGCGGGCCCGGGACCGTGAGCCGGAGACCACCGGCCTGCTCGACACGGTGGCGCCGCGGCAGCTGCGAACCGCGACCCTGCCGGACGCCCTGGAACCCCTTTGGCCGCAAGTCGCCGACGCCGCGCGCCGGCGGCAGCTCCGCATCGCGGATGAAGAGAATTGAGACATCGATCCCGTTGCGCGGATCGCCATTTCATGGCTTACGTGGATAGCGCCGAATTCGCCGATGAATGCCGCACTTGTTGCGTGAGCCGGAATTTCGTGCCCTCCGCGGCAGGCCGCTAGCTTCCGATTCATGGAATGGAGCTACCAGCCGGCCGAAGAACTCATCGCCGCGTTGCGGGCCGGTGAAGTGGCATCGGTGGAACTGACCGACGAAGCGATCGCCCGTATCGAGCGGGACGACAAGGTGATCAACGCGATCTGCGTGCCCGATTTCGACCGGGCGCGGGCCGCCGCGCGGCGGGCCGACCGGGCGCGTGCCCGCGGTGAGGACCGGCCGCTGCTCGGTGTTCCGATGACCGTCAAGGAGTGCTACGACATCGCCGGGCTGCCGACCACCTGGGGCATGCCGCCGTACTGGGACCACGTGCCGGCCGAGGACGCCGTTCAGGTGTCGCGGGTCGAGGCCGCCGGGGCGGTGGTGCTCGGCAAGACCAATGTGCCCTTGGGGCTGCAGGACATCCAGACCTTCAACGAGATCTACGGCACCACCAGCAACCCGTGGGACCACGACCGCACGCCGGGCGGGTCCTCCGGCGGGTCGGCGGCGGCCCTGGCGTCCGGGTTCGGCGCGCTGTCCCTCGGCTCCGACATCGCCGGCTCGCTGCGCACTCCCGCGCACTTCTGCGGTGTCTACGCGCACAAGCCGACGCTCGGGCTGGTGGCGAGCCGCGGCATGGTCCCGCCGGGCACGCCCGCCTTGCCCGTCGACCTCGACCTCGCCGTCGTCGGGCCGATGGCACGCACCGCCCGCGACCTCACGCTCCTGCTCGACGTCATGGCCGGGCCGGACCCGCTGACGCTCGGCGTGGCGTACGAGCTGGTCCTGCCGCCCGCCCGGCATGACCGGCTCGGCGACTTCCGGGTCCTGGTCCTCGACGAGCATCCGCTCATCCCGACCGGGTCCGCCGTGCGGGCGGGCGTGAACCGGGTGGCCGACGCGCTCCGCGAGGGCGGCGCGCGCGTCGAACGGCACAGTCCGCTGCTGCCCGATCCGACCGAAGCCGCGACACTCTCCATGCAGCTGCTGATTTCCGGTTCGGTGGCGCGGTTCCCCATCGGCTCGGACGAGCAGCTGCGGACCCGGATCGCCGCGCTGAGCGCGGACGACCGGAGCCTCGAGGCCGTGCGGCTGCGCGCGTTGACGTTCAGCCACCACGACTGGCTGGCGGCCAACCACCGCCGGGAGCTCCACCGCCACGGCTGGCGGCGGCTGTTCGCCGAGTTCGACGCCGTGGTCTGCCCGATCACGCCGACGCCCGCGTTCCCGCACGACCACCACCCCAACCCGATGGACCGGCGCGTCGACATCGACGGCGCCGGCCACCCCTACTTCGACCAGCTCGTGTGGGCAGGCCTGGCCACCATGCCCGGCCTGCCCGCCACGGCCGTGCCCGCGGGCCGATCCCCCGGCGGCCTGCCGGTGGGAGTGCAGCTCATCGGCCCGATGTTCGAGGACCGCACCCCGCTGCGGCTGGCCGAACTGCTCGAGCAGGAGATCGGCGGCTTCCAGGTGCCGAAGCAGGGGGACCGCCGGCCGGCTATGCCGAGTACGCCCCCGCGGCGAGGTCGTCGATGAGGGTGGGGCCGGTGGGTGTCCAGCCGAGCAGTTCCCGCGTCGCGGTGTTGGTCGCCGCGAGGTCCATCGCGAAGAAGCGGCTGATCCAGCCGAAGTGGGCCGGGACCTCGTCGGCGGGGATCGACGCGACGGGCAGGTCGAACGCGCGGCCGATCGCTTCCGCGATCTCGCGGGTCGGCACGCCTTCCTCGGCGACGGCGTGCAGCCGGGCGCCCGCGGGCGCCTTCTCGAGGCCGAGGGTGACCATCCGGGCGGCGTCGGTGCGGTGCACGGCGGCCCAGCGGTTGGTGCCGTCGCCGGGGTAGCCGGACACGCCCTTCTCGCGAGCGGTCGCCGCGAGGACCGCGATGAACCCGTGGTCGCCGGTGCCGTGCACGGTCGGCGCGAACCGCAGGCTCACCGCGTGCACCCCCTGGCCGGCGAACTCGAGCGCCAGGTTCTCGCTACCGCCCCGGGGCGACTCGGGGCCGTGGAACGGCGACGCGTCCTCCTCGGTGGCGGGCCGGCCCTGGGCGAGGGCGGCGATGCCGGAGGCGAGCAGGAACGGACGGCCGGTGCCGGCGAGCGTGTCGCCGATCGTCTGGACGGCGGCCCGTTCCGCCGCGTTCGAGACGGCCGGGTTGGCGAAGTCGTGCTTGTTCGCGAGGTGGATGACGGCGTCGGCGTCCTTGGCGCCGGCGCGGATGCTGTCCAGGTCGTCCAGGTCACCGCGGCGGACGTGGGTGCCCTTCGCCGTCAGCGCGGCGGCGGACGCTTCGGACCTGGCCAGCCCGGTGACCTCGTGGCCCGCGGCGAGCAGGTCGTCGACGACGGCCGAGCCGATCCAGCCGGAAGCTCCGGTGACGAAAACGTGCATGAGGTGCTCTCCCTCGGCGGTTGATGTCTGTGACTGACGTCAGTCACAGACATCACCGTACCCTTCAAGTCAGTCGCTGTCATCACTACACTCGAGGACATGGCGCGCTGGGAACCGGGAACCGCCGAGCGGCTGCAGAGGGCCGCCCTCGAGCTGTTCGCCACGCGCGGGTTCGAGCAGACGACCACCATGGAGATCGCCGAGTCCGTCGGGCTGACCGAGCGCACCTTCTTCCGGCACTTCAGCGACAAGCGCGAGGTCCTCTTCCACGGGCAGCAACGGCTGGTGGACGCGTTCCTCGCCGGCATCGACGCGGCACCACCGGATGCGTCCCCGCTCGAGCTCGTCGCCGGCGCGCTGCGGTCCTCGGCGTCCTTCTTCCCGGACGAGCGCCGGGACCACTCCCGGACCCGGCAGTCGGTCATCGACCAGAACCCGGCGTTGCGGGAACGCGAGCGGCACAAGCTCGCCAGCATCGCCACGACGGTCGCCGACGCCCTGCGCGCCCGGGGCGTCGACGAGGTGGCCGCCACCCTGGCGGCGGAGTCGGGTGCCACCGTGTTCTCGATCGCGTTCACCCAGTGGATCCGCGAGGGCGAGCAGCGTTCCCTCGCCGACATCGCCGCTGAAGTGCTGCGCGAGCTGCTGGCGCTGACCGCTACGGCGTCAGAACCGTCTGCCAGGGCGTGACCTTGTCGATGTGCACGACGGCGTCGAACGCGACGAGGGGATTCACCAGCTGCTTGTAGGGACCCTGCCGGGTGCCGTCGATTTCGGCGAAGCCGCGGGCCACCGCGCCGGCTTCGGGGACCTTGCGCAGGTCGAGCAGGGCGAGCGGCTCGCCGGTGCTCGAGAGCAGGGCGTCGAGACTGCCCGGTTCGGTGAACGGGGCGACGTCCTCGTAGAACACCTCGGTGTGGCCGGGCGGCCCGTCCGGCCGGGGACGGTGGCCGAACACGCGGCCGCCGTTGTAGGTGGTCGCGATGACGACCATCCGGTCCCCGAGCGAGCGGGCCAGGTGCTGGCCGAGCATGACCTGCTCCTCGTTGATGATCGGCGGCACGCGGTAGGGCCAGCGCTGCAGATGCCCGTTGGCCGCCCCGACGACGACGCGTTCCTCCCGGGCGAGGATCCATTCGACGTTGTCGGCCATCGCCGCGTCCCGGACGTTGGCGCCCCGGTAGGTGCGTCCCGGCGCGGCGGCCATGGCGGCCAGGAAGGCGTCGGCGTACCGCGCGTTGACCGCGCACTGCAGCGCGATGTCCGCCCGATCGGAGTCCACAGTGGAGTAAGGGACGCGCAGGGCGCGGAGGCGTTCGGTCAGCTCGCTGATCCGGGCGGTCAGCTCGTGGCGGTGGGCGGTGCCGAGAGCCAGGTAGGCGTGGATCGCGGGCGCGGCCCAGGCCAGCCCGGTCCGATCCGGCGGCAGGTAGTCGAACAGGGGCAGCAGGTTCCGGCGGACCGCCGACGCGTAGGCCGGGTCCGCGTCGTCCAGGAACGCCAAGGCGGCCACGACCCCGGGCAACGCGGACGCGCTGGAGTCCGGCAGGTCCATGCCGTAGAAGCGGATCTTGCGGTCGTGGGTGCGGTTGTACTCGCGCAGCCACCCCAGCTGGTCGCGCATTTCCGCGCATTTCCCCATGTGGTAGGTGATGCCGGTGTGCAGGAGTCGGTCGAGGTCGCCGTCGCCGCCGAGGACCCAGTCGCAGACCGCCCAGCCCTCCGGGAAGCCGGACTCCATCGCGAACGCGGTGAACCCCATCCGCTCGGCCAGGAACCGGGTCACCAGGTGGCGGAGCTGGTAGAACTCGTGCACCCGGTGCGTGCTTTCGCCGACGGCCACGACACGAGCGTCGCCGACGATGTCGCGCAACGGTTCGAGCTCGTCGTAGCCGGCGTCGTCCGGTTCGATCGTCCGCAGCCGGACCATGTTGTCCCGGAGCCATCCGGTGATGTCGGCGTCCATTCAGTGATCCTTTCCGGTTTCGCCCGCGGCCCGGGCCTTGCGCAGGTAGTCGACGACCTCGGCGGCACTGCCCGGCCCGGACCAGCCGAGCCGCTCGTCGAGCTCCCGCCCCAGCCCGGCCCGGTTGTCCTCCCACAGCGCCGAGGTCGCGGCTTCGAGGTCACCGGCGTGGAAGGCGGCCGCGATCTCCCGCCAGCTCGCGACCAGCTCCCGGACCGCCGGATCGTCGACGGGTGTCCCGCCGAGCAGGTGCTGCCGAAGCCGGGTGAAGAGGGCGAGCCACTCGGTCTTCGCTTGCTCGATCGCGTCGCTGCCGAGTTTCGCGGCCTGTTCGGTGATCGCCGCGAGCTGCGCCTCGGACAGATACCGGCGCACGTCCACGGGCATCGGCTCCAGCGTGGCGAGGAACTGCTCGGGTCCCGGCATGTCGGGCCCGTCCAGCCGGGCGAGCAGGCCCCGGAGCCGCTGGGCCGACTCCTCGAGGCGTGCGGCCCGGCTCTCCAGATCGGCGAGCTGAGCGGTCAGCAGGCCGCGTAGCGAGCCGAGATCATCCTGGGCGTTCCGGAGCACGGCGGCCACTTCGTCCAGGGAAAGCCCCAAGCCGCACAGGGTTCGCACGCGGTAGAGCCGTCGCGCGTCCGCCTCGGTGTACCGGCGGTGTCCCGCCGGGGTCCGTTCCCGCGGCCGCACCAGCCCGATCCGGTCGTAGTGGTGCAACGTGCGCACCGTGACACCACTGGCCCGGGCCAGCTCACCGATGCTCCACCTGCGTTCGCTCACCCCCCGACCGTAGAACCTGACGCGGCGTCAGGTTCAACCGCGAGTTCCGGACGTCCTGTGAGATGGTCGGAAGGTGACGAGAAGCGCCGCGGAGTTCGACCGCTGGTACGCGGATCGGATCGAATCGCCGGTGGCCGACGAGCTCGTCCGGCGGGTGCTCGGTCTTCCGCCGGCCCTGGAGTCCACGAGCCTGCTGGGCGGAGCCGGGCTCGACGAGGTCGTGGCGGCGCTCGGCCCGCGGGACGGGCGGGTCCTGCTGGACCTGGCGTGCGGTCGCGGCGGGTATGGGCTGGAGATCGCGCGGCGCAGCGGTTGCCGGGTTGCCGGGGTGGACTTTTCGGCGGTCGCGGTCGAGCACGCTCGGCGTCGGGCACAGGCGCTGGGCATGGCGGATCGAGCGGAGTTCCGGGTGGGCGAGCTGACGTGCACGGGATTGAGCACGGCGTCGGTGGACGCGGTGCTCGTCGTCGACTCCATCCAGTTCGCCGAACCGATTCCGGACGCTTTGCGGGAATGCCGTCGAGTTCTCCGTCCAGGCGGACGCCTAGTCCTCACCTGCTGGGAAGCCGTGGACGCCACCGACGAGCGGGTATCGCCGCGAATGCGGCAGGTGGATCTGCTCCGGCAGCTGCCGCGGGCCGGATTCGCGGACGTCGAGGTCACCGGCAAACCGGCGTGGCACAAGGCCGAACGAGCGTTGTGGCAGGAGGCCCTCACCATCGACGCCGGCGGTGATCTCGCGATGCGGTCGATGCGGGAGGAAGCGCAACGAGTCCTGGCGACCTTCGACGGATTGCGCCGTGTCTTGGCCACGGCGGTCGCGCCCCGGTCCGGACCGTGAAGTAGGTGTCACCAGGCGGCCGGCACCGTGTTTCGGTCGATCGACAGCGCCTTCGCCAATTCGGCCGCCGGTGGCAGCTGAGCCTCGGCCGGCCGTCCGAACGCCAGGTGAACGTCAAGCCGGCGTCATGGAGGTTCCGCCCCGGGGCGAACAGGATGTGGTGTGGCGGCAGGGGAGAACAGGGCCCCGCCGCCTCTTGCCGGAAAGGATCCCCGCTCCCGGACCGAAGGGCGCCAGCATGTCCAGAATCGCCAAGATGGCCACCGTCGCGGCCCTCGCCGTGCCCGTCCTCGTGGGCGCCGCCGGCACCGCGCAGGCCTCCACCCCGGCCGGCTGCTCCAGCGTCACCCAGATCGGCAGCACCGCGTACCTCGACGTCGGCGGCCAGACCATGGCCTCGGTGAAGCAGTACAAGGGCTGCGGCAAGAACTACGCCTACATGTACATCTGGGCCGGCTACCGCGCCACCCACGGCAGCTGGGACGCGTGCACGTCCATCGTCACCAACGGCGGAAACACCTTCGAGGATCCCTTCTGCGGCGGCGTGAACCCCGTCGAGTTCTGGTCCTTCGGCGCCGCCACCCTGTCGCAGTGCACCCAGGCCCGGGGCTGGAACGGCGGCCTCCCGCCCGATCCCGGCGACGTCAGCGCCTTCACCGACGTCCGCTGCTGAGCCCGATCATCGACACTCCACCCAAGGGGAAAACCGTGAAAAACACCCGCATGACGCTCACCGTCGCCGGGGCCGCGCTGGCCCTGGCCGCCCCGCTCCTGACCGCCACCGCCTCGCCCGCGTTCGCCGCGGCGCGGGACGGGGTCTGCGACAGCGGAGAGTTCTGCTACTACTACAACAGCGACCAGGGCGGCTCGCTCTCCGACTTCACCGGCTCGGTCAGCGACCTCGGTGCGACCGAGCCGACCTGCTACGACTTCAAGAGCGCCGGCGCCGGCCAGGGCGTGTGCGTGAAGAACAACGCGGCCTCGGTGTGGAACCGCAGCGGGCAGACGGTGCGGGTCTACTACAACAGCGGCTTCCTCGGGCACAGCCAGGACTTCGCCCCCGGCCAGGCCGGCAACCTCGACGCCACGCTGAAGAACAACGAGGCAGGCCACCAGTTCCTCAGCACGGGCGGCGGCTCGCAAAACCCCGTCAACGACTACGACGGCAACGCCCGCGGCTTCGCCCAGAACAACTGCACGGCCTTCGCGGCCTACCGGATCGCCAGCAGGCTCGGCGTCCCCGGCTTCAGCAACTCCTACGGCGGAACCACCTGGGGCAACGCCGGCACCTGGGACGACGCCGCCCGCCGCGTCGGGGTCACGGTCAACACCACCCCGGCTGTCGGCGCCATCGCCGTCAACGACGTCCACAAGGTCGGCCACGTCGCCTACGTCAACGCGGTCCACTCCGACGGCTCGTTCGACGTCGAGGAATACAACTGGAACAACCCGCTCGCCTACGGCACCCGCACCCACGTCCACGTGAGCAGCGCCCAGGCCGATTTCCAGTGGATGCTCCACTTCTGAGCGACATCGCCGACGATGTCCGGTCTGTCCATTCTGTACTCCCCCTGGAGAGACGGTGGTTGAACCGGCACGGGCCGCTGACCGACAATGGTCGGACTGGCCTGTGCCGTTTCGGCGGCTGACCGTTTCCAGGGGGAGGAAATGGGCGGTAACGCCTTTGGGGAGCTTTTGCGCGAATGCCGGCTCGCGGCCGGCTGGACGCAGGACGAACTGGCCGGCCGGTCAGGGGTGTCGGCTCACTCCATCAGCGTGCTGGAAGCGGGACGGCGGCAGCCACGGCTCTCCTCGGTGAGCCTGCTCGCCGAGGCCCTCGCCCTCGATCCGCGCCGCCGCGAACAGCTGCTCGCGGCGGCGCGCACCGACGTCACCCCGGCCGCCGAACCGGTCCCGCCGCCGGCCACCGGGTCGGCTGCCGCGGTACCGCGGCAGCTGCCCGGTGCGGTGGCGGGCTTCACCGGCCGGGCCGCCCAGCTCAAAGAGCTCACCGGCCTGCTGGACCGGAACGAGACCGTGGCGATCAACGGCACCGCGGGCGTCGGCAAGACGGCGCTCGCCGTGCACTGGTCGCACCGGATCGCGGACCGGTTTCCCGACGGGCAGCTCTACGTCAACCTCCGGGGCTTCGACCCCAGCGGTCAGCCGGTCCAGCCGGCCGAGGCGATCCGGGGTTTCCTCGACGCGCTCGGCGTGCCGGCCCAGCGGATCCCGGCCGGGCTGGCCGAGCAGGCGGCGCTGTACCGGTCCCAGCTGGCCGACCGGCGGATACTCGTCGTGCTGGACAACGCCCGGGACACCAGCCAGGTCCGGCCGCTGCTGCCGGGCTCGGCCGGGTGCCTGGCCGTCGTCACCAGCCGCGACCACCTCGGTGGCCTGATCGTCAGTGAAGGCGCGCGGGCCCTCCCCGTGGACCTGATGACCACCGCCGAAGCCCATGACCTGCTGGCGAGCCGGCTGGGTCCGGAACGGCTGGCCGCCGAACCGCAGGCCGCCGGCGAGCTGATCGAGCTCTGCGTGCACCTGCCGCTGGCGCTGAGCATCGTCGCCGCGCGAGCCACCTGCACCCCCGCCCGTTCGCTGACCGAGCTGGCCCGGCAGCTGCGCGACGTCCGCGATCGGCTGCGCGCCCTGGACATCGGCGACACCAGCGTCGACGTCAGTGCCGTGTTCTCCTGGTCCTACCGGACGCTGAGTGCCGCGGCGGCACGGATGTTCCGGCTGCTGAGCGTGCACCCCGGCCCGGTCCTCTCGCTGTCCGCCGCCGCGAGCCTCGCCGGAACCGGACGCGACCAGGCTCGCGAAGCCTTGGCCGAACTGGTCAAGGCGCAGTTGCTCACCGAACCGGCCACCGGCCGGTTCGCCTACCACGACCTGCTGCGGGCCTATTCGGCCGACCGGGCACGCGGCGAAGAGACCGAGCAGGCGCGCCGTGCCGCCGTGCACCGCATGCTCGATCACTACCTGCACACCGCACACGCCGCGACGCTGCTGCTCAACCCGCCCAACGACCGGCTGTCCCTGGCCGGACCCCGGCCGGGGGTCATCGTCGAAGCACTCGCCGACGACGAGCAGGCCTGGCAGTGGTTCACGACCGAGCGCCCGGGGTTCGCGGCCGCCGTCGACCTCGCCACCGACACCGGCTTCGACACCCACGCCTGGCAACTCGCCTGCAGCGTCGCGAACTTCTGCATCCGCGCCGGGCACTGGACCCGGATGGTCACGACCCAGCAGGTCGCGATCGCCGCCGCCGAACGCGCCGGCGAACCGCACGGCCAGGCGTGGTCCCTGCGCGAACTGGGCCGCGCCTACATCCGGCTCGGCCGCCATTCCGACGCCCAGGCCAGCCTGCGGCGGGCCCTCGAACTGGACGAGCGGCTCGGCGACCTGGTCGGCCAGGCACGCAGCCACAACAACCTCGGCATCGTGTCCTACGCGCAGGGCGACCACCCGGAGGCGCTGGCGCAGGGCAAGACCGCCTACGCGTTGTTCCGCGCGGCCGGGCACCGCGCGGGCCAGGCGGAAGCACTGAACGCGATCGGCTGGATGCAGACCCAGCTGGGCCGGCACGCCGAAGCGCTGCACTTTTGCGCCCAGGCACTCGAACTGCACCGGGCGGTCGGCAGCAAGCACGGCGAGGCGGACACCTGGGACAGCCTCGGCCACGCCCACCACCACCTCGGCGAACACCAGCAGGCCGCCGCTTGCTACCGCCACGCCTTGGAGCTGTTCCGGAAGCTGGGCGCGCGCCATCCTCAGGCCGACACGCTCATCCGCCTCGGCGAGACCCACCAGGCCGCGGGCGACTTCGCGGGCGCGCACCAAGCCTGGCAGCAGGCCCTGCCCATCCTCGAAGACCTGCACCACCCCGACGCCGAGGTCCTCCGAACACGTGTCCTGCGGTCACTGCAACGCTGAAGCCGGCTCGGCGCTCACTCTTGACCGCTGATTTTCCAAGGACCGCCGATGTCCGACCGCGTCGCGCTGCTGCCGGGTGGCAGGGCGACGACGTCGAGCAGGGTCTGGTCTTCGTCGATCGTGTGGTGCAGGTGCCCGATCTTGCCGGTGCCGGCGTCCGGTGCGGAGGTGCCGATCAGCTGCCAGATGCCGTCGTCGGCGTCGTGGCTGACGAACAGCACGGGCTCGGCGCGTTCGAAGACCTCACGCGTTTGGATGGAGGTGGTCCGCAGCAGCCAGTGGCGCATCCACCACGCCCGTCGGTCGCGCTGCATGACCTGGTCGGTGACCCACCAGATGAACGGCAGGTCCACGTGGGCACGCGCCTGGTCCGCGGTCAGGTCCGGGCCGCCCTGCGGCACGCGCTCGAACGGCTCGTCGATCAGGGAGAAGGCGTGCCCGCCGTCGCTCTCGAAGATCACCGCGTGAAAGGTGCCGCCACCGGGGTTGCCGGCGCCGATCCCGACCGACAGGCGGGCGACGTGCGGATCGGCCCCGGTGGTCCAGCCGAACGCGTACGAAGCCAGCTCACCGCGCGGCCCGACGAACTCTCCGAACGCACGCCGGTCCATTCCGGTGACGTCGTTCGTGGGAGCCTCGACAAGCGTCCCCGCCACCACCTGCACGTCCACTTCGGCAGGTTAGCGGACGGGAAGCCGCCTTACGCCGGCAAGGTCCGCCGCAGAAAGCCCGTCGTCAGCTCCCAGGCCCGGGCCGCCGCTCGCGGGTGGTGGAACATCGGGGCCACGTGGTTGTGGAACGCGTGTCCCGCCTCCTCCTGCACGTGGATTTCCGCTCCCGGGTGCGCCGCCACCGCCGACTCGACCGCCGCCACGTCCTCGCGGGGGATGTACGGGTCCTGGCCGCCGAAGTGGAACTGGATCGGGCAGGAAATCCTCGGCAGGAGACCGATCTCAGCCGGGACCGTCGAACCGTAGAACGACACAGCCGTGTCCGGGTCGCCCTCGGCCGCCGCCGCGAAGGACAGTGAACCGCCCAGGCAGAAGCCCAGCACGCCCACTCCGCCCGTCACCGCGGGAAGGCCGCGGAGGTGGGCGATCGTCGCCAGGACGTCGGACAGTCCCGTCGCCGGGTCGAAGGACGCCGCCACGTTCATCGATGCCGCGACACCCGCTTCGTCGTGCGTCGACGACCAGCCCGGGGCGATCCGCCAGAACAGCTCCGGGATCGCCACCACGTACCCCGCCGTGGCCAGGTCCTCCGCGACCGAGCGCAGGTAGTCGTCGAGGCCGAAGATCTCCTGGACGAGCACCAGGCCCGGGCCGCGGCCCGACGCGGGCAGCCACACCGGCAACCCGACGTCGCCGTCGGGCAAGGACAGGATGTGCACCGCGGAAGAGTTCTTCACCGCGTCACCGTAACTGGCTCCGCGGCCGGTCGCGTCCTAAGTTGAGAGCCGACCTAGGAGGCGCGATGGCTGAACAGACCAAGTACGTCCTGGACGAAGCCGATCTCCCGACCCGGTGGTACAACGTCGTCCCCGATCTCCCGGAGCCGCCGCCCCCGCCGCTGCACCCCGGTACCCGCGAGCCGGTCGGGCCGGACGATCTCGCTCCGCTCTTCCCGCAGGCGCTCATCGCCCAGGAAGTGACGGCGGAGCGCTATGTCGACATTCCCGAGGAGGTCCGGGAGGTCTACCGGCTCTGGCGGCCGTCGCCGCTGTTCCGCGCGCGACGGCTGGAGAAGGCGCTCGGCACGCCGGCGCGGATCTACTACAAGTACGAGGGGGTCAGCCCGGTCGGTTCGCACAAGCCGAACACCGCCGTGCCGCAGGCGTTCTACAACGCCCAGGAGGGCGTCACCCGGCTGACCACCGAGACCGGCGCCGGCCAGTGGGGGAGCGCGCTCGCCTTCGCCTGCGCCCAGTTCGGGCTGGAGTGCGAGGTCTGGCAGGTGCGGGCGTCGTACGACCAGAAGCCCTACCGCAAGCTGATGATGGAGACGTTCGGCGCGACGGTGCACCCCAGCCCGTCCGAGCTGACCGAGTCCGGTCGCGCGATTCTCAAGCAGCACCCCGACTCGACGGGCAGCCTCGGCATCGCCATCAGCGAGGCCGTCGAGCAGGCCGCGCAGGACCCGGGCACGCGGTACGCGCTGGGCAGCGTGCTCAACCACGTGCTGCTGCACCAGACGGTCATCGGCGAAGAGGCGCTGAAGCAGTTCGAACTGGCCGGTGACACCCCGGACGTGCTCGTCGGCTGCACCGGCGGCGGCTCGAACTTCGGCGGGCTCGCCTTCCCGTTCCTGCGGGAGAAGCTGGCCGGCCGGATGAACCCGGTGATCCGCGCGGTCGAGCCGGCCGCGTGCCCGTCGCTGACGCGCGGGAAGTACGCCTACGACTTCGGCGACACCGCCGGTCTCACGCCGCTGCTGAAGATGCACACGCTCGGCCACGAGTTCATCCCGGACCCGATCCACGCGGGCGGCCTGCGCTACCACGGGATGTCGCCGCTCATCTCGCACATCTACGAGCTGGGCCTGATCGAGGCGATCGCCGTCGGGCAGCAGGAGTGCTTCGCGGCAGGAGTGCGCTTCGCGCGTTCCGAAGGCATCATCCCGGCGCCCGAGCCGACACACGCGCTCGCCGCGTGCATCCAGGAAGCCTTGCGGTGCAAGGAAACCGGGGAGGAGAAGGTGATCCTCACGGCGCTGTGCGGGCACGCGCACCTGGACCTGCCCGCCTACGGCGCGTACCTCGCCGGGGACATGGTGGACAACGAACTGTCGGCGGCGACCCTCGAAGACTCGCTGGCCACCCTGCCGTAAAGCCGTGAAGGCCTCCTTACCGGCTCTTATGGCCGGTAAGGAGGCCTTCACGGACTTTCAGAGGGCGTCGGGGATTTCGGGGCGGGTGAGTTCGGTGCGGGTGGTGGCGAGGACGACGCGGTCCCGGCCCGCCGCCTTGGCTTCGAACACGGCGTCGTCGGCCGCCTGCAGGAGGATCGTGTACTCCGTGGCCGTTTCCGGGTACACCGCCGCGCCGATCGACGCCGTCAGGCCGCCGATCACCTCCGGCTTGCCCGGGCGGATCACCGGGACGCGCACCTCCACGCGGGCGATCGCCGTGCGGATCCGGTCCGCGATGGACGCGATCTCCGTGCTCGTCGCGCCCGGGAGCAGCACCACGAACTCGTCGCCGCCGAACCGGCCGACGTAGTCGCCGCCGCGCACCGAACCCTGGATCGCCGCCGCGACCGCGCGCAGCACCTCGTCACCCGCGAGGTGGCCGCTGCCGTCGTCGATGGCCTTGAAGTGGTCGATGTCGATCATCAGCACGCCGGCGGTCGAGGACAGCTCCGCGGCGCGGGCCAGCTCGCTGCGGGCCAGCTGCACCCAGAACTCCGGGGCGAGCAGCGCGGTCTTCGAGTCGGTGCGCGCGGCGGCCTGGAACTGCGGCAGCAGCAGGCCGATGTGCAGCGCCACCGGCGTCACCATGAGCACCGGCAGCAGCCACGGTCGGACCGTCATCACCAGCGCGATCCCGCAGCCGACGCCGACCGCGGCCAGCACGATCAGCACGTCGGACGGGTTCCCGAACGCCTGCCGCGGCGGCTTGCCCGGGTTGCTCATCAGGATCGCGAGGATCACCAGCACGTAGTTGAGGCCGAAGTAGACGATCCCGGAAACCAGCAGCGCGGTCATCCCGCCGAACCCGTCCAGGTACGGCACATACGGCGCGAAATGTCCGGTACCGGTCGTCAGGACGGCGCCCGCGGCCGCGCAGGCGAGAATCACGGTGGCCCCGGAGAACACTTTCCGGTGAATCACGCCGCGTCGTTTGTAGACGCGGACCCAGGAATGGGCGTAGCTGACGACGATGACCAATGTGGCCAACGGCGGAGGCAGCAGGAGCAGCCCGGCGAAGATCCAGATCGACTGCAGGTGCATGTGCGGCCTGCCGTCGGCGGCAAGTTCTCGGATGCGCTCGATGCGTTGCGCCGCTTCGAGATGCACGATCTCGCCGGCCAGGATCAGGCCGCACCACAGCAGCGACTGGGCCGTGATCGGCACCAGCGCGGCCGTCGCCACGACGACGAGGAGTGCCAATGCGTCGACGGCGAGGACATAGCCGAGCACCGGAGTGGTCAGCTTCCACATCGCCCACGTACGGAGACCTGATCGTGGACGTTCTGAGCTGGGCATTCTCCCTGGGGACCCGGACAATCCCACGAAACGCCAATCTCCTCAGGACGGAACTCTTCGGGGACTCGTCACTGTAATCGAATGAACGCGGTGTGTCACTAGGCCGGTCAGGCTACGGTTCGGTTACACACCGTGCCAACACCCTCACCACAGGAGAGATCATGTCGCACTTCCTGCCCGGCAACAACATCGTCCCGTCCCGTCGTCGTCGCGCGCAGCGGCCGACCGACTGGACCCGGCAGCTCCCCACCGACTGGACCCGCGCGATCCCGACCGACTGGACCACGCGGCAGGCGCCGACCGACTGGACCGCCCGCGAACTGCCCACCGACTGGACCGTCCGCCGGCTGCCCACCGATTGGACCCGTCCCGGCGTCTCGTCACCACTGCCCGAGTGCCCCACCGACTGGACGCCGCGGCAGGCCCCCACCGACTGGACGCCCCGCGAGTGCCCCACCGACTGGACGCCGCGGCAGGCGCCGACCGACTGGACGCGGTCCTGACCGGTGCCCGGTGACCGGTACCCCGGCGGGGCCGGTCACCGGGAATCCGGTTGCGCCCGCCGCCACAGCGTCGCGGCGCCGGCCGCGGCCACCACGCCGATCGCCCCGGCCGCGGCGACCACGGCGTGCGGGGCGGCCTGTTCGGCGGCGAGCCCGGCCAGCACCACGCCGAGGCCTTGGGAGACCCGCAACGCCGTCAGCGCGAACCCGAACGCCTGCGCTCGCTGGGCGTCCGGCGTGAGCTGGACGAACGTCGTGTTCGCGATGAGGTTGTACGAACTGGCCACTCCCGAGAGCGTTAGCAGCGCTAACGTGGCCTCGAGGTCCGGTCGCAGCGCGCAGCCCAGCAACGCGGCGCACGCGAGCACCGCCAGCGGCCCCAGCAGCCGGCTGCGCCGCGCCGGCGGGATGCGGGACAACGCGGCCATGCCGATCACGTTGCCCAGCGCGTACGCCCCGAGCAGCAACCCGACGACCACCGCGCCACCGCCGAGCTCGGCGGCGTACGGCGCGGCGATCGCCTCGCCCGCGATGTAGATCCCGGAGACGCAGCCGAGCGCGACCAGCGCGAGCCGTCGCCGGTCGCCGACGACCACCGTCCAGCCCGCCCGCACGTGCCGCCACCACCGGACCCCGGGCTCGGCACGGGGTGGCCACGACCGCACGCCGTTGACCAGGAACAACGCCGAAACCGCGAAACTCGCCGCGTCCGCGAGCAGGGCGCCCGACGTGCCGAGGGCCGCCACGAGCAGCCCGCCGAGCGCGAACCCGGCGACCTGACCCGCCTGCACCAGCATCATCAGCAGGCCCATCCCGGGCACGAACGTCTCGCCGGGCAGCAGCTGCGGCAGCAGCGCCGCCCGCGCGGAGCTCCACACCGGGTTGAACAGCTGGATGCCGACCAGCAGGGCCGCCACCGCGGGCAACGGCAGGCCGGGAGCGGCCATCACGGTCACCGCCGCCGCGCGCAGGACATCCGCGGCGACCATCACCGTCCGCGGCGGGTACCGGTCGGCCAGCCCGGACAGCAGCGGCCCGCCGACGAGGTCCGGCAGGAACGTCAGCGCGTAGGTCAGCGCGGCCCAGCCGGACGAGTTCGTCCGGTCGTAGACCAGGATCGACAACGCGACCCGCGCCAGCTGGTCACCGGTGACCGAGACCAGCTGCGCCGAGAACAGCGCCCGGAATTCGGTCACGCCCAGGACGTCCCGGAAACCCACCGCGCGTGCCGTCATGGGCACTCAGGGTACCGCCGCGGACGCCGAGGGTGAACGTCCGTTAGGAGGTCACTGACCTTCGCCGCAGACGATTTTCGGCTGCGGGTTGTAGTGGACGGTCCGGGTCGACCGGCTCACCTCGCGGCCGGTGGCGGCGTCCTTGAGCACGCGCGTGTCGGTGGTGGTGAAGCCCGGCGCGCCGTTGGAGGCGTGGCAGTTCTCCGCCGGTCCCGGCTTGGGCTGCGGCTCGCTCTGGTTGGTCTGGGCGCCCGGGATCGACTCGACGGTGTAGCGCTTGGTGCCCCACAGCTTCACGGTGATCGACGACGGCGACCAGATCGTCTGGATGGCGATGCCGGTCGGCGAGTCGTTGGTGAACTTGAGGTCGATGACGCTGGCGCCGTCGGGGTTCTGGAACACCGTCGCTTCGCGCGCCGCGGGGTAGCGGCTGATGTAGTAGCTGTGTTCCTTGTGGCCCGCGTCCTTCAGGCCCGAGAAGTACGCCGCGTTGTACAGCGTGGTCGCGAACTGCGAGATGCCGCCGCCGACCTCGCGCCCCGGGGCGCCGTCCTTGATCACGCCCGCTTCGACGTAGCCCTGCGCCTTGCCGCGCGGGCCGGTGAACCCGTTGAGGCTGAAGGTTTCCCCGGGCTTGACGATGGCGCCGTTCACCTTCTGCGCGACGACGCGGATGTTGACCCCGGACTCGGGGGCGAAGCCGCCGGTGGTGAACTCGCCGACGACCTCCTTGACGCCCAGCTGGTTCGCCTGGTCGGTGGTGACCTTCGCCGGGCTGTCCTGGTAGATCGCGGCGACCTCGCGGCCGTCGGTCTTCTTCAGCACGTCGGGCAGCGGCTTGAGGCTCGGGTCCCAGTCGATGGTCCGGCCGTCGGTGGACGGGTCGACCGCGGGCTTGCCGCCCTCGAAGACGATGGTCGCGTCCTTGCCCTCCTTCTCGGTGGACTTCAGCTGCGGCCCGGCGGCTTCGGCGATCTTCGCGTTGTCGATCTTCGGGGTCAGCCCGCCGCCGTCGGCGGGCTCGAAGGTGATCGCCGCGGCGATCGCTTCCGGCTTCACGGTGGCGTTCTTGCCTTCGCCCTTGACCACCAGCGGGCCCGAGACGGCGGGGCGCGCGAACTGCTCCAGCGCGGCCTGGACGCCTTCGGGGGTGGTGCGGACGGGCGTGCTCGTCACCGGCAGCGCCAGGGACTCCCCGTGCGCCCACTTTTCGATCACGGCGGCGGTCGCGCCCGGCACGTCGAGCTTCTGCCCGGCCTTCGGCGGCACGGCGACCGGTTCGGCGCCGTCGAACTTCACCGTGCCCTCGACCGGGTCGCGGTCGACCTGGCCGCGCAACGACTCCAGCGCGGCGGCGAGCTTGGCGTCCTCGGCGTGGCTGACCACGCCGACCTCGCGGCTGGAGAACAGCGACGCGAGGCGCGTGAACGGGTTGAGCGGCTGCTCGCCGGCCTGGTCGAGGGTCTGCGGCCAGTCCAGGCGCAGCCCGGCGAGCGTCGGCGACAGCGTGCCCTGGACGTCGCCCGCGGTCACGGCGAGGGGCCGGGTGAGCCGCGGCTCGATCTTCCCGCGCAGCTCCTGCTCGGCGGCGTCGCGGTCCATCCCGCCGACGTCGACCCCGGCGACGGTCACGCCGCGCGGGACGCTGCCCTGGCTGATCAGCAGGTCGATTCCGTAGAGCGCGAACAGCACGCCGAACACGCCGCCCGCGACCAAGCCGGCCTTGCGCAGGTTCCAGCGCCGCTGTGGGTGCGTGGCTTCCGGTTCGGGCCGGACCACCGGCAGGACGTCCGTCTGCTCGCCGTGGGAATCGGGCCAGCGCGGTTCGTACGGCAACTCTCCACCCCTTCAACGCGGCACCGGGTTGCGTCGGTGACGGGGCCAGCGTACGGGGCACCCGGACAAGCCGTACGACTCGCCCTAATGGGGGATGAACCGGTCACGGGTGGATCACCGGGCATCGGGTTCCGGGTTGTGACCGGCGCGCGCCAGGAAGTCGAAGTCGCAGCCTTCGTCGGCCTGGGTGATGTGTTCGCTGTAGAGCGAGCCGTAACCGCGTTCGAACCGCGGCGCCGGGGCCGTCCATTCGGAACGCCGCCGCGAAAGCTCCTCATCGGACACCTCCAGCCGCAGCACGCGCGAGGGGACGTCGAGGGTGATCAGGTCGCCGTCGCGGACCAGGGCGAGCGGGCCGCCCACATGCGACTCGGGGGCCACGTGCAGCACGCAGGCGCCGTAGCTGGTGCCGCTCATCCGCGCGTCGGAGATCCGGACCATGTCGCGGACGCCCTGTTCGAGCAGGTGCGCGGGGATCGGCAGCATCCCGTACTCGGGCATGCCGGGGCCGCCGAGCGGGCCGGAACCGCGCAGCACCAGGACCGAGTCCGCGGTGATCGACGGGTCGTCGATCCGCTTCTTGAGGTCGGGGTAGTTCTCGAACACCACGGCCGGGCCGGTGTGCGTCAGCAGGTGCTTTTCGGCCGCGATGTGCTTGATGACCGCGCCCGAGGGCGCCAGGTTCCCGTGCAGCACCGCGACCCCGCCCTCGGCGGCGACCGGGTTCTCGCGCGGCCGGATGACGTCGTCGTCGTGCACCCGCGCGGAAGCGAGGTTCTCGCCGAGGGTGCGGCCGGTGACGGTGAGCCGTTCCGGGTGCAGCAGATCGGTCAGCCGCGACAGCAGCCCGGGCAGGCCGCCCGCGTAATAGAAGTCCTCCATCAGCCAGTCGCCGCCGGGACGGATGTTCGCCAGCACCGGCACGCGCCGGGCGATCGCGTCGAAGTCCGCGAGCGAAACTCCGATCCCGCTGCGGCCGGCCATCGCGATCAGGTGGATCACGGCGTTGGTCGACCCGCCCAGCGCCAGCACGGTGGTGATCGCGTCCGAATAGGCCCGTTTGTCCAGCACCTGCGTGATCGTGAGGTCTTCCCACACCATGTCGACGATCCGCGCGCCGCTCGCCGCGGCCATCCGGTGGTGCGCCGAGTCGACGGCGGGGATCGACGCGGCGCCCGGCAAGGTCACCCCGAGCACTTCGGCGGCCGACGTCATGGTCGACGCCGTGCCCATCGTCATGCAGTGCCCCGGTGACCGGGCCAGCCCGCGCTCCAGTTCGGACATTTCGGCGTCGCCGATCAGGCCGGCGCGCTTGTCGTCCCAGTACTTCCACATGTCGGTGCCGCTGCCGAGGACCTCGTTGCGCCAGTGCCCGCGCAGCATCGGCCCGGCCGGGACGAAGATCGCCGGCAGCCCGGCGCTGGCCGCGCCCATCAGCAGCGCCGGCGTCGTCTTGTCGCAGCCGCCCATCAGGACGGCGCCGTCGATCGGGTAGGACCGCAGGATCTCCTCGGTCTCCATGGCCAGCAGGTTGCGGTAGAGCATCGGCGTCGGCTTCTGGTAGGTCTCCGACAGCGTGGCCACCGGGAACTCCAGCGGGAAGCCGCCGGCCTGCCAGACGCCGCGCTTGACCTGCTCGGCGCGTTCGCGCAGGTGCATGTGGCACGGGTTGATGTCCGACCAGGTGTTGAGGATGCCGATGACCGGCTTGCCGAGGTGCTCTTCGGGGTTGTAGCCGAGCTGGCGGCCGCGGGCGCGGTGGCTGAAGTTGCGCAGTTCGTCGCCGCCGAACCACCGGTGGCTGCGGAGTTCCTCGGGTCGCTTCATAGGATCCAGTATGGCATCTGATATACGATCTGACGGGCCTGGTTGAATGGGACCACAGATCGAGGGAGCGCGCTATGACCGGGACGTTCAGCCTGCCCGCCTCCCGGACCGAAGTGGTCCTGGAGGAGATCCGCCGCGGCATCCTGACCCGGGAGCTGCTGCCCGGTCAACCGCTGGTCGAGGCGGAGCTGGCCGCGCGGCTCGGGGTGTCGAAGACGCCGGTGCGCGAAGCGCTGAAGGTGCTGTCCAACTCCGGGCTGGTCACCTTCAGCCCGTACAAGGGCGCGTCCGTGGTCAAGGTCGACGCCGAGCTCGCGAAGTCCGTCTACGACGTGCGGATGGTGCTCGAACCGGAGGCCGTCCGGCGGACGGTCGGGCGGAACGACCCCGAACTGCTCGAAGACGCGGCGGACGCGCTGAAGGAGGCGTCGTCGGCGATCGCGGACAAGGACCAGGCCGCGCTGAGCCTGCTGAACCGGCGGTTCCACCGCGCCCTCTACCGCGGCTGCGGCAACCCGCTCCTGGTCAGCATCCTCGACGACCTCAAGGACCGCGCGGCGCTGATCAGCGTCGTCGGCTGGGAGGCCAACCCCAGCTGGAAGAAGGAGTGGACCGAGCACAAGGCGGTTCTCGCGGCGGCGAAGAAGGGGGACGCCGACGGCGCGGCCTCGCTGCTGCGCGACCACATCGGCGGGTTCCTGGAACGGGTCCTCAAGGCCATCGGATGAGGCTGCTGCTCATCTCGGACACGCACCTGCCCGCCCGGGCGCGCGAGCTGCCGTCGCAGGTGTGGGACGAGGTGGCGGCCGCGGACGTCGTCGTGCACGCCGGCGACTGGGTCGACGTCGCCCTGCTCGACGAGCTGGAGGAGCGCAGCAAGCGGCTGATCGGCGTCCACGGCAACAACGACGGCCCGGCGCTGAGGGCGCGGCTGCCGGAGATCGCGCGCGCCGACCTCGACGGCGTCCGCTTGGCCGTGATCCACGAGACCGGCGCGAAGCAGGGCCGTGAGCAGCGGTGCGACGCGCAGTTCCCCGACACCGACGTGCTGGTCTTCGGGCACAGCCACATCCCGTGGGACACGACGACCCCGGCGGGGCTGCGGCTGCTCAACCCGGGTTCGCCGACCGACCGGCGGCGCCAGCCGTACTGCACGTACCAGACGGCTGTCGTCGTGAACGGCGAGCTGACCGACGTCGAGCTGCGTCGACTGCCCCGCAGGGGGTAGACAGGGCGTATGGATCCGGCATGGGCGTTGCGGGAGATCGCGTTCCAGCTCGAACGCGCGGGTGAACCGACCTATCGCGTCCGCGCGTTCCGCAACGCGGCCGCGACCGTCGACAAGACCGGCGCCGAGAAGCTCGCGCAGCTGGCCGGGAACGGCACGCTGACGTCGTTGCCGGGAATCGGCAAGGCCACCGCCGGGGTCATCGAGGACGTGCTGGCCGGGCGCGACCCGGCGTACCGGGCGAAGATCGTCGAGAAGAAGCTGCCGGACGGCGAGCCGCTGCGGTCGGCGCTTCGCGGGGATTGCCACACCCATTCGGACTGGTCCGACGGCGGCAGCCCGATCGGCGAGATGGCCGTCGCGGGCCGGGAGCTCGGGCACGAGTGGATGGTGCTGACCGACCACTCGCCACGGCTGACCGTCGCGAACGGGCTGTCGGCGGACCGGCTGCGCATGCAGATGCAGCTCGTCGCCAAGGCCAACGAGCTGATGGCGCCCTTCCGGCTGCTGCACGGCATCGAGGTCGACATCCTCGACGACGGCTCCCTCGACCAGGAGGAGGAACTGCTGGGGCAGCTGGACTTCGTCGTCGCGAGCGTGCACTCGAAGCTGCGGATGCCGTCGGCCGAGATGACCCGGCGGATGGTGACGGCGGTCCGGAACCCGCACGTGCGGGTGCTGGGCCACTGCACCGGCCGGCTGGTCGTCGGCCGCGGCCGGCCCGAGTCGGAGTTCGACGCCGAAGCGGTGTTCACGGCCTGCCGCGAGAACGGCGTCGCGGTGGAGATCAACTCCCGCCCGGAGCGGCTCGACCCGCCGATGCGCCTGCTGCGCCTGGCCGCGGAGATCGGCTGCGACTTCGCCATCGACAGCGACGCGCACGCCCCGGGCCAGCTCGACTGGCAGCCCTACGGGTGCGAGCGCGCGGTCAAGGCCGGGATCGGGCCGGAGCGCGTCCTCAACACCCGTTCGGCGGAGGAACTGCTCAGGCGCTGATCTCGATGACCGGGCGCCGGGCCGGGTCGAGCCAGCGCAGGATGGCGTCGAGGTCCGCCGCGGGGATCGCGACGCAGCCCGCGGTCGGGCGTCCGCCGGTGACGTGCAGGAAGAACGCCGAGCCGGCGCCGGGGACGACGGGCCGGCGGTTGTAGTCGATGACGACGGCCTGGTTGTAGACGGGGCCCGCCTTGCCGAGGTTCTCGCCCGCGGCCTCGTCGAACGGGCACGTGCCGGGGGCGCAGGAGAAGTGCGTGTTGTAGTGAGGCGATCGCACGTCGGAAACCCACCAGTCCGAGGTGGTCACCTGGCGGTAGGGCAGCCGGGTGACGGCGGGCTGGATCCCGAAGGCCTCGGTCAGCGACCAGGTGCCGGCGGGGGTGTGCGACGTCGTTTCGCTCGCCTGGCCGATGCCGTCCTTGCCCACGAATACGGCCACGGGCCCGCGCACGGGGACCCAGCCGCCGCCGTCGCGCTCCCACGCCGTCAGCGTGGCGGTGGTGGCGCTCGGCGAGTCCGCCACGACGGTGACGACCTGGTCCGCGTCCGCCGGGAACGACGCCTGCGCGGCTGCTCCGGCGGGTGCCACGCCGCTCGCCACCAGTGCGGCGGCGGCCAGCGTGACACCGAGGGATCTTTGGCCCATGCCGAGATCCTACGGTGTCACGCCGGCCGCGTGCGCGGTCAGTTGATCGTGTACGAGTCCCCGTAGACCTTCCACTTCAGCGGGGTGTGCAGGTCGAAGTTGCCTTCGTTGAGGAACTTCAGCTGCTCGGTGTCGACGCGGGAGGTGTCGGCGTGCGCCTCCTCCTGCTTCATGATCACCTTGCGGGCGGCGAAGAACGCCTTGAGGTACGTCGTCTCGTCGCCGCCCTGCGCCGGGGTCTTCGCCTTCTTCATCGCGGCCTTGCGGATCCCGCCGAAGCTGTCGGAGCTGTCACCGGGGCCGTGCATCACGATGGCGTCGTAGTAGGCGAACTGGCCGAGGTTGCTCAGGCCGTCCGACTTCCCCTGGCTCACCGCGGGGTTGAAGTAGACGCGGTCGCGCTCGTTGTTCTGCGCGGTCTGGAACGCACTGGTCGCCGCGGCCTGCTTCCACGCGTTGACGAACGGGGTGCCGAGCCCGGCGTGCGAGTCGGTGCCGTTCACCTTCCGCAGCGCGGGCAGGAACTTCGCCAGCGGGTTGTCCGGGACGGAGTTCGTGTACGCCTCGACGAGTTCGAGCATGTCGCCGGTGCCGGAACAGAAGCCGATGATGCCCGCGGTGTAGCCGCGGCCGTCACCGATGTCTTCGATGTACTTGTACTGCGCCTTCCAGTCCAGCGACGAGTTTTCCGCGCTGGAGACCAGCTTCATCGCGATTTCCTTCTTGGCGGGCGCCGAAAGGTCGCCGGCGGCGAGCACGGACACACCGGCCACCGGGGCCGGGGCCGCCGAGGAGAACGCCGGGGTGGTGATCACGAGGGCCGCGACGGACGCGGCGCCGAGCGTGCCGATGAGGACCGGCCGCAACTTCTTGCTCATGGGGAGGAAACCCTTTCCGCGGGATGCGCCGTCGGTTCACGGCGTACGGGTAGTGCGGGTGGAGCTGCGGCGTAGCGACACGGTAGCGGAGGGTCAGCGAGCTTCACAAGAGCCGGAAGTCGTTCATGTTCGTGAACGGTCCAGACCACTGCGGCGGGTCCGGAAAGGACGGTCAGCGCGCCCCGGCGAAGAGGCGGATGACGTCCGGCAGCACGTTCACCGGGATCGTCGGGTCGATCGCGCGCTGGACGCCGAGCCCGATGCCCAGGCTGAGCAGTGCCGTCGCGGCGTCGTCGGCCGGCATCGGGAGCGTGATCCCGAACCGCTCGGCGTACCCGGTGAGCAGGCCGGCGATGGTGGCGCGGATGGCCTTGTCCCGCGCGGCGAGTTCGGCGCGCACGTGCGGGTCGCGACGCGCGTTCGTGGCGAACTCGACCTCCAGCGCGGTCCACGCCTCGTCGCCGATGCTGCGCTCGGCCCAGCTCTGGAACGCCGTCAGCAGTCCTTCCACGCCCTCCGCGCCCACCAGGGCTTCGGCGATCAGGGTGGCCTGTTCGTCGTGGATCCGGTCGAGCACGGTGAGGCAGAGCTCGTCCTTGTTGCGGAAGTTCGAGTAGACCGCGCCCTTCGAGTACCCGGCTTCGTCGGCGACCTTCTCCAGTGACGTCACCGAGTAGCCGTCGCGCAGGAAGAGCAGCTTGGCGGTCTCGATCAGCTGCTCGCGGGTGCGCGCCTGGCTTTCCGCGCGGGTGAGTCGGGCCATGCGGGCACTCTAGCGAACCACGGAATTGGGGTACCGCTGGTTTCCGGATACTGTTAGTCTTCGAAAATGGAGCAACGCCACTTCGCGGTCCTCGTCGTCGGTGCCGGGGCGTCGGGCCTGGGCGCCGCCATCCGCCTCTCCCAGGCCGGCGTCGGCGACCTCGCCGTGCTGGAGAAGGCCGACGCGCTCGGCGGGACCTGGCGCGACAACACCTACCCCGGCTGCGCGTGCGACGTCCCGTCCGCGCTGTACTCCTACTCGTTCGCGCCCAATCCGGAGTGGACGCGCGCGTTCGCCGGCCAGGCCGAAATCCGCGCCTACCTGCGGGAAACGGCCGCGCGGTTCGGCGTGACCGAGAAGATCCGGTACGGCGTCGAGGTGACGCGCGCGCAGTGGAACGACCGTGACGCGAGGTGGGAGCTGGAGACGTCACAGGGGTCCTACAGCGCACGGATCCTGGTCGCCGGCACCGGCCCCTGGCACGAGCCGCTGATCCCGGACCTGCCCGGCCTCGCCGGGTTCCCCGGCGAGGTCTTCCACTCCGCACGCTGGAACCACGGCTACGACCTGACGGGCAAGCGGGTCGCGGTGATCGGCAGCGGCGCGTCCGCGGTGCAGTTCGTCCCCGAGATCGTGCCGCGCGTCGGGCGGCTGCACCTGTTCCAGCGCACCGCGCAGTGGGTGCTGCCGAAGCCGGACCACCCCGTCCCCGGGCTGGAACGGTTGCTGCTGCGCCGGTTCCCCGCCCTGCAGCGGACGTTGCGCCGCGCCGAATACGGCGCGATGGAGACGCTCGGCTTCGGGTTCCGGCACCCGTGGCTGCTGCGGCAGGTGCAGAAGATCGGGCTGGCCTACCTGCGGCTGACCGTGCGGGATCCCGCGCTGCGGGCGGCTTTGACGCCGGACTACACGCTCGGCTGCAAGCGCCTGCTGATGTCGAACACGTACTACCGGTCGCTCACGCGGTCCCATGTGGACGTTCACCCGACGGCGGTGCGCGCCGTCTCCGGCAGCCGGGTCTCCGGTGCGGACGGCTCGTCGGCGGAGGTCGACGCGATCATCTTCGGCACCGGCTTCCACATCCTCGACATGCCGGTGTCGGCGCGAGTCTTCGACGCCGAAGGCCGCAGCCTGGACGACCACTGGAAGGGCAGCCCGCAGGCCTACCTCGGCACGACGGTGACCGGATTCCCGAACCTCTACCTGCTGCTGGGGCCGAGCCTCGGCACCGGCCACTCGTCGGCGTTCATGATCCTCGAGGCCCAGCTGCGCCACACGGTCGCGGCGGTGACCCGGACGCTGCGTTCGGAAGGGACGTCGCTGGCGGTCCGTCCGGAGGCGCAGGCGGCCTTCAACGCGGAGGTCCAGGCGGCGCTGCCGGGCACGGTGTACCAGTCCGGCGGCTGCTCCAGCTACTACACGGATGTCAACGGGCGCAACAGCTTCAGCTGGCCGTTCTCCACCGGGCGGCTGCGGTCGCGGGTCGGAGCGTTCGACGAGGCCGACTACGAGGTCGGGAGGGCCCATGCGGTATCCGGCGATTGAGGTGCGCGGCGCGGTGGTCGCGATCACCGGCGGCGCCAGGGGAATCGGCCGCGCGACGGCGGCGGAGTTCGCCTCGCGCGGGGCGACGGTGTGCGTCGGCGACCTCGACGCGGCCTCGGGAGTGCCGTCGTTCCCGCTCGACGTGACGGACCGGGAGTCCTTCGACGCGTTCACCGCCGCGGTGACCGAGCGGTTCGGGCGGGTGGACGTCCTGGTCAACAACGCGGGCGTGATGCCACTCGGCGGCTTCCTCGAGGAACCGGACGCCGTCGGCCGGACCACCCTGGACGTCAACGTGCGGGGGCTGGTGCACGGGCTGCGGTCGGTGCTGCCGGGAATGATCGCGCGCGGGCGCGGGCACGTCGTGAACGTGGCCTCGATGGCCGGGAAGATCCCGCTGCCCGGCATGGCGGTGTACAACGCGAGCAAGTTCGCCGCGGTCGGGCTGACGGCGGCGGTCCGCCGCGAATACGCGGCGACCGGGGTCAGCGTGAGCGCGGTGCTGCCCGGCGCGGTCCGCACGGAGCTGGCGTCGGGCGTCCGGCTGGGCGGCGCACTGCCCACAGTGGACCCCGAGGACGTCGCCCGGGCGATCGCCGGCACCCTGCGGACCCGCCGCGCGGAGACGGCGGTGCCGCGCTGGCTCGCCGGCTGGGACCTCCTGGCGGCGCTGACACCCGAGCCGGTGATGGCCTGGGCGCGCGGGTTGATCGGCGACGACCGCGCCCTGACGGAGCTGGACCCGGAGGCTCGCGCGGCCTACGTGCGGCGGGTTTCGGCGCAGGTCCGCCGAGGGTGACCACTCCGGCGGCTCCCGGCGGCGCGCCGCGAATGACTCATTCGCGGCGCCGGAGGTCCCGAATGAGTCATTCGCGACCTTCCGGTGCGCCGGGAACCGTCACAGGGTCGTGAAGCGGATGCCCGCCTTGGTGAGGCGGTCCACGAGCGCGTCACCCATGGCGGTCGCCGTGGTCACCTGGCCGGAGGTCGAGGGGAGGTCGTCGGTCGCCAGGCAGAGCGCCGACTCCGCGAGCATCTTCGCCGTCTCGTCGTAGCCCGGGTCGCCGCCGGACACCTCCGTCACCACCCGCGAGCCGCCGCCTTCGCCGACGAACCGCACCGCGAACCACGACCGCGCACGCCGTTCGGGGCTCGGGCCGGTGCCGGGGGCCAGCCGCCGGGACAGCGCCCGGCGGGCCGGCGGGATCTGCGCCGCGGCGAGCAGGGCACCCGCGCCGGCGACGCCACCCGCGAGCACCGGCAGGTGCTTGACCGCGGCGAAGTGCCGGTAGGTGAAGTCCGGCCCGTAGCGCTCGGACGCCGCCGCCGAGCGGCGGACGATCTCGGGGTCGATCGTCGGCAGCGGCACCGCCCACCAGCCGGCCTCGGCGAGCCGGTGCGGGCGCCCGAGCGGGGCACGCGTGACCCGCCCGGCGGGCCGCGGCTCCGAGGCCGCCCGCTCGCGCGCCACCCGGGCTCCGGCCGGCAGCCGGGACATGATGGTCAGCGCGCTGAGCACCGTGCCGCCGGACGGCATCCCGCTCGCCCGGACGTAGCCGTCGACCTTCAGCGGCACGCCTTCCGGCAGCTGCCGCACGGTGAACCACGCGCCGAGGTCGTGCGGGATCGAGTCGAACCCGCACGCGTGCACCAGCCGTGCCCCGGTCTCGCGGGCGCGCCGGTCGTGCGCCAGGTACATCCGGTCGACGAACTCGGGTTCGCCGGTGAGGTCGACGTAGTCGGTGCCCGCCTCGGCGCACGCCGCCACCAGCGGTTCGCCGCGGTCGAGGTACGGGCCGACGGTCGTGATCACCACCTTGGCGGCCTCGGCGACGGCCCGCAGCGACGCCGGGTCCCCGGAGTCGGCGACGAGCAGGTCGAGCGTGCCGAACCGGTCGTCGACCTCCGCCAGCCGGGTCCGGACGGCCTCCAGCTTGCCGCGGTCGCGCCCGGCCAGCGCCCAGCGCAGGTCCGCGGGCGCGTGGCGGGCCAGGTAGCCGGCGGTCAGGCCGCCGGTGAACCCGGTGGCGCCGAACAGGACCACGTCGTACGCGCGCATGTCTTCTCCTCCGGGACGTCGGCCGCGCTCAGGTTACCCGTCGGTCACTTCCTCGTGCCGGGTGAAATACCGGCGGGTACAGTGCCCCCTCGAACGCGAGGAGGCAACCGTGACCGAACGCTTCGGCAGCTACCAGAACGAGCTCTACCTGCAGGGACTGGGTGGTCAGCTGCCGCCGTGCTCGACCGACGCGACCAAGCTCGAAGCGTCGGCCCGTGAGGTCATGGCGCCCGGCCCGTTCTCCTACGTCGCCGGCGCGGCGGGCTCCGGCGCGACCGCCCGCGCCAACCGCGAGGCGTTCGACCGCTGGCGCATCGTCCCCCGGATGCTGACCGGCGCCACCGACCGCGACCTGGCCACGACGGTGCTCGGCACCCGGCTGCCGGCGCCGGTGGCCGTCGCGCCGGTGGGCGTCCAGTCGATCGTGCACCCGGACGCCGAGTCCGCGACCGCCCGCGCCGCCGCGTCGGTGGGGCTGCCGTTCATCCTTTCGACGGCGTCGTCCACGGGCATCGAGGACGCCGCGGCGGCCAACGGCGACGGCCCGCGCTGGTTCCAGCTGTACTGGCCCGGCGACGCCGACGTCTGCGCGAGCCTGCTGAACCGGGCGAAGAGCGCGGGCTACACGGCACTGGTCGTCACGCTCGACACGTGGACGCTGGCGTGGCGGCCGTCCGATCTGGACCAGGCGTACCTGCCGTTCCTGAAGGGCGAGGGCTGCGCGGTCCCGTTCACCGACCCGGTGTTCCGCGGCCTGCTGGAGAAGACGCCGGAAGAGGACCTCAACATGGCGATCCTGCGCTGGCTCGGCATGCTCACCGGCACCGACCGGACGTGGGACCAGCTGCCGTTCCTGCGCGAGCACTGGGACGGCCCGATCGTGCTGAAGGGCATCCAGCACGTCGAGGACGCGCGCCGCGCGGTGGAGGCGGGCGTGGACGGCATCGTGGTGTCGAACCACGGCGGCCGCCAGGTCGACGGCGCGATCGGCGCCCTGGAGGCCCTCCCGGGCATCGTCGCGGCGGTCGGCGACCGGCTGGAGGTGCTCTTCGACTCGGGCATCCGCACCGGCGCGGACGTGCTGAAGGCGCTCGCGCTGGGCGCGCGGGCGGTGCTGGTGGGGCGGCCGTGGGTGTACGGCCTGGCCCACGCGGGCGAGGAGGGCGTGCGCCACGTCCTGCGCAGCCTGCTGGCGGACTTCGACCTGACCATGGGGCTGTCCGGCCACCGCACGCTCGCCGACCTGGGCCCGGAGTCGCTGCGGCGAAGCTGAGATAACGAAACGGGAAATTGCGCGACAGTGCCGGAGCGGGCCGCTACTGTTCGGGTCCCATCGCGGGCCGTCGGGGGCGGCCTGTTCCCGTTTTGCTTTCCCGTAGGGGGTTTTCCATGTCTTCGATCATGATGCGGATCGGCATCCTGTTCACGGTTCTCGGCTTCGGTTCGTTGATCCTCGAGCAGTTCGACTACGAGTTCACGCTGATTTCCTGGGCGACCGACATGCAGCCCGTCTTCGGCATCGTGCTCGGCCTGGTCGGCGTCGCGCTGATCGGCGGCTCGGTGGCGATGAGCCGCGCGAAGGCCGCACCGCAGCCGCCGCAGCAGGCCGCGGTCCAGCCGCCGCAGCAGCCCGGTCAGCCCGGCTGAGCCCCAAGCGCCCCAATGTGGCGTTGGTTGCGTCCAACGCACCGAACGCCACATTGGGTGCGTTGGACGCACCGAACGCCACATTGGGGCGCTTGAGCGGGGCGTCAGGGTGCGCCCGGTCACGCGCCGGGGATATTCGGAGGCCCGGGCCGTCACGCACGGCTATCCTTGGCCCAAGTATGTCCACGCCATCCCCCTTCCACGCGCTGCGTGCGCGCCTGCCCGAGCTGATGCCGCGCGACGAGCAGCGGCTGCGCCGCCGGCTCGAGGGCGCCCGCAAGGCCCGCGACCGCGACGCCGTCCTCGCGCGGATCGCCGCCGACATCGGCGCCGCCGAGCTGCGCGTCCAGTCGCGGCGCGCGAGCGTGCCCAAGATCGAGTATCCGGCCGAGCTGCCGGTCAGCAAGCTCAAGGACGAGATCGCCGCCGCCATCGGCAAGCACCAGGTCGTGATCGTCGCGGGGGAGACCGGCTCGGGCAAGACCACCCAGCTGCCGAAGATCTGCCTGGAGCTCGGGCGCGGCATCCGCGGCCAGATCGGGCACACGCAGCCGCGGCGGCTGGCCGCGCGCACGGTCGCCGACCGGATCGCGAGCGAGCTGAAGACCGAGCTCGGCGAGACCGTCGGCTACAAGGTCCGGTTCACCGACCAGTCCGGCCAGGACACCCTGGTCAAGCTGATGACCGACGGCATCCTGCTGGCCGAGATCCAGACCGACCGGTCGCTGCGCCAGTACGACACGCTGATCATCGACGAGGCCCACGAACGCAGCCTCAACATCGACTTCATCCTCGGCTACCTCAAGCAGCTGCTGCCGCGCCGTCCCGACCTCAAGGTCATCATCACCTCGGCGACCATCGACCCGGAACGCTTCTCGAAGCACTTCGACGACGCCCCGATCGTCGAGGTCTCCGGCCGGACCTACCCGGTCGAGGTGCGCTACCGGCCGCTGGTGGACCCCGACGATCCCGAAGGCGACGACGAGCGCGACCAGACCCAGGGCATCCTCGACGCCGTCGAGGAACTGTGCGCCGAAGGCCCCGGCGACATCCTCGTGTTCCTGTCCGGCGAACGCGAAATCCGCGACACCGCCGACGTGCTCAACCGCGCGAACCTGCGCAACACCGAGGTCCTGCCGCTGTACGCGCGGCTGTCGTCGGCCGAGCAGCAGCGCATCTTCCAGTCCCACACCGGGCGCCGGGTGGTGCTCGCGACGAACGTGGCCGAGACGTCGCTGACCGTGCCGGGCATCAAGTACGTCGTCGACCCCGGCACCGCGCGGATCTCGCGCTACAGCCACCGGACCAAGGTGCAGCGGCTGCCGATCGAACCGGTGTCGCAGGCGTCGGCGAACCAGCGCAAAGGCCGCTGCGGCCGGACGTCGGACGGCATCTGCGTCCGGCTCTATTCCGAAGAGGACTTCGAAAGCCGCCCCGAGTTCACCGATCCGGAGATCCTGCGGACGAACCTGGCGTCGGTCATCCTGCAGATGACGTCGCTGGGCCTCGGCGACATCGCCGCGTTCCCGTTCGTCGAGCCGCCGGACCGCCGCCAGGTCAGCGACGGCATCGGCCTGCTGCAGGAGCTGGGGGCCTTCTCTTCGACCGGGTCCGATCGCAGTCTCACCGACATCGGCCGCAAGCTCGCCCAGCTGCCCGTCGACCCGCGGATGGGCCGGATGGTCCTGGAAGCCGCGAAGAACGGGTGCGTCCGCGAGGTCATGATCATCGCGGCCGCACTGTCCATTCAGGACCCGCGCGAGCGGCCGGCCGAGAAGCAGCAGGCGGCCGACGCCCAGCACGCGCGGTTCGCCGACCCGACGTCGGACTTCCTGGCCTACCTGAACCTCTGGGAGTACGTCGCCGAGCAGCAGAAGGCGTTGTCCGGCAACCAGTTCCGGCGCATGTGCCGCACCGAGTACCTCAACTACCTGCGGCTGCGCGAGTGGCAGGACATCTTCAGCCAGCTCCGGCAGCTGGCCAAGCCGCTCGGCATCCACCTGAACACGAACGCGTCCCCGGCCGACCCGCAGCGCGTGCACACGTCGCTGATCGCCGGGCTGCTCTCGCACATCGGGCTCAAGGACCCGGCCAAGGGCGACTACCTGGGCGCGCGCGGCGCCCGGTTCGGCGTGTTCCCGGGGTCGGCGCTGTTCAAGAAGCAGCCGCGCTGGGTGATGTCGGCGGAGCTGGTCGAGACGTCCCGGCTGTGGGCCCGGGTCAACGCGCGCATCGAGCCCGAATGGGTCGAGCCGCTGGCCCAGCACGTCGTCAAGCGGTCGTACTCCGAGCCGCACTGGGAACGCAAGCAGGGCGCGGTGATCGCGACCGAAAAGGTGACGCTGTACGGCGTCCCGCTGATCGCCGACCGCCGCGTCAACTACGGCCGGATCGACCCGGAGATGTCGCGGGCGCTGTTCATCCGGCACGCGCTGGTCGAAGGCGACTGGCAGACGCGCCACCACTTCTTCGCCGAGAACCGCGCGCTGCTGGAGGAGGTCGAGGACCTCGAGAACCGCGCGCGGCGGCGCGACATCCTGGTCGACGACCAGACGCTGTACGAGTTCTACGACGCGCGGGTCCCGGCGGACGTCGTCTCGGTGCGCCACTTCGACAGCTGGTGGAAGAAGGCGCGGCACACCGACCCGGACCTGCTGTCGTTCGAGAAGTCCATGCTCATCAACGAGTCCGCGGGCAGCGTCCGCGAGGGCGACTACCCGGACTCGTGGACGCAGGGCACGCAGGTCTTCAAGCTGACCTACCAGTTCGAGCCGGGCGCGGACGCCGACGGCGTCACCGTGCACGTCCCGCTGCCGGTGCTGAACCAGGTGACGCCGGACGGGTTCGACTGGCAGGTGCCGGGCCTGCGCGCGGAGCTGGTCACGCAGCTGATCAAGTCGCTGCCGAAGGCGTTGCGCCGCAACTTCGTCCCGGCGCCGGACACCGCCCGGGACGTCCTTTCGCGAGTGTCCCCTTCGGACGGTCCGCTGCTGGAGGTGCTCGGCCGCGAACTGCGGGCGCTGCGCGGGATCACGGTGCCGTACGCGGACTGGGACCTTTCCGCGGTGCCGGAGCACCTGAAGATGACGTTCCGGGTCGTGGACGAGCGCGGCAAGAAGGTCGCCGAGGGCAAGGACGTCGAGGATCTGCAGCGGCGGCTGGCTCCGAAGGTCCGCGCGACGATCTCCAAGGCGGCCAACAGCATCGAAAAGGCCGGGCTGACGAAACCGGCGTTCGGCGAACTGCCGAAGGTGTTCGAGGAGCGCCAGCGCGGCCACGACGTCAAGGCGTACCCGGCGCTGGTGGACGAGGGCGCGTCGGTGGCCGTGCGGCTTTTGGACACGCCGCAGCAGCAGGAACACGCGATGTGGGCGGGCACGCGGCGGATGCTGCGGCTCAACCTGAACTCGCCGATGAAGTTCATCACGCGGTCGCTGTCCAACTCCTCGAAGCTGGTGCTCAACCGCAACCCGCACGGCAGCGTCGCGGCCCTGCTCGAGGACTGCGTCGACTGCGCGGTGGACGCCCTGATGGCCGCGGGCGGCGGCCCGGTGTTCGACGAGACCGGCTTCAAGGTGCTGCTGGAGAAGGTCCGGGCGGGCCTGCACCCGCAGGTCCTCGAGGTCCTGACGGACGTGGAGAAGATCCTTCGCGCGGCGAACGACGTCGAGGTGGCGCTGCCTTCGTCTCGTGGTCCCGCCGACTCGCTGGCCGACATCCGTGCCCAGCTGGCCGGCCTGGTGTACCCGGGTTTCGTGACGGCGACCGGCGCGTCCCGCCTGCGGCACGTCGTGCGCTACCTGCAGGGGATCTCGCGGCGGCTGGAGAAACTGCCGCTGGAGCCGACGCGCGACCTGCAACGGACGGCGGACATCGCGTGGATCACGCGCGAGTACGAGGACGCGCTGGCCTCACTGCCGCCGGGGACGTCGTCGCCCGCGTTGCGTGAGGTGCGGTGGATGATCGAGGAGCTGCGGGTTTCGTTCTTCGCCCAGACGCTGGGGACGGCGCATCCGGTCTCGCTGAAGCGGATCACGAAGGCCCTGGACGACGCACTGGCGTGACGCCGGGAATGTCCGGCTCCCCACTTCCGTCGGTTGACCGCGACCGTTCGCCGGTCAAGCCTGGGGCGGCTGGAGACCTTCCTGGGAGAGGACTTTCCGATGTCCTTGGGTGTTTCGTCCGCCACGCGGAGAATCGTCGCCGCCTGTGCTGCGCTCCTCTTGCCCTTCGCCGTCGCCTCGGTCGCCCATGCCGCGCCGCTGCCCGTGGATCCGCACCACGGCAAGCACAAGATCGCCCGGATGGCGCAGGAGGCGCGGCACGACGTGCCGAATCCGCTGCTCAAGGAGCAGTTCGCCGAGGAGGAAGAGGAGGACGGCGACGACCCCGCGCTGTCCGCGCTCTGCCAGACCTACATCGGCAAACCGAACCCCTACCGGCCGGTCGCGCCGAACACCGACGTCATCGACGGCGACACCATCGTGCCCACCGGCAGCCAGACCGGGTGCAGCACGGCGCAGAACGAAACGACCATCGCCGTCAACCCGGAGAACCCGCGCAACATCGTCGCCGGGGCGAACGACTACCGGCTCTACAACACCCGCGAGTCCCGCAACGACTCCGGCGGCTTCGCCTACACCTCGTTCGACGGCGGCCGGACCTGGGCGAACGTCCAGCTGCCGCACCTCGACTTCCCGACCGGGGCGGCCGCGCCACTGTCCTACATGGACGCCGCCGGTGACCCGGCCATCGCCTTCGGACCGCACAACACGGTGTACTACGCGACGCTCGTGTTCAGCCGCGCGGCCGTGCCCGACGACCAGCAGCTCGCCAGCGGCATCGCGGTGTCGGTCTCCCACGACGGCGGCCGCAGCTTCGGCGACCCGGCGATCCTGCACCTCGACGGCGTCACCCCGGCGGGCACGCCGACGCCGACGAACATCTTCAACGACAAGGAGTGGATCGCCGCCGACCCGGTGTCCGGCGACGTCTACGTGACCTGGACGCAGTTCACCTACGACGCCACCGGCGCGTTCACCGAGTCGCCGATCGTGCTGTCGAAGTCCCGCGACTTCGGCCGGACGTGGTCGCCGATGCGCCGGATTTCGCCGTCGCTGACCGGGTTCCACGGCGGGATCACGCCGTTCGGCAGCGGGTCGAACCCGGTGGTGACCCGCGACGGGACGCTCCAGGTGGCCTACGAGACGTCGGTGTGCGCGACGGCCGCGTGCGACCAGCCGGCCGACCACGACGCCGTCGTCGTGGCGACCTCCCGTGACGGCGGCCGGACGTTCAGGCACGCCGAAGTGGGGCTCGACTTCGACTTCCCGGTCGACGAAGACGTCGCCAACAACGCGCTGACCGGCGAGAACTTCCGGATCAACAGCTTCCCGCAGCTGACCTACGACCGCGTGACGGATCACTTGTGGGTGACGTGGGCCGACGACCGCAACGGCACCTACCGCGACGGCGAGTCGGTCAAGACCAACGGCGACGCCTTCCTGAGCGGGTCCGACGGCCGCCACGGCTGGTCGAAGCCGGTCAAGGTCGGCACGGGTGCCGACGAGGTGTTCCCCGCGGTCGCGGCGCTGGCGGGGAGGGTCGCGGTCACTTCGTACACGCGCGCGTACGACCCGAACGGCATCGGGCTGGACTACGCGTACGCCACGGGCTGGGGCGACGCGCTGTCTCCGCTCCGCCGGATCACGACGCAGACGGCGAACCCCCAGGTGCAGTTCGTCTCGACGGGAGCGGTGACGGGCAAGGAGCTGCAGGGCGTGTTCATCGGCGACTACACGGCGGCGGCGGTCGGCGCGGACTTCCGGCTGCACCCGGCCTGGACCGACTTCCGCGGCAACCCGGGCCGGACGCTGCCGAACCAGGACGTCGGGACGCAGGCCCTGCCGATGTTCCCGTAGGGGAATCCCTCACAGAGACGGAAAGGTGCGAGAAGTCCAGATATCCGTTGGATAACCGGGAGTAACGCCCTCGCCGGTCCGGTCGACTCGGGATTCAAGAAAGGGTAACGGCGAGGGGCGCGAACATGCGGTCGCTTCGTTCACTCACGGTGGGGGTGCGGGGCGGGAGAAGTCCCGCGGCGCTGGTGGAGGCCGGGGCCGTGACGGCCTTGGTCGTGCTCGCGTTGTGGCAGTTCGACCGCTGGGACGGAGTACCGCTCGGCCCCCCGGCCCGCGACGCGGGCGCGGTGCTGGCGCTGGCCGCCGCCGGAATAGCCACGGCGGCGGCGGTCGTCGCCGCCCTCGGCCCGGCTGAGGCGGGGCGCCGGCGGAGGGCTGGGTACCGGGGTTCGGCGGAGGCTGGGCGGCGGACGCCTGCCGGGGCTGGGCAGAGGGATCCGGCCGAGCCCGGTCGCCGCGATCCGGCGGAGGCCGGGCGCTGGGATCCGGCGGTGGCCGGGCGCTGGAAGCGTGCTCTCGCCGGGCGTTGGAAGCCTGCCGTGGCCGGTCGCCGGAACAGGGCGGAGGCCGGGCACCGGAACTCGGCCGAGGCGGGGCGCTGGAGCCTTGCTGAGGCGGCCCGCCAGGCTCCAACCGAGGCCCGTCGCCGGGATCCGGCGGAGGTCGGGCGCTGGAAGCGTGCTCTCGCCGGGCGTTGGAAGCCTGCCGTGGCCGGTCGCCGGAACTCGGCGGAGGCCGGGCACGGGAACCCGGCCGCAGCCGGCCGCCGTAGCCCCGCCGAGACCGGCCACCGCCGCCTGGCCGCCCCCTTGGCCTTCTACGGCCTGGTCGTCATCCCCGCCGGCGTGGTCGGCGTGCCCGGCCCGGCGATGACGATCGCGCGGTTCGCGGCCGGCTGCTGCTTCCTCGCGCTCGCCGCGACCGCGCTGCCCGTCTCGACCCGGCTGCGCCGCCCCAAAGCCCTCGCCGGCTCACTCCTCGCCGCGGGCACCGTGGTCGCCCTCTCCCAAGGCGCGCCGGTGGCCGCGCACGTGATCGTCGTCGGTGGCTGGTGGCTCGTCGCCGCCGGGTTCGTCGCCGCCGGGACCGCTCGCGCCGAGCCCGCTACCTGGCGGATCGGGATCGGCCTCTCCCTGGTCGCGCTCGCCCACCTCGAGGCGTTCACCGGCGTCCCCGAATTCCCGTCCTCGCCCGAACTGGAGCTCGGCGGCCTGCGCCTGCTCGGGCTCGTCGTGGTGCTGGTCGTGCTGGCCCGCCCGGTCGCCGGCGCGCTGCGGGCCGTGCAAAACGTCGCCGAACGCGAACACGAGATCCGGAACGTCCTTTCCGGACTGTCCGGGGTCGGTTACCTGCTCGGGGCCGGCCCGGAAACCCTCGACCGCGGGGAACGGGCCGAGCTCGCGTCCGCCATGCGCGCCGAGCTCGCGCGGGTCGGCGAGCTGCTCGGCGGCCGCCCCGACGAGCAGGACGGCGACACCGTGCTGCGGCCCGTGCTCACCCGGCTCGTGGCACTGCGGTGCGCCCGCGGCGAACGCGTCGAGCTCGACGTGCCGCCGTGCCTGAAAGTGGCCATGCCCGCCCACGCGCTGACCCAGGTGCTGACGAACCTGCTGGCCAACTGCGACCGCCACGCGCCCGGCAGCCGCGTGCGCGTCGCCGCCGCGGCGGACGGTGACCGCGTGACCATCACCGTCGCCGACGACGGGCCCGGCCTGCCCGGTGAAGGCCGGCCGGAACCGGGGATCGGCCTGAGCGTCTGCACCCGGCTGCTCGCCGAACACGGCGGGCACCTGTGGCTCGGCCCGCCCGGCCCGGGCTGCACCGTCGAGGTCCGCCTGCCCGCCGTGGCGGACGTCCCGGCGCCGCGGGGCAGTCCCGTCCGCATCGGGTCACCGCAGGTCGTCTGACCATGGTCCGCCGTCCGGTCGTGGTCATCGACGATCATCCGCTCGTCAGCACCGCCCTGGTGGTGGCGTTGCGTGCCGAGCGGGTCGACGCCGCGCGGATCCCGGTGACGGACCGGGCCGGGATCCTGGCCGAAGTGCGAAAGCACCCGCCCGGGCTCGCGCTGCTGGACCTCGACCTCGGCGACACGTCCGGGCTGGAGCTGATCGACCCGCTGCGCGACGGCGGCTGGGCGGTGCTCGTCGTCACCGCCTGCCAGGACCGCCGCCCGATCGCCGCGGCGGTCGCCCGTGGCGCGATCGGCTGGGTCGGCAAGCGGGAGCCGTTCGAGCGGCTGGTGGCGGTGGTCGCCGACGCGGCGGACGGCCGCGAGGTGCTCGCGCCCGCCGTCCGCGACGAGCTCGTGCGGCTGCACCTGTCGGCGCACCTGCGCCACGAGCAGCTCCGGCAGGGACTGGCCCGGCTGTCCGCCCGCGAACGGCTGGTGCTCACCCGGCTCGCCGCCGGGCACGCCGCCGCCGACGTCGCCGCGGAGTTCGCCGTCTCGCTGACCACCGTGCGCGCGCAGATCCGGTCCATCCTGGCGAAGCTCGACGTCCGCTCGCAGCTGGCCGCGGTCGCGGTGCTCAACGAAGCCGGCCGGGACACCAGGTAACGAACGGGCTTTCCTCAACTTTGACGATGCGGCCGTGCCCGCCGCGATGGCGCAATTGAAGGCCAATCGTGCGGGAGGGGCCCTGCCATGACGCGCTGGATCGTCGCTCAGAGCGTGAAGCTGCGGCTGCTGGTGATCGTCGCGGCCGTCGCGGTGCTGGCCTTCGGCTTCACGCAGCTGCGGGCCGCGTCGCTGGACGCGCTGCCGGAGTTCTCGCCCACCTCGGTCGAGGTGCAGACCGAGGCGCTGGGACTGTCGGCGGCCGAGATCGAGCAGCTGATCACCGTGCCGCTGGAGGCCGACCTGCTCAACGGCGTCGCGTGGCTCAAGACGATCCGCTCGGAGTCGCTGCCCGGGCTGTCCTCGCTGACGCTGGTGTTCGAGCCCGGCACCGATCCGCTGAAGGCACGCCAGGTCGTGCAGGAACGCATCACGCAGGCCAAGGCCCTGCCGAACGTGTCGAAGCCGCCGATCATGCTGGAGCCGCTGTCGTCGTCCAGCCGCGTGATGATGATCGGCCTGACCCCGAAGACGCTGTCGCTGATCGACACGTCCGTGCTCGCCCGGTGGACGATCAAGCCGCGCCTGATGGGCGTGCCCGGCGTGGCGAACGTGTCGATCTGGGGCCAGCGCGACCAGCAGCTGCAGGTCCAGGTCGATCCCAAGAAGCTGGCCGCCTCCGACATCTCGGTCGCGCAGGTGCTGCAGACCGCGGGCAACGCGATGTGGGTTTCGCCGTTGAGCTTCCTCGAAGCGTCGACGCCGGGCTCCGGCGGCTTCTTCGACACGGACAACCAGCGGCTCGGCATCCAGCACGTGTCGCCGATCTCCTCGGCCGAGGACCTGGCGAAGGTCACCGTCGAAGACACGCCCAACCGCATCGTCAAGCTCGGCGACGTCACCACCGTGGTCAAGGACCACCAGCCGCTGATCGGCGACGCCGCCGTCCACAGTGGACCGAGTCTCGTCCTGGTCGTCGAGAAGTTCCCCGGTGCCGACACCCTCGCCGTCACCCGCGGGCTCGACGAAGCGATCGGCGACCTGGGCCCCGGCCTGCAGGGTGTCGACGTCGACACCGGCGTGTTCCGGCCGGCGACCTTCCTCGATTCGGCGATCGGCAACGTCGGGCTGTGGCTGCTGATCGGCGGGATCCTGCTGCTGGCCGTGTTCGCGCTGACGCTGCGCTCGTGGCGGGGCGTGCTGGCCGGCGCGATCTCGCTCGTGCTGTCCCTGGCGGCCGGCTGGCTCGTGCTGAGCCTGTTCACTGCGGCAGCCGCCACGGTCAACCTGCTCACGGTCGCCGGGCTGGTGGCCGCGGCCGGGCTGGTCGTCGACGACGTCCTGACCGGCCTGCGCGAGATCCGGCTGGGCCTCGGCGACGACGGGAAGTCGCGAGCCGAGCTGGTCGTGGAAGCGAGCCTGGCCGCGCGGAACTCGGCGGTCTTCGCGACGGCGATCGCGCTGCTGGCCGCCGTCCCGGTGTTCTTCCTCGACGGCCAGGCCCGCACGTTCTACCTCCCGCTGGTGCTGGCCTACGGCGCCGCCGTGCTGGCGTCGCTGGTGGTCGCGCTGACCCTGACCCCGGTGCTCGGGATGCTGCTGCTCCGGCCGGCGCCGCGGCGGACCGTGCGGGAAGCAGCTTTCCTCTCGCGCGCGCTCGGCCGCCCCCGCCCGATCCTGATCGGCGCGCTGGTCGTCGTGGTCGCCGGGATCGGCCTGTTCCCGCTGGTCTCGCGCTCGCTCGTCCCGGCCGCGAAGGACCCGGACGTGCTGGTCCAGTTCAACGGCCCGGCCGGGACCTCCCTGCCGGAGATGAACCGCATCAGCGGGCGCGCGGGCGAGGAGCTGAAGCGGATCGGCGGCGTGCGGAACGTCGCCGTGCAGGTCGGCCGCGCGGTGCTGGCCGACCAGGTGGTCGGGACGAACTCCAGCCAGCTGTGGCTCACCCTCGAACCCGGCGCCGACTACGACGCGACGCTCGCGTCGGTCCGCCACGCCGTGAGCCGTTACCCCGGCATGAAGAGCCAGGTCCAGACCTACGGCGAGAGCCGCGCGGCGGAGATCCTCGCGACCGACAGCAACGACGTTACGGTCCGGCTCTACGGCCAGGACATCGACATCCTGCACCGCAAGGCCGACGAGGTCCGCGCGCTGCTCGGCGGCGTCTCCGGCATCGTCGGCCCGCGGATCGAGACCCAGGACGAGGAACCGACGATGCTCGTCGACGTCGACCTCGCCGCGGCGGCGCGCGTCGGGATCAAGCCGGGTGACGTCCGGCGCGAGGCGGCGACGCTGGTGAACGGCACCGAGGTCGGCAGCCTGTACGAGGGCCAGAAGATCTTCGAGGTCGTAGTGCGCGGCACGCCCGCCACCCGCAGCAGCCTCTCCAGCGTGCGCGACCTCGTGCTCGACACCCCGAGCGGCGGGCACGTGCGGCTCGGCGACGTCGCCAACGTGACCATCGGGTCGAAGCCGACGGTGATCAAGCGCGAGGACGTCTCGCGGCGGATCGACGTCACGGCGTCGGTGTCCGGGCGGTCGGTGAGCGACGTGTCCGCCGACGTGCAGAGCCGGCTCAAGGACGTCCAGTTCCCGCTCGAGTACCACGCCGCGCTGCTCGGCGACCACGCGGAACAGCAGGCCGCGCAGAACATGCTGCTGGCGGTCGCGGTCGCCGCCGCGCTGGGCGTGTTCCTCCTGCTGCAGGCCGCCTTCGCGAGCTGGCGCCTGGCCGGGCTCACGTTCGTCGCGCTGCCGTTCGCGCTCTCCGGCGGGCTGCTGCTGACCGTCCTGGTGGACGGCGGGCTGTCGCTCGGCTCCCTGGCGGGCCTGCTGCTGGTGCTCGGGGTCGCCGCGCGCGGCGCGGTCACGCTGATCCGGCACTTCCGGCGCCTGCGTGACGACGGCGTGGAGTTCGGCCCCGGGCTGGTCGTGCGCGGCACGCACGAGGCACTCGGCGGCGTGGTCGCGACCGCCGCCGCGCTGGGCCTGTTCTTCCTGCCGGTGCTGTTCTTCGGCACCGCGGCCGGGCTGGAGATCGTGCACCCGATGGCGGTGGCCGTGCTCGGCGGGCTGGTCACCTCGACGGTCCTCGTCGCGTTCGTCGTCCCGGCGCTGTACCTGGTCTTCGGGGCCCGGCGCGGGGAGCCGGCGGAAGCCGAAGTGTCCACAGTGGATGAACAAGCCTGAGTCCGCGGAGAGGAGCGAAATGCGTATCAGCAACCACGTCCGGACCGGCGTCGCCGTGATCGCCGCGGGCCTGGCCATGGCCGGCTGCGCGACCGCGAGCGGGACGTCGGCCGGTGGCCCGGACGAGGCGCCCGCGGTCGTCGAGCAGGTCCCCGAGGGGGAGATCCCCTCGGTGACGCTGACCGCCGACGCGGCCGAGCGGATCGGCCTGCAGACCGGCACGATCACCGAGCAGAACATCGACGGCGTGCCGCGCAAGGTCGTCCCGTACGCGGCCCTGCTGTACGACGCGAAGGGCGACGCCTACGTGTTCGCGACGTCGGCGCAGCTGGTCTTCAAGCGGGCCAAGCTCGTCGTCGACACGATCACCGGCGACCGCGTGGTGCTCGCCGACGGCCCGCCCGCCGGCACGACCGTGGTGACCGTCGGCGCGGCGGAACTGTTCGGAGCCGAAGCCGAAATCGGCGAGTGACCTGGGGAGACGTGCGATGCTGCGGTGGATCGTCGGGTCGAGCCTCAAGGGCCGGTTCCTGGTACTCGCGCTGGCCGGCGCGCTGCTGTTCTTCGGCTCGCTGCAGCTGAAGAAAGCACCGGTGGACGTGTTCCCCGAGTTCGCGCCGCCGCGCGTCGAGGTGCAGACGCTGTGCGTCGGGCTGAACGCGACCGAGGTGGAAAGCCTGGTCACCGTGCCGCTCGAGCAGGCGTTCAACGGCGTCGCGGGCATCGACACGATCCGGTCCAAGTCGGTCTCCGGCGTCTCGTCGATCGAGATGATCTTCAAGGATGGCACCGACGTCCTCAACGCCGAGCAACTGGTGTCCGAGCGGATCGGCACCGTCGCCCACCAGCTGCCGACGTGGGCGGCGCCGCCGGTGATCCGGCCGCCGCTGTCGGCGACCAGCCGCGCGATGCACATCGGGGTCAGCTCCAAGACCGTCGGCCTGCTCGACCTGTCGAACATCGCCTACTGGACGCTGCGGTCGCGGATCCTGCGCGTCCCCGGCGTGGCGAACGTGGCGATCTGGGGCGAGCGGCTGGACCTGCAGCAGGTGCAGGTCGACCCGAAACGCCTGAAGGACAAGGGCGTCACGCTCACCCAGGTCATGGAGGCGGCGTCGAACGCGGTGGACTCCGGGCTGCTGCAGTTCACCGACGGCGCGATCGTCGGCACCGGCGGGTTCGTCGACACCCCGAACCAGCGCCTCGGCCTGCAGAACCTCCCGCCGATCGTGACGACGAAGGACCTCGCGCAGGTCGCCGTCGAACGGACCAACGGCGCGCCGGTGCGGCTCGGCGAGGTCGCCGACGTCGTGCGCGACCACCCGCCGCTGATCGGCGACGCGGTGATCAACGACGGCACCGGCCTGATGCTCGTCGTGGAGAAGTTCCCGTGGGGCAACTCCCTCGACATCGACAAGGGCGTCGAGCAGGCGATCGACGAGATGCGCCCGGGTCTGGGCGGCATCGACATCGACACGACGATCTTCCGGCCGGCGACGTTCATCCAGTCGGCACTGGGCAACCTGACGACGTCGATGGTCATCGGCGCGCTGCTGCTGGTGCTGATGCTGGGCCTGTTCCTGTGGGACTGGCGGACCGCGCTGATCAGCGTGGTGGCGATCCCGCTCTCGGTGATCACGGTCGGGCTGATCCTCGACGCCGCGGGCTACACGATCAACACGATGATCCTGGCCGGGCTGGTGATCGCGCTCGGCGACGTCGTGGACGACGCGATCGTCGACGTCGAGAACGTGTACCGGCGGCTGAAACAGCATCGCGCCGGCCATCCGGGCGCCACGCGCGGGGCGACCGCGCAGGTGATCCTCTCGGCGTCGCTGGAAGTCCGGAAGGCGATCATCTACGCGACGGCGATCGAAGTCGCCGCCGTGACGCCGGTGATCCTGCTGCCGGGGCTGTCGGGGGCGTTCTTCCGGCCCTTGGCGCTGGCCTACGCGCTGGCGATCCTCGCGTCGATGTCGGTGGCGCTGACCGTGACACCCGCGTTGTGCCTGATCCTGTTGCGCAGAGGCAACTTCGAGCGGCGCGAGTCGCCGGTGGTGCGCTGGCTGCAACCCCGGTACACGGCCCTGCTGAGCCGGGTCGTGCGCCATCCGCGGCGCGCGTTCGCCGGGGCCGGGGTGCTGCTGATCGCCGGGATCGCGGTGTTCCCGCTGCTGGGGGCGTCGCTGTTCCCGGAGTTCAAGGAACGCGGGTTCCTGATCCACTGGATCACGAAGCCGGGCACGTCGCTCGCCGAAGAACGGCGGATCGTCGAGAGCGTCAGCCACGACCTGCGCGAGATCCCGGGGGTGCGGAACTTCGGTTCGCACATCGGGCAGGCGTTCCTCGCCGAGGAGATCGCCGGCGTGGACTTCGGCGAGAACTGGATCAGCATCGACCCGGACGTCGACTACGACAGCACGCTCGAAGCCGTCGAGGACGTCGTCAACCGCTACCCGGGGATGTTCCACAACGTCGAGACCTACCTCGCCGAACGGATCGAGGAGGTGCTGACCGGGTCGAGCAACCCGATCACCGTGCGGATCTTCGGCACCGACCTGGAGACCATGCGCGCCAAGGCGGAAGAGGTCAAGAACGCGATCGCCGGCGTCGAGGGCACTGTGGACGCGAAGGTCGAGCTGCAGCAGGACGAACCGCAGCTGCAGGTGACGGTGAAGCTCGACGAGGCCCAGAAGTACGGGCTCAAGCCGGGTGACGTGCGCCGGGCCGCGGGCACGCTGGTCGCGGGCGAGGAGGTCGGCGACATCTACCGCGGCGGCAAGACCTACGACGTCCAGGTGTGGAGCACCCCGCAGACCCGCCGGAGCGTCACCGACGTGCAGAACCTGCTGCTGGACACGCCGTCCGGCGGCCAGGTGAAGCTGGGTGACGTCGCGGACGTCGCCGTCGTCCCGGTGCCCAACGCGATCCGCCACGAGAACGCCGCGCGCCGCATCGACGTCCTGGCCGACGTGGGCGGGCGGGATCTCGGCGCGGTGGTCGGCGACGTCGAGCAGAAGCTGAAGGACATCCAGTACCCGCAGGGGTTCCACGCGGAGCTGCTCGGCACGTACCAGGAGCGGCAGGCCGCGCAGGACCGGATCCTGCTCGTCGCGATCGGCGCGGCGATCGCGGTGCTGTTGCTGCTGCAGTCGGCGTTCCGCAACTGGCGGATGACCGTGCTCGCGTTCTTCGCGCTGCCGATGGCCGTCGTCGGCGGGATCCTGGCCGCGCTGGTCAACGGCGGGGTGCTGTCGCTCGGTGCGCTCGTGGGGTTGTTCACCGTCTTCGGCATCGCCGCGCGCAACGGGATCATGATGATCAGCCACTTCCACCACCTGGAAGAGGCGGAGGGCGTGCCGTTCGGGCTCGACCTCGTGCTGCGCGGGGCCCGCGAACGGCTGCGGCCGATCGTGATGACCGCGCTGGCGACGGCGCTCGCGGTGCTGCCGCTGGTGGTCGCCGGGGACATCCCCGGGCACGAGATCGAGCACCCGATGGCCGTGGTGATCGCCGGCGGCCTGGTCACCTCGACACTGCTCAACCTGTTCGTCCTGCCTGCCCTGTACCTGCGCTTCGGCCGGGCCTCGCGGCCCGCCGGGATCGAGGAATCCGATGCGCCGCAGCACGTTTAGCCTCCTCGCGGCCGTCCCGCTGCTCGTGGTGGGCGGGTGCGGGACTCCCGCGCCGTCGTCGTCGCCCGCGCCTGCGCCTCCCACCACTTCGCGGGTGGCGCCGGTTTCGACTTCCGCCACCGTGAAGCCGGCGGTCGCGGTGCCGACGTGCGGGCCGGTGCACATCCCGGCCCTGGACCCGCACGTGTTCTCCCAGCCGACGAAGATCACCAGCCAGTGGATGCCGCTCGTGCCGGGGACCCGGATGGTCCTGGAAGGCCGCGCCAACCGCGGCGGCGGCGTGCTGCCGCACCGGATCACGTTCACGGTCACCGACCTGACCAAGGTGATCGACGGCGTCCCGAACCTGGTCACCTGGGACGTCGACACCGACAAGAACACGGTGTCGGAGGCGGAGCTGGCGTTCTTCGCCCAGGACGACGGCGGCAACGTGTGGAACTTCGGCGAGTACCCGGAGGAGTACCAGGGCGGCAAGTTCACCGGCGCGCCGAGCACATGGATCGCCGGGCTCTCCCGCGCGGAGGCGGGCATCCAGGTCCCGGCGAAGGTGCAGATCGGCACCCCGGAGGTGCTGCAGGGCTCGTCCCCGGACGTCGACTTCCTGGACTGCGCCAAGGACGTCAAGGCGACCGACCGGACCTGTGTCCCGGTGGGCTGCTACGACCAGGTCCGGGTGGTGGACGAGCGCAGCCCCCTGGCCCCGGATTCCGGCGTCCAGCGCAAGTCGTACGCCCCGGGCATCGGCAACGTCCGGGTGGAGGCGGTCGGCGACCCCGAAGGCGAGACGCTGGTCCTGGTCGAGCGGACGACACTGAGCCCGGCCGACCTGGCGAAGGCCCGGGCGGAAACCCGCAAACTGGACGAGCACGGCCGCGCCACCCACCCGGTCTACAAGGACTCGGCTCCCCTGCAGGGCCCCTGACTCCCGCTCTCCCGCGGCGCCCAAACGCCCCAATGTGGCGTTGGGTGCGTCCAACGCACCGAACGCCACATTGGGTGCGCTGGACGCACCGAACGCCACATTGGGGCGCATGAGCCGGGACGTCCCGAACGGGTGATCGTGGCCGGGAAAGGGCGTCAACGGACCGTTCGCAACATCCTGAGCTGGCTTGTTGCCGGCCGTTGTGGTGATCCTGGAAAGGTGAAGAGGGGGACCTGGGCCCGACACCCACTGGTGGTCGGCCACAAAGCCAATCCGGACGTAGTGCGCACCGCCGACCTGGAGGAGATCGGCATGCAACGCAGCAGCATCTATCGACGCTGCCTGCCCGGCGGCCCATGGCGGAGACTGCTGCCGGGAATCATCTTGTTGCGCTCCACCGAACCAACCGACGAACAGCGCTTGCGGGCGGCACTCCTGCGCGGCGGCGACACCGCGATGCTCACGGGCCTGTGGGCGCTGCGAAGACACGGGTTGGAGCAGTTCCCTGAGCCAGGTGACGTGCACATCCTCGTTTCGGACGAGCGGGAGATCACCAGCAGCGGCTTCGTCCTCGTCGAACGCACGACCCGGATGCCCGCTCCGATCTCCCGAGGCGGCCTGCCGGTTGCACCGGTGTATCGCGCCGCCCTGGACGCGGCACGCCGGATCCGGGATTTCGATGCCGTGCAAGGGTTGCTCACCGAGGCTGTGCAACGCAATCGCTGTACTCCGGATCAACTCGACAAGGAACTCCGGCTTGGCAGCCAACGCGGCTCGGCACTGCCTCGCCGTGCCCTGCAAGCCATCCTGTGTGGTGCGCAATCGATCGCCGAGGCCGACGCCTGGGAGATCTGGAAGCTCGCCGGCCTGCCACCGGCCGAATGGAACGTCCGGGTTTTCGACGAGCGGGGTACTTTCATCGCCAAGCCCGACGCCTGGTGCGATGACATCGCGTTCGCCTGGGAGATCGATTCCCGCACGTGGCACGGCGAGGGAGACGGTTATTCGGACACCCTCGCCCGCAATGCCCGCTACACCGCCGCCGGAATCGTCTTCCTGCAGACATTGCCGATCCATCTGCGCACCCGGCCGGACCGCGTGATCGCCGACCTCCGCTCGGCTTATGCAGCCGCGCAGCGGCGACCGCGCCCTTCGGTGAGCTGCCGCCCCTAGCCCGCAACAAAGCGCCCCAATGTGGCGTTGGTTGCGTCCAACGCACCGAACGCCACATTGGGTGCGCTGGACGCACCGAACGCCACATTGGGGCGCTCAGGTCTCCCGGGGCAGACGGACGTGGACCTCGGCGCCGCCGGGGGAGTCGGCCACCCAGGCGGACCCGCCGTGGCCGGCCGCGACTTCGCGGACGATCGCCAGGCCGAGGCCCGCGCCGCCGTCGTCGCGGGTGCGGGCCGTGTCCAGGCGGCTGAAGCGCGCGAACACCCGCTCGCGGTCCGCGGCCGGGATGCCCGCGCCGTCGTCGGTCACCACCAGCTCCGCGTGACCGTCCTCGGTGGACAGTCCGACCACCACCCGGGACGTCGCGTGCCGCTCGGCGTTGTCCAGCAGGTTGCGGATCAGCCGCCGCAGCTCGCCCGCCCGGCCCGGCACCCGAGCCGGGGTGAACGGCGAAAGCTCGACCCGCACCTTCCCGCGTGCGCTCAGCGACTCGGTCTCCGCGAGTACCAGCTCGTCCAGGTCGACCGGCCCAGTGGCAGACATAGAAGAGTCCAGTTTGGACAAAGCCAGCAGCTCGTCCGTCACCGCGGCCAGCCGCGCCGCTTCCTGGTGGTTGTCCCGCGCCAGCCGCGGCCAGTCCGTGCGGTCCGGGTGCGCCAGGCCGACCTCCAGCCGGGCCAGCATGCCCGCCACCGGGCTCCGCAGCTCGTGCGCGGCGTCGGCGACGAACCGGGACTGCCGCTCGGCCGACGACTGCAGCCGGCCGAGCATCGCGTTCATCGTCCGGGCGAGCAGGCCGACCTCGTCCGCCGTCGCCGGTTCGGGCACCCGCCGGGACAGCTCGCCGGCGCCGATCCCGGCCACCTCGTGGCGGATCGCCTCCACCGGCCGCAGCGCCCGGCCCACCAGCAGCCACGCCAGTGCCGCGATCCCGGCCAGCAGCACCGGTGAGCTGACCGCCAGCGCCGACGTCGTCGCGTCCACCGCTTCGGCGGCCGGGTCCAGCGAACTCGCCGCGTAGACGGCCAGCGAGCCGGTCGCCGCCACGCCCGCGACCGTGTAGTCGTGGTCCTCCTCGATGCCCGGGTTTTCGACGATCACCGGTCCCGAACCGTCGGGCCACCCCGGCAGCAGCGGGCCGCGCCCGGCCAGCGCGGTCCCCGCCGCGACCACCCGGCCGCCACGGTCGACGACCTGGACCAAGGCCGTCCCGAGCGGTACGCGTCCGGTCCCCGCTGCGGCCACCTCGGCGGCGGTGTCGCGGGCCCGCTGCTCCGCCGCGTTCTCGGCGTTGGCCGTGAGGTTCTGCCGGACCAGCGTGACGACGACCGCGCCGCCGGCCAGCAGGCCGAGCCCCACGACGAGCACCGCCAGCACGGTCAGCCGGACCCGGACCGTGCCGGATCTCCTATCCGCCATCGGGATCGAGCCGGTAGCCGGTGCCGCGGACGGTGCCGATCGCGTGCCGCCCGAACGGCAGGTCGACCTTGCGCCGCAGGTAGCCGATGTAGACCTCCAGCACGTTCGTCTCGCCGGCGGCCAGCACTCCGTCCCAGACCCGTTCCAGGGCGAACGCCTTCGGCACGACCCGGCCCGGCCGGGACATCAGCAGTTCCAGCAGCGCGAACTCGCGCGGTGTCAGGTCGATCTCCGCCGTGCCCCGGCGGCACGTGCGCGCGGCCCGGTCGAGGACGAGGTCGCCCGCCACCAGGCTCATCGCGTCCCGCGGCCCGGTCCGGCGCAGCAGGGCCCGCAGCCGCGCCAGCAGCACGCGGTAGGAGAACGGCTTGGGCAGGTAGTCGTCCGCGCCGAGGGTCAGCGCCCGCACCTGGTCCTGCTCGCCGTCGCGCGCGGTCAGCACCAGCACCGGCGTGCCGACCCCGGCCGCCCGCCACCGCGTGCACACGTCGAGCCCGGCGAGCCCGGGCAGCATCAGGTCGAGCACGATCAGGTCGTACCGGCCGTTCAGGCCGAGGTCGAGCGCGACCAGGCCGTCCCCGGCCGTCTCGACGGCGAACCCGTCGTGCCGCAGCCCTTCGGCGAGGGCGGCCGCGACCGTGCGCTCGTCCTCGACGACGAGCACGCGTGCGGCCGAAGGCGCCACGGGCATCCCCCAGTTTACCGCGCTGATCAGCGGTTTCTCGCCTGTCGATACCGGATCGCGCCCGCGCCGAGGCCGAGCAGCACCGGCACCACGAGCACCACCGGCAGCGCGCCGCCGGCGTCGAGTGTCCGTTTTCCGGCGACGTCCAGGTGCACCGGCGGGCTGACCACGAGGGGACCCCGGCCGGCGTCGGGAATCAGCACGACGTAGACGGCGAAGCTGCCCACGTCGACGGCCTGGATCGACCAGCTCAACGTCCGGGTTTCGCCGGGCCCGAGGTCCTCGATGACCTGGCTGCGCTCCGACGACCAGTCCTCCGGGTCGACGTACACGCTGTCGGTGAGGCTGACGACGTTGAGGTGGGCGAGGATCTGCCCGCTGGGCCCGGCGCCGGGGTTGCCGACCTTGCTGGTGAGCGTCACCCGTTCGCCGACCGACATCGCGACGGCGGCCCGGTCGAAGCCGACGTCGGCGGCGGCCGCGGGCGAGGCCAGCGCGAACAGCAGGCCCACCACGAGAAGGAGTGTCTTCGTCATGCCGCGCGCACCCCCGGGAACAGCCGGACCAGCCGCGGGCTCCACCCGGTCAGCACGGCCGTGGCCAGCACGAGCAGGACCACCGGGGACACGAGGTAGCCGAGATCGCGCGTCCACGCGTGCCCGCCCACCAGCACCAGGCCGACGTAGTGCAGCCCGGACGCGACGGGGTTGGCGCGGGTCAGCACGTCGAAGAACCAGCCGCGCGGCAGCCCGCCGGGCAGCTGCGTCGGCGCGAACAGGGCGAGCAGCACGAACAGGCTGATCGCCAGGCTGGCCTTGTTGCTGCCGGACACCGAGCTGATCAGCAGGCCGGCCGCGGCCAGCCCGGCGGCGAGGACGGTGCCGACGGTCAGGGCGAGCACGAGCGCGCCGGCCACCAGCGAAATGCCATTCCCGAGCACCCAGATGTAGGGCACGGTGACGACGAAGGCGCCGAACCACACCGAAAGCGCGGCGACGAGCTTGCCCAGCACGATCGAGCGCCGCGGGACCGGGGTGAGCAGCAGGCATTCGAGCGTGCCGCGTTCGCGTTCGCCGCTGATGCCGTCGGCACTGACCACCAGCGTCACGAGGACACCGACGCCGACCGCGATCTGCAGCGTGAAGTTCACGGCTTCCTTGTGCTCCAGGAAGTTCAGCGTCTGGTCGATCGCGGTGAAGTAGGTGATCGCGCTGACCAGCAGGCTGAACGCGAACAGCAGCACCGGCGCCCGCCCGCTCAGCCACAGGTCGCGCGCCTCCTGCGCGGCCACCACCCGGGCGCTGATAGGACTACCTTCCTTCATGGCTGGGACCTCCGAGGAACGCTTCGGGCGCTTGTCCTGCGAGGACTAAAATGAGACGGCGTCCTCGAAGG